>JALOPJ010000153.1 GCA_025453955.1 Candidatus Edwardsiibacteriota bacterium
GTGGCCACCGGCACCGAGCGCTTCTCCGGGCTGACCGCGGACATCCCCGGCGGTCGTGTCTACTGGACGGCACAGCTCACCGGCGTGCGCCAGGCCGACCTGCCGCCGGCCGGCTCCAACGTCCAGCTGCTGGTGGCCGACACGGTGTCGGTCGGCTCGGACGCTGACCTGGCCTACCTGACACCTACGGCGACGCCGACCAACACCCCGACGCCCACCAACACACCAACGAACACGCCGACCCGGACGCCGACGGCCACAGCCACCAACACGGCCACGGCCACCAACACGCCGACGGCCACCAATACCGCCACGGCCACCAACACGCCGACGCCGACGAACACACCCACGGCCACGGCCACGCGCGTGCCGGCTACGCCGACACCCTCAGCCCGCGCCAAATACCTCTACTGGTCCGACGGCTTCTTCTTCATCAAGTCGGCCTACGAGGACGGCAGTGACCTGCGTTACCGCTACAGCGACCAGTGGGCCGACCCGGCCGGCATCGACGTCGATCCGCTGACCGACCAGATCTACTGGACCGAGGCTTACTTCAACCGCACCTACGGCCGGCTCATGCGCATGAACCTGGACGGCTCTGGGGTGACGGTGCTGCGTAACGACCTGTTCAACCCCGCCGGGCTGGTGGTCGACGGCGTCCACGGCAAGCTCTACTGGTTCGATTCCTTCTGGAACGGCTCCTGGTGGGGCGGCGCGGTGCGCCGGTCCAACCTGGATGGCACCGATCCGGTCACCCTGCTGCCCAACCTGAGCAGCAGCTACGGCGCGCTGGCGCTGGACCTCGGCCGCGGTAAGCTGTACTTCAGCGAGGGCGGCGCAATCCGTCGCGTCAACCTGGACGGCAGCGGCCGCGAAGACGTGGTCACCGGCCTGGGCGATACGATCCTGGGCCTGGGCATCGACCATTACGCCGAAAAGATCTACTGGACCCAGCGCATGGCGCGTGTGATCCGCCGCGCCGACCTCAACGGGCAAAACGTGCAGACGCTGGTCACGCGCGGGGCCGACATCTCCGGCCTGAAGCTGGACGTGGCCGGCGGCAAGATGTACTGGACCGAGTTCGGCTCCAGCGTCTTCAGCGCCAGCCTGGATGGCAGCGGCGTGCAGGCGTTCGTGAACGACTACACCATCCTCAACAGCCATCCCGCGGTGGTCTACGGGCCGCTGCCCACGCCAACGCCCACGGCAACGAACACGCCGACGGTGACGCCGACGCCGACGAACACACCGACGTTGACGCCGACCCCCACGCATACGCCGACGCGCACACCGACCCTCACGCCGACCAACACGCCGACGCGCAGCGGCCCCACGGCCACGCCGCCGGCCAGCATCTATGCTAAGAGCCTCTTCTGGTCGCGCGCCAGCACCGGCCAGATCATGACCGCGCGCCTGCTGGGCGCGTGGCCGTGGCTCGACCCGGCCTCCGGCGCACAGCTGGCCGACGCCTTCAACAACAGCCAGGCCGGCGGCGTGGCCGTCGATCCGATCGACCAGGTCCTCTACTGGGCCGAGCGCAACAACGGGCGCATCCTGCGTGCCAACCTGGACGGCTCGAACCAGGCGGTGGTCGTCGGCAGCCTGGACTTCCCGACGGCGCTGGTCTTCGACCCGGTCGGCAACCGGCTCTTCTGGATAGCCAGCCCCTACATCCAGTCCTACGACCTGGACACGCTGACCCTGTCGACCCTGCCGGTCTTCACCGGTGCCTTCAATGGCCTGGCCTTCGATGCCGAGCGCGGCCAGCTCTATTACGGGGCTAGCAGCACCATCTACCGGATCAACGTCGATTCCGTTGGTGTGCCGCAGACGATCATCTCCGGTGCGGCGGGCACGGTCAACGGCATCACCATCGACGGCCCCAACGAATACATCTACTGGTCGGAGAGCGCACTCGACATCAAACGCGCCGACCTGACCGGCGTCAACCAGAACGTCGTCACCATCTCGACCGGTGCGCCGCCCGGCTTCATCTGCTCCGACAGCGGCCAGCCCTTCGCGCTGACGGTGGACGTGGCCGGCGGTAAGGTCTACTGGCTGCAAGCCTGCGGCCTGTGGCAGTCCGACCTGGCGCCCGGCTCGCCGGCCGAGAACATCGCCGGCACCGGCGGCGGTGGGCCGATCGGCGCGGGTGTGGGGCTGGTTCTCGGTTACCCGGTGATCCCACCGACGCCGACGCCCACCCATACCCCCACGGCGACGGCAACGCCCACGATCACGCCAACGCCGACGTTGACGCCGACGCCCACCGACACGCCGACGCCGACCCCCACGGCCACTCCCATCGTCGGTCCGCTGGTTGTCAACACGAGCGACGACCACAACGACGGCAACTGCACCGTGGGCGACTGCACCCTGCGCGAGGCCATCACTGCGGCCAACGGCGGTTCCGGTCTCAACACCATCGTCTTCGATCCGGCCGTGACCGGCGCCATCGTGCTGACCTTGGGCGAGCTCACGATCACCGACGACCTGATCATCGACGGCCCCGGCTCGGCCACCCTGGCGGTCGACGGTAACGACGCCACCCGGGTGTTCACCCTGCAGGGCGGCGGCGGCGGCCGGCAGCCCAACGCCCCCATCACCGTCGAGATCAGCGGCTTGACCATCACCAACGGCCTGGGCGATTCCTACCCCGGCGGCGGCGGGCTGTTCATCGACTACCAAACGACCTTCAGCGGTGACGACCTGGACGTGTCCAGCAACCGTGCGCCAGAGCGCAACGGCGGCGGCATCTTCAACGACGGCACCGCGACTTTGACCAATAGCCGGGTGCATGGCAACACGGTCGGCTATCCGTTCGCCGACTTCACGCAATACGGCGCCGGCATCTACAACGGCAGCGGGGCTCAGCTCAACCTGAGCAACGTGGAAATCGACGACAACAGTATCATCGACATTACGTTTGGCAGCGGCCGCGGCGCCGGCCTGGCCGTCGACTATAACAGCAGCGCGACGTTGGACAACGTCCGCATCCACGACAACCACGTCGATGTGACCGGTGACGGCGGCGGCATGTACTTCGCCGGCCCCACGTCGCTGCTCGACAGCCACATCTACGCCAACTCGGTGGCCAACGGCTCCGGTGGCGGCGTCTACGCCTATTTCCCCGGCGGCAGCCTGCTCGTCGACCGCAGCGCGATCACCGGCAACACGGCCAGCGTCTCGGGCGGCGGCTTCTACGTCTACGGGCTGGGCGAATGCTTCACCTGCGTACTTGACATCCGCAACAGCACCATCTCCGGCAACAGCACGGCGGGTGACGGCGGCGGCATCGCGACCGGCAGTTTCACCGTGCAGCTCAACAACGTCACCGTCGCCAACAACACGGCTGACAGCGACGCGGACGACTTTGGCAGCGGCGGCGGCCTGTGGAGCAGCACGACGGCGGTTGGTATGCAAAACAGTCTCCTGGCCACGAACCAGGACCTGAGCACGGCGCCGGCCGAGATCTTCCCCGACTGCGCGGCGCCACCGGGTGACATCACCTCGGGCGGCTACAACCTGGTCGGCCAGGGGGATGGCTGCAGCTGGGTCAGCGCCGCCGGCGACCAGGTGGGCAGCATCGTTTCGCCCGTGAACCCGCTGCTGGGACCGCTGGCCATCAACGGCGGCGACACGCCAAGCCATGCCCTGCTCAGCCTCAGCCCGGCCATCGACGCGGCGAACCCGGCCGCGCCGGGCAGTGGCGGCGCGGCCTGCGAACTGACCGACCAGCGCGGCGTGACCCGTCCGCTGGACGGCGACGGCGACAGCACGCCGGTCTGCGACATTGGCGCCTACGAGGCGCCGACGCTGGCGACG
>JALOPJ010000048.1 GCA_025453955.1 Candidatus Edwardsiibacteriota bacterium
TAGCCGCACACCGTGCAGCGCCAGACCTTGACCGGGCCGCGGCCGGTTGCCATCGCATCCTCCTCCCCGCCCAGCGGGCGTCCCCGCTCGAGCCTGGCCGCCGGCCGCCGCTCCGGGATCGGGTCGCCGGGCGAGCCCCGGTCGAGGTAGTCCCGGGTCACGTACAGCGCGCAGTAGCAGCGGCCGTAGTCGCGCAGGTCGGCGTCGCGGTACTCGCAGGGGCAGATGATGTCCAGGTCCCGGGCCCGGTCGCCGGCCGACATCCGGCAGGGGCAGCGCCAGTAGCCCAGTTTCTCCTCGTTGGCGGCGATGCCCTCGATGATGCCCCCGGTCACCTCGCGGTCCGGGTTGAGGACGTAGCCGTCGGCGTCCGCCACGGCGCGGATCTCGGCCTCGATGTCGGTGACGGCCCTCACGCCAGCGCCTTCCGGATCTCCGGCTCCTTGAAACCCACGATGCAGTGCCGGCCGTCGATCACCAGCGTGGGGAAGGTGCACTGCGGGTTGTGCCGCTTGACCTCGGCCATCACTCCGTCCTCGTCCGCGCCCGTCAGCTGGTCGACGAAGTAGTAGCGGTACGTCACGCCCAGCGTGTCCAGCAGCTTCTTGGTCTTCTTGCACCAGATGCAGGTCGAGAGGGCGTAGAGCATGACGTCATGCCCGTCCGCTGCGCCCTTGACCGTCGTCGCGTCTGCCATGGGAGCTCCGTTCGTTGGAGGGTGGCTGGTTACGGTCTGGCCCCGGCCTCGAGCACCATCGTCCCCGACGACCGCTTGCTGTGCTTGCCGCCCCCGGCCCGGTCCTTGTGGTAGGCCAGGATGAACGGCAGGGGCGCCGCCGCGGAGATCACCGCGCCGTTGGCCAGCCGCAGCGGCAGTGAGAACTCCATCATGGTCCTGCCGTCGGACAGTGCGGCGCTGCCGGCCAGACGGGAGCTGTCGGCGCGGGCATGGCGGTAGAACGCCTTACCGGCGTGTTCCTCGACCACCCACGCCCCGTCCGGGCCGGCCAGCGCGAAGGCCATCACGGCGCCCTTCATGCCGGTCGACCCGAAGCCGATCGCCAGCCAGCCCTTGCCCGGGCTGCGCAGCGCGCAGTACAGCGCTGCGCTGTCCGCCTGCCAGTGCACCGTGATCCCGGTCCTGGCGTCCACGTACAGGCCGCGGTACTCGCCCTGGCCGATGACGCCGTCCGCCACCGGCGCCGGACCGGCCGAGCGCGGGACGATGATCGGCGGGGCACCGTCCGCGGCCAGCGCGGCGGCCGCCAGCAGGAGCAACACGATCAGATGTCTCATTGGTACCTCCGAGCAGCGGTGGATGCCCGCCCGCCGGGCGGGCGCGGGCCGGTCAGCGCCGGTTCCAGCAGCCGGCGATCTCGCCGATGTACATCCGGTGGAAGTCGCGCCGGGGATAGACGGCCCGGGCGATCCGCCGGTCGGCGAACCGCGCCGGGTCGATGTCCTGGGCGTAGATCGTGCGGCACTCGATCACCAGCCGGGCCTGGGCGAAGTAGACGCCGCCGCCCGGCGTGGCCCGGGGGACCAGTCCCGTCTCCTTCGCCTTGTCGCAGTCGCGGCCGGAGCGCGAGCCGCAGAACCGCAGCGCCGCGCGGTGCCGGCGGTCGAAGAAGCACAGCGTGAAGCGGTCGTTCCGCTCCATGAACCCGAAGGTGTGGCGCTGCGGCCGCACGAAGACGAAGGCCACCGGCCGCTGCCACAGGTACCCCAGGCCGCCCCAGGCCGCGGTCATGGTGTTCCATGACGTCAGGTTCCCGGCGGTCAGCAGGAACCAGTCGTCGCCCATCAGCTTGATGACGTTGCCGTCGACCTTCGCCGGGGCGATCTTCCTCAGTCCCCGTTCCATGTCGTTCCCCCGCGCTGCGGTGATGCAACGAATTGCAGGAAAAAGGAGGTTTCTTGCACCCGGCTACTGGGCCGCCAGCCAGTCCAGGGCCCCGCCCCGGGATTCGAACAGCGGGATCTTCCGTCCGGTCACCCGCAGGATCGAGCGGTAGATCACGCTCTTGACCCCGGAGATCCCCACCACGCAGCTGGCCTTGATGTGCGGCGTGACGGCGGACGAGAAGTTCTTCATGGCCTCCACGCCGTGCACGTCGTAGCGCAGGTCGCTGACGTCGGTGAGCAGCAGCACGGATCCCGGCGGCCGGGTCCGGACGTAGGCCTCGGCCTGCGCCAGCGCCGCGATGGCCTCGTCCTGCGACGCGCAGGACGACAGGTCGTTGACCACGACCAGTTTGCCCTTGTGATCGACCAGTTGGTACATGGCCATGACGCGCCTCCCGGGTGGTCGTTCGCGGTCCCGCCGGCCTACTGCTGCGCCAGCCAGTCCAGCGCCTGGTCGGCGGTGTCGAACATCCTGATGTCGCGGCCCGACAGCTTGACCAGCGATTGCAGCACGATCCGCTTGATCCCGGAGACGCCCACCGCGGCGCTGGCCAGCATGTGCGGCGTGACGGTCCGGGAGAACCGCTTCATCCGGTCCACCGCCTCGGTCGAGTAGTGGGCGTTGGTGACGTTGGTCAGCAGCCGCACGCTCTTGGGCGGCTGGGCGGCGATCAGCGCCTCGGCCTGCGCGAACCCGGCGATGTTCTCCTGGATGTCCTTGGAATCGGTCAGGTCCAGCACCAGGATCCGGACGCCGTTGCGGTCGGCGTAGTAGACGCGCTCCATGGGCGCTCCTCCATGAATGTCGGGTGCGTGGTGCGTCGGGGACCGGCTCAGCGGAACCGCGCCAGCAGGTCCTCGCGGGCGCCACCATCGATGTCCTGGTCGATCAGCGGGCCCTTGGCCAGCTGGGGCAGCAGCGATTCCAGCGGCGGCCGGTCGTTGGTGTAGATCACGCCGACCGGGATCCGGTCTCCCCATTCCATCGCCTTGACGAACGCCGCGGCGCGGTCGGCCGGATCGTGATCGCTGCCCAGCTGATAGACCCGCTGCTTGTACCACTGGTAGGTGTTGACCTGGTTGAAGGTGACGCAGGGCTGCAGGATGTCCACCAGCGCGAACCCCGGGTGCGCGATGGCCCGGGCGATCAGCCCGGCCAGGTGCTCGGCGTCGCCGGCGAAGCCCCGGGCCACGAACGAGCAGTCGCAGGCCACCGCCAGCGCCAGCGGGTGCTCCGGCGCGTTGTAGCTGCCGTAGGGCGTGGTCGCGGTGACGAAGCCCAGGTCCGAGGTGGGCGAGGTCTGGCCCTTGGTCAGGCCGTAGATCTGGTTGTCGTGCACCAGGTAGGTGACGCCGGCGTTGCGCCGCATGGCGTGGACGAAGTGGTTGCCGCCCTCGGCGTAGCCGTCGCCGTCGCCGCCCTCGGCGATGACGTGCAGCGCGTGGTTGGCCAGCTTGAGGCCGGTGGCCACCGGCAGGGTGCGGCCGTGCAGCCCGTTGAACAGGTTGCATTTCAGGTAGTGGGGCAGCTTGGGCGCCTGGCCGATGCCCGAGGAGAACATCACCTGGTGGGGCGCGATGTCAAGCTCGGCCAGGGCCTGCTTCACCGCCCGCAGGATGGCGAAGTTGTAGCAGCCCGGGCACCAGGCGACCTCGTCGTCGCTCTTGTAGATCTCGGGATCGAGCATTGTTCCTCTAACGAAACCAGGAAGACATGAATTATTCGTGTATCACCCGTCTCACTTCAAGCGTCTTCTTGCTGAAGTTCAACAGCAGCCCATGCTTCAGGTTGAGCGCCTTCAGATAGGAACGCACCACCGCGAAGTGGACATCCTCGATGTCCTTGACCGCCTTCAGCTCTACCACGATCAATCCGGCGACGAGCAAGTCCAACCGATGGAGCCCCACCTGTATTCCGTTGTATGTGACCGGGACTTCGCGTTGTTGCTCATGAGGCAATCCGGCATCCCTGAGCGCGACCACCAGTGCGTTCTCGTACACCGATTCCAGAAATCCAGGACCCAGCGCCTTGTGAACACCGATCGCAGCACCAATGATCTTCTCCGTAAGCCCGGCATGCTCCAATCCCGCTTTCACAATTTTCATAGCTTCCTGGTTTCCTTAGAGGATCACCCCAGGGCCACGTACTGGTCGACGATGTACTGCGCCGTCAGCGGCCGGCCGTCGAACCGCAGGATCGAGCCGTGGGGCCTGATCCCGGTCTCGGAGTGCAGCAACCGGGCGAACTGGCCGGTGGCGTTCTGCTCGACCACGACCACCTTGAGGGATTCCCCCAGCAACCCGGCCGTGTCCGGGTGCAGCGGGTAAGCCTGGGCGAAGTGCACGGCCGAGGCCTTGACGCCCCGCCCGGCCAGGGCGTCGGCCGCCTCGCGCACCGCGTGCTTGCTGGAGCCGAAGCCGACCAGCGCCACGTCGTCGCCGCGGTCGTGCACGGCCGGCGACAGGGCTTCGGCCGCCAGCCCCTTCATCTTGTGCAGCCGCTTGGCCACCATCTGCCGCCGTACGTCAGCGCTCTCGGTGATGTGCCCTTCCTCGGAGTGCTCGTCGCTGTCCCAGTACTGTACCTGCCCGGTCTTTCCCGGAACCAGCCGGGGCGAGACCCCGTCCGGCGACAGCTGGTAGCGCCGGTACTCCCCCTGCGACCGGTCCCAGGTATCCCGCAGTTTGCCGCGGTCGATCGGGACGCGGCCGGCATCGAGCGTGTCGACCGTCCAGTGGCAATCGCCCAGCTGCTGGTCGCCCAGCACGATCACCGGGGTCTGGTAGCGGTCGGCCAGGTTGAAGGCCCGGGCCATGGCGTCGACGGCCTCGGCCGCGTCGCCCGGGCAGAGGATGGCCCGGGCGAACTCGCCGTGCCCGGCGTGCAGCGCGAACAGCAGGTCGCCCTGCTCGGTGCGGGTGGGGAAGCCGGTGGCCGGGCCCGGCCGCTGGGCGACGTAGACCACCAGCGGCACCTCGGTCATCCCCGCCAGCGACAGCCCCTCGGCCATCAGGGCGAAGCCGCCGCCCGAGGTGCAGGTCATGGCCCGGGCTCCGGCCACCGCCGCGCCGATCGCCATGTTGACCGCGGCGATCTCGTCCTCGGCCTGCTCCACCAGCAGGCCGCCGACCTCGCGCTGCCGGGCGGCCAGGTACTCCATCACGGCCGTGGCCGGCGACATCGGGTAGGCCGAGAGGAACCGCACGCCCGAGACCAGGGCGCCGTAGGCGATCGCCTCGCTGCCGGTCAGCAGCAGCAGCCGCTGGGGCTGCGCCCGTTGTTCATGGAGCGTGCAGTAGGGGCAGACGCCCCTGAACTCGCGCTCGGCGAACCCGTACCCGGCCCGGGCGGCGCGGATGTTGGCCTCCACCACCGGGTCGCCCTTGGCGCTGAAGATGTCGCCCAGGGTGTCGGCCAGCGGGTCGACGTCGTAGGACATCAGGCTGAAGACCGCGCCGCAGGCCACGGCGTTGGCCATCCGCTTGTCCCGGCCGTGCTCCGCCGCCAGTTGCTCCAGCGGCACCGGGAACAGGTTCAGTTTTTCATTTTGTATTTTGTACTTATCATCGAAAACCATCACCCCGTCCGGCACCATATCCCCGGCATGGAGGTCGATGGAGTCGCGGTCCAGCGCCACCAGGATGTTGGCCCGCTCGGCCGGCGCGCCCACCGGCCGGTCCGAGATCCGCACGGCCGTGACGTTGTGGCCGCCGCGGATCCGCGACATCAGGTCGTGGCTGCAGTGAACATAATAGCCCTGACGGGTCAGGGCTTTGGCGAGGATCGCGGAGATCGTCTGCATGCCCTGGCCGGCGGCGCCGGCGACGATGATGCTGAGGTCGACCAAGGATGCCTGCGCAGTGAATTGATATGGATCGTTAGGTTTTGCCGGATCACGTCGCGCCGGGCGCCCGCCCGCCGCGGCGCGGTCACAGCTCCAGGGTCTCCCCCTCCCGGGTCCCGAACACCTTGATCGCGGTGGTGGCCTGCTTCTCCCTGACGATGGCGTCCAGCTGGTCGTCGCTGCGCTCCGGGTCGTGGTGGAAGAAGCCCAGCCGCTTGACCCCGGCGTCCTCGGCCAGCTTGATGGCCTCCAGGAACGTGGAGTGGCCCCAGCCCCGGGTCTTGGCCATGTCCTGCTCGGTGTACTGGGCGTCGTGCACCAGCAGGTCGGCGCCGCGGCAGAACCTGACGAAGGTGTCGTAGTCGGTCTTGGGCTTCTCGTCGCGCAGCTCGTTGTCGGTCATGAACACGAAGCTCTTGCCGTTCTCGCTGATCTTGACGCCGTAGGTCGGCACCGGGTGGTTGTTGCGCACGATCTCGAACTTGGCGTCGCCGTAGGTCACCGGCTCGCCGACGTCGACCTCCTGGAAGTTGACGTCCGACTGCACCTCCTGCAGCTTGGCCGGGAAGACGTACCCGTCCATCTGGTCGTAGAGCGTGGAGTAGAGCCGGCCGAAGCTCTCCTTGGCCCCCAGGAACCGCAGCTTGAAGCGGCTGACGTAGATCGGCAGGAAGAACGGCAGGCCCTGGATGTGGTCCCAGTGGACGTGGGTCATGAAGATCGGGATCTCCGGCACGTCCCGCTCCGCCAGCAGCTTCAGGCCCAGCTTGCGGATGCCGGTGCCGCAGTCGATGATCAGCCGCTGGCCGGAGCCGGTGACGACCTCGGCGCAGGTGGTGTTGCCGCCGTAGCGCGCGGTCTCCGCGCCCGGCGCCGGGATCGAGCCCCGCACCCCGTGATACGTGATCTTCATGCTGCCGCCTTATCCAATTAACGATTACCAATTAACAATGAACATGCCGGGATATCGTTCATTGTCCATTGTCCATTGTTCATTGTTCAGATTTCCTTGTACTGCTCGTACACCGTCTTGACGTCGTCGATCCCCATGATGAAGGCGTCCACCACCGCCGGGTCGAAGTGGCTGCCCCGGCCCTGCTTGATGATGTCCAGCGTCTCCACCAGCGAGAAGGCCGGCTTGTAGACCCGCTTGTTGGACAGGGCGTCGAAGACGTCGGCCAGCGCCACGATCCGCCCCTCCAGCGGAATGCCCTCCCCGGCGGCGCCGGTGGGGTAGCCCTTGCCGTCCCACTTCTCGTGGTGGCTGGCGGCGATCACCTGCGACAGCCGGATCAGCGGCACCGCGGAGTCCTTGAGGATCTCGGCGCCGATCATGGCGTGCGACTCCATGATCTTGCGCTCCAGCTCGTTGAGCCGGCCGGGCTTCAGCAGGATGGCGTCGGGCACGCCCACCTTACCGATGTCGTGCATCGGGCTGGCCAGCCGCACCATATCCACCTGGCGGGCCTCCAGCCCCAGCTGCCCGGCGATGATCGCCGAGTAGTGGCTCATCCGCCGGATGTGGTTGCCGGTCTCCTTGTCGCGGTACTCGGCAGCGGTGCCCAGCCGGAAGATGGTGTCGAGGTGGGCGTCCTTGATCTCCTTGTCGAGCTGGGCGTTCTTGACCGCCACCGCCGCCTGCGAGGCCACCGCCAGCAGCAGCTGCTCGTCGTCGGCGGAGAACGGCACGATGGCGCCGGCGCCGTCCTTGGCGTTGATCAGCTGCAGCACGCCGATCACCGCGCCCTCGGCGTCCCGCATCGGCAGCTGCAGCATCGAGCGGGTGCGGTAGTCGTTGCGCTGGTCGAAGGAGCGGTCGAAGCGGTACTCGGCGTCCGCCGGGATCTGGTAGGCGTCGGGGATGTTGACCACCCGGCCGGTGTTGGCGACGTACCCCGACAGCGACTGGTTGGAGATCGGCACCGGGAACGGCTTGAACAGCATCTCCTCGGCCCGCTTGCCCTCGCGGGCGGCCAGGGTGTCGTTCTGGCTGACCACGAAGTCGAGGTGGTCGCCCTGCTTGATGTACAGGCTGCCGGCGTCGCAGTTGGCGAACTGGCGGGCCTGGCTGACGATGATCTCCAGCAGCCGCTCCAGGTCGCGCACCGCCGACAGGGCGATGCCGATCCTGACCAGCTTAGCGGCGCGTTCGCCTGGCCCGCGATGAATCTCCCGGGGTCCTTGTCGAACGCGACCCGGCACCCCTTGGCGCAGAAAGAGTAGGCGGTACCCCGGTACTCGGACCGCGCCGGTGCCGTCTTCGGATCGACCATCATCCCGCACACCACGTCCTTCATCAAAACCGGCGTCGTTTCCATGCGTTGAACCCGTGGGATTGTGTTGCGACGGTTTCCTGGATCGTGGCTACCGGTGAACGCATTCGGTATCCAGTATCCTCCATTCAGCATCCGCGATGCATGACTGTCATTTCTCCCCGGCCTCCTCCTCCTCCAGCTCCTCGAAATCCTCGTCGACCGGCTCGAACATGTCCTTGCCGGCCGCGCATTCCGGGCAGGTCCAGTCCAGCGGCAGGTACTCGAACGGCGTGCCCGGCCGCACGTCGCCGTCGGGGTCGCCCTGGTCCGGGTCGTAGCGGTAGCCGCACATGGTGCATTTCCAATGCATGGCCGTCTCCTGAGGTGGTGTCGCTTACGGTTGCGTTCGCCGGGCCAGGCGCAGCAGGTCGTCCAGCGGCAGCGGCCGGTCGAGGTCCATCAGGTACACGTCGCGGACGCCGCCCCGCACCGAGTCGAACAGGATCCGGCGGCCGTCGGGCGAGAAGCCGAAGCAGAAGTCCTGGCCGGGATTGACGGTCAGCCGCTGGGACCGGCCGGCGGCCATGTCGTACAGGTAGATCTCATCGTCGCCGTCGCGGTCCGAGACGTAGAGGATCCGCCCGCCCTCCGGCGACAGGATGGCCGGCACCGCCGCCCGGAACCGGGGGAAGGGGATCGGCCGCGCAGTGAAGGACTGCAGCGGGCCCAGCAGCAGCCGGACTTCGCCGTCGTCGGCCTGCTCCTGCGCCAGCACCCTGCCCTGCTGGGTGTCGAAGTACAGCTTGGTCAGGCTGTCGCCGAAGGCCGGGCGGGCGGCGTCCTCGCGCCCGGTGCCGGCCGCGCCCAGGCCGATCCGCCAGACCGTGTAGCAGACGCCGCGGTCGGAGAGGAAGAACAGCTCCTGGCCGTCGGGCGAGAACTTCGGCTGCTGGTCGTCCGCCGGGTCGTAGGTCAGCCGCCGCTCGCCGTCCCGTCCCAGGTCGCGGAGGTAGATGTCGTTGCCGCCGCCCCGATCGCTGACGAAGGCCACGGTGCGGCCGTCGGGCGAGAAGGCCGGGTTGTAATCGACCGCGGGGTGACGCGTCGCCCGCCGCTGGCCAGAGCCGTCGGCGTTCATCACGTAGATCTCGGGGTTGCCGTCGCGCTTGGAGGAGAAGGCGACCTGCGACCCGTCGCCGGAGAAGCAGGGCACGGCGTCGCTGCCGGGCTGGGGCGTCAGGCAGCGGGACGCGAACGGCTCGGCGCCCGCGAACACCGCCACCGCCGCCCGGAGCTCCGGGTCGTCCAGCGCCTGCGGCGCGGTGCGGGCCAGCACCAGGAACTCCCGCAGCGCCGGCCCGGCGGCGCCGCCCCGGCACAGCGCCCGCAGCAGCAGCGTCCGGACCGCGGCATCGGACGGCCGCTGGCGCACGGCCTCCTCCAGCACCGCCGCGGCCCGCTCGGCATCGCCCAGTTCGAGCAGCCTGCGGCCCCGGTCCAGGGGGCCGCGCGGACCGCAGGCCGTCAGGGCCAGGGCGCTGCAGAGCAGCGCGATGCCCAGCCGCCGCGCGGTCATCTGCGGCGCGTGCTTTTCTTCGCGCTGCGGGCGGGCGGCCGTTCCCAGCCGAACGGGTCGTAGATGGTCGCGGCGTTGAAATAGTCGACGACCTTCTCGGCCGCGACGATGAAATTGTACTGCGCCAGCATGGCGCGGCACCGGTCCGCCGCCGGCGCCAGCTCCGGAAGCAGCTGGTCCAGGTCCTTCCGCACCTGCTGCCGCTCGCGGCCCAGTTTGTCCAGCTCCGGCTTGGCCTGCCGCAGCTTGAACGAGTTGCCCCTGGCCTGCTGGGTGATGTCCTTGATCCGGATGTCGAGCCGCGCGATGGCCGCCTGCAGCCCGATGGCCCGCGCCTCCAGTCCCAGGAACACCGAGTCGCAGGCCAGGCTGGAATCGATCGCCGCCCGCAGCGCCGGTTTCTTGGCCAGGGCGCTCTCGGCATCGAGGCCGGCCGCCATCGACCTGACCTGCCCGGACAGACCGTCGTAGACGGGCAGATGGGCGTCGAGCCGGGCCGGGACTTCGCTCCTGACCGCCTGGCGCGCGCGGTCGATCTCCTGGTGCAGCACGTAGAAATTGGCCGCCAGCGGGGTCAGGCCCTGGGACACCTTGCTCATCTTGGGCCGGCAGCCCTGCTGTAACGCCATGCCGGCCAGGATGCCGATCATGGCCGCTGTTCCGATTCCTTTCACGATCCCTCCCGCCTGGCTAAGTTGTTCGATTTTAAGCGTCTGCGGAGAAAAAGTCAACAATAATATTGCCTTTTCCACCACGGTGTGCTATATTGTGCTTCAGGTAAAATTACCATGAATGCCGGACGATGTCAAGCGTCATATACTTTTTATCGGATGCGCACCTGGGGGCGGGCACTGCCGCGCAGGAACGGCTGAAACGGTCGAACCTGGAGGAGCTGTTCGGCCGCATCGTCCGCGACCAGGCCGGCCTCTACATCCTGGGCGACCTGTTCGACTTCTGGTTCGAATACCGCGCCGTTGTCCAGCGGGAACACGCCGACATCATCGCGATGCTGGCCGGGCTGCGCCAGGCCGGCGTCCGCGTCACGATGCTGGCCGGCAACCACGATTACTGGATCGGCCGCACCTTCACCGACCGGCTGGGGATCCGGGTGGTCAAGACCGGGCTGGACCTGTCGTTGGACGGCAAGCGGTTCCTGCTGGCCCACGGCGACGGCCTGGAACAAGGCGACTGGGGGTACAAGTTCCTGCTCAAGCCGCTGCTCCGCAATCCCCTGTCGATCCGGCTGTTCTCGCTGCTCCATCCCGACCTGGCGGTGGGGTTCGCCGGCTGGTTCTCGCGCCTTTCGCGGAAGCACCTGGCGGCGGAGCGGGACCGCGACGGCGGTCCGTTGCGGCAGGCGGCGCTGCGGCTGCTCGGGCAGGGCTACGACGCCGTGGTGCTGGGCCACTGCCACCGGCCCGAGCTGACCGTCGACCGCGGCCGCACCTATCTCAACCTGGGGGAGTTCTTCCGGCAGTTCACCTACGGCGTCTACCGCGGCGGGGCGCTGAGCCTCGAGCGGATCGGCCCGGCGACGGGGCCGGCGCCCGCGACATCTTCACACTGAGGAGCGACCATGATCACCATCACCAAGATCCACGCCCGCGAGATCCTGGACTCCCGGGCCAATCCCACGGTCGAGGTCGACTGCCGGCTCTCCGACGGCAGCTGCGGGCGGGCCGCCGTGCCCTCGGGCGCCTCCACCGGCGCCCACGAGGCCCTCGAATTGCGCGACACGGACGACCCGCGCTACGGCGGCAAGGGGGTGCGGCAGGCGGTGACCAACGTCAACGCCACCATCGCGCCCGAGCTGGTCGGCCTGTCGCCGTTCGACCAGGTGCACATCGACGGCCTGATGATCAAGCTGGACGGCACCGAGACCAAGTCGAAGCTGGGCGCCAACGCCATCCTCGGGGTCTCGCTGGCGGTGGCCCGGGCCGCGGCCGACGCCGCCGGATCGCCGCTCTACCGCTACCTGGGCGGGGTCAACGCCAAGCTGCTGCCGGTGCCGATGATGAACTTCCTCAACGGCGGCAAGCACGCCGGCTGGAACTTCGAGATGCAGGAGTTCATGGTGGTGCCGGCCGGCGCCGCCACCTTCGCCCAGGCCCTGCAGATGGGCGCCGAGACCTTCCACGCCCTGGCCAGGCTGATCAAGGACAAGGGCTACGCCACCCACGTCGGCGACGAGGGCGGCTTCGCCCCGCCGCTCAAGTCCAACGAGGAGGCCCTCGAGCTGCTGACCCGCGCCATCGAGAAGGCGGGCTACGTGCCGGGCCAGGACATCTTCCTGGCGATGGACCCGGCGTCCACCGAGTTCTTCGAGGACGGCTACTACAAGGTGGGCGGCAAGAAGCTGTCGTCGCTGGAGATGGTCGACCTGTACGCCAGGTTCGCCGCCAAGTACCCGGTGATCTCGCTGGAGGACGGGCTGGCCGAGGACGACTGGTCCGGCTGGCGGCTGCTGACCGACAAGCTGGGGCACCAGCTGCAGCTGATCGGCGACGACATCTTCGTCACCAACATCAAGCGGCTGCAGAAGGGCATCAGCGAGGGGGTGGCCAACTCGGTGCTGATCAAGCTCAACCAGATCGGCACGCTCACCGAGACCCTGGACTGCATCAAGCTGGCGGGCGACAACGGCTACACCAGCGTGGTGTCGCACCGCTCGGGCGAGACCTGCGACAGCACCATCGCCGACGTGGTGGTGGCGGTCAACGGCGGCCAGATCAAGACCGGGTCGGTGGCCCGCTCCGACCGCAGCGCCAAGTACAACCAGCTGCTGCGGATCGAGGAGGAGCTGAAGGGCTCGGCCCGCTACGCCGGGCGGGCGGCCTTCCGGCAGTAGGGCTCCGTGCCGCCCCGCCCCCGGCGCCGCCCGCGCCCCTACCGCACCATCGCCGTCGTCGCCGGCGGCGCGGTGCTGGCGCTGGCGCTGGTGCTGGGGACCACCCGCTACGGCTGGATCACCATGGTGCGGTTCGACCGCCGGGAACGGGCGCTGGACCGGGCGCTGCTGGTGGAGCTGGCGCGGATCGAGATCCTGCGTCAGGAACGGGCCCGCCTGCTGCGCGACCGGCGCTACCTCGAGGCCAAGGCCCGCGAGGAACTGGGGATGGTCAGGCCCGGCGAGGTCTCCTACCGTTTCTACCGGGCCGATTCGCTGAGGAAGAAAAGGCCTTGACAGCGGCGCCGTTCTTTGGTATCATTATGTGTTACGATCGTGTCATACCGCGGGGTGGAGCAGCCTGGTAGCTCGTTGGGCTCATAACCCAAAGGTCGAAGGTTCAAATCCTTCCCCCGCTACCAATACGAAGAGCCCAAGTGCGAACTTGGGCTCTTGCGGACAGCACGAACGTGGCGGCTTAGCTCAGTTGGTTAGAGCAGCGGAATCATAATCCGCGTGTCCGGGGTTCAAGTCCCTGAGCCGCTACCAGTCTTCCCCGCACAAAACAGCCCGGGCGTCATGCCCGGGCCGTTCTCGTTTGCAGGACCGCGCTCACATCCCCGCGCGGTAGTCCTTGATCTTGGACTGGCGCTCGATGTCGGCGAACCACTGCTGGATGGTCTGCTCCTGCTTCTGCCGGTAGAGCTGCTGCATGATGCCGTCGTGCTCGCGGGCGAACTGGGCCGGGTCGGCTGGCAGCTTCTGGACCACCTGCAGGATGTAGACCCCCTGGTCGGTGACCACCGGCCCGCTGACCGCGCCTTCGGCCAGGCCGAAGGCCGCGCCGAAGAACTCGTTCTGGCTGCCCACCTTGGGCAGGAAGCTGGTGCGGCTGATGGCGCCGCTGGTATCGACCGTCAGGCCGTGGTCGCGGGCCGCCTGGTCCAGCGTCTTGCCGGCGGCGAGGGCGGCGCTGACCGTGCTGGCCAGCTCCCGGGCCTGCTGCTTGGCGGACTCCCGCGCCGCCAGCATCTTGACGCGCTGCTCGACCTCGGCCAACGGCGGCACGCCCTCCTTCTTGCGGTCGGCGACCACCGCCACCACCAGCGCCGTCTCGTTCTCCATCGGGTCGCCGACGGTGCCGGCCTTCTCCTCGAACGCGAAGGCCATCAGCTCGGGGAACACCCCCACGCCCGGCACGTAGGAGCCGCGCTGGAAGTAGCTGGTGGGGAACGCCTGGAGGCCGTAGTCGGCCGCGGCCTTGTCGAAGCCGTCCTTGCGGGCCGCCGCGGCGAAGGCGTCCGCCGTGGCGCGCAGGTTGGCCATCGTCTCGTCCCCGGCCTTGCTGGAGACCAGGATATGGGCGGCCTTGACGGACTTCTTGCCGCCTTCGAACCTGACCGAGTCCACCCGCACGATGTGCCAGCCGAACTGCGAGGCGAACGGCGCCGAGACCTGGCCCGGCCGCAGCGCGAAGGCCGCTTTTTCGAACTCCGGCACCATCTGCTGGTTGCCGAACCAGCCCAGCTCGCCGCCCCGGGCGGCCGACCCCGGGTCGTCGGAATAGGCCTGGGCCAGCTCGGCGAAGCTGGTGCCCGGCACCTTCAGCTCGGCGGCCACCTCGTCGATCTTGATCCGGGCCGCGGCGGAATCGCCGGCCGAGGCCAGCTTGGGGAACTGCACCAGGGACAGCTTGGCCCGCTCCGGCGCCTTGAATTCCTTCTGGTGCCCGTCGTAGTACGCCTTGACCGCCCCGGCCGGGACCTCGGCCTGGGGATCGAAGAACCGTCCCAGGTCGACCGCGATGAACCGGGCCCGCACCTTCTCGTTGGCCTGCTGGAACCGGTCCTGGACCTCGTGCTCGGTCACCCGGATGCCGGACAGCACCTGCATCTGAAGCTTCATTTTGGGCAGCTCCTCGCGGATCTGCCGCTCGTAGGCCACCATGAATCCGAGGTTCTGGGGATCGGCGGCGATGCTGCGGTACTTGGCGATGTCGAACTGGCCGTTGGTGAACAGCCGCTGGTCCTGCATCAGCTCCCGCGGCGGCTGGTTGCGGATGATCGACACCACCTCGTCGTCGTGGACCTTGATGTCCAGCTTGCGGTAGACCTGCGACAGCAGCGCCTGGCTCACCAGCTTCTGCCAGGTCTCGTTGCGCAGCTGGCGCTCCAGGGCCTCGTTGGGCTCGGCGCCGTTCTTGGCGCGGTACTCGGCCCGGGCCTCCTGCACCGCCAGCTCGTACTGCTTGACGGTGATCACCTGGCCGTTGACCTCGCCGGCGATGCCCTGGGCCAGCTTGCTGCGCCGCTCGCCCAGGCTGCCGCCGGTGCCGGTGATCAGGAACCCGAAGCCCACCACGAAGCTGACGGCCACCACCCACATGATCAGCTTCATCTGGCTGCGCATCTGTTTCATCACCATGGGGGAACGCTCCTCGATATGGTCAAGTTATTTTTTACATACGCCACGGAGACACGGAGGCACGGAGCATTTCTGGTCTTGTGGCAGGAATAACCTCTGTGTCTCTGCGCCTCTGCGGCCGACGGGCCCCGGGCGGAAAAAGAAAGGCCAGGACGTCATAATCCTGACCTTTAATTATAGCCGAATTCAACGCGGGTTTCAAGGGTATTTTACGAACATTGAATCGATTATTAATGTTAGCTGCAGTACCGATACGGTCTTCGCAACGTTGTCGACAATTCGTGGGTATCGAAAATCATGTCATCCTTTGTAGTATTTCCTTTGAGATTGCTTTTTATGTAAAATGATCAGGGTTTTATTATCATGTACAGCTTCTTTTAGTTCTTTCAACCATTCATCTTTAACAGCGGCATAAGGCTGTGGTATGGATAAAGAATCGTTATCAATCAAAGATATGATACGATTATAGATTGAATCTGCCACATCATATCTACCACATGACATAAAAGTGATAGCAGCGCTGCTGAGTGATGCATAACTGTGGTTATCAAGGCGTCGAGTTCTATTTGCGGACCATATCGCACTATCAGTATATCTTCTCTTCTCACTACTATCGTTTGCAGAGTACAACATCCTAACACTTGACCCACTATAGGAAATGAGATCAACCGTATTGTTCGAATCCATCGATACTAACTGCGAGTAGTAACGATATATTTCCTTATCATACACACTCTGTTTTTTAAAAATATCATTTTGAACTTTAAGAATTTCCCTCATGACATGTTCTCTGTTTTCAATTGTGTTGCTCGCTCTTGTCGTAGTTGTCCGTCCTGTTAGCCATGCTCGGCCGATGACAAGAAGCAGTATCAGCAGAAGCGATGCTGATATTAGAATGATGCGTCGTTTCAGTTCATTCTCCTCCACGCGATCGATGACATTGTTGTTTGCCAAAGCCTTCGTTTAAAAGAGCCCAACACTCTTTTTCAGAGAAGATGTCTGGCCGTTACAAGGAGCCTGGCCGGACGCAATTGTTTCGGGTCAACAATAAGACATAATGGCCCAGCCGCATGTACCGCACTTCACATCGTTTCCCGCAAAACACCGCCCTCCCCGCTGCGGGGAGGGCGGTGTAAGGGATCGGAACTACGCCTTCTCCAGGAACGCAGCGTACCCCCGGTAGGTGGCGTGGAGGTCGGCCACCGACACCAGCTCGAAGGTGGAGTGCATCGACAGCAGCGCCGGGCCGCAGTCGATCACGTCCATGCCGTGCTCGGCCAGGAACTTGGCCACCGTGCCGCCGCCGCCCTCGTCCACCTTGCCCAGCTCGGCGACCTGCCAGGGCACCTTGGCGTCGTTGATCACCAGGCCGAACCCGGCCTTGGCCGCGTTGGCCAGCTCGTGCACCTGCTTGAAGTTCGGTTCCACCGCGGCGTTGACGTCGGCCGAGATGCAGCGGGAGTTGGCCAGGCAGCGCCGCAGGACCTTCTCGTGGTACTTGGGGTCGGCCCGCTCCAGCAGGTCGCCCAGGAAGTTCATCAGGAAGCTGGACTGCACGCCGGTGTTGCCCTCGGAGCCGATCTCCTCCTTGTCCACGCACAGCACCACGGCCGTGCGGGCCGGCACCCGGAGGTCCAGCGCGGCCCGCACCGAGGTGTAGCTGCAGATCTTGTCGTCCTGGCCGTAGCCACCCAGGAAGGCCCGGTCGAACCCGACGAAGCGCGCCGGGTGCAGCGGCACCGCCTCCAGCTCGGCGCTGACCAGGTCCTCCTCCTCCATGCCGTACTCCCGGTGGAGGTGCTCCAGCACCGCGGTCTTGACCCGGCCCTTGGCCTCGCGGTCGCCCACCGGCACGCCGCCGCAGACGATGATCAGCTCCTCGCCCCTGATGGTCTCGGCGCTCTTGCGCTCGCCCTGCTCCTTGCGCGACAGGTGCGGCAGCAGGTCGGGGATCACGAAGCAGGGGTCGTCCGCCTGCTCGCCGACGGCGATGTCGACAGCGCTGCCGTCGCGCCGCACCACGGTGCCGAACAGCCCCAGCGGCTGGCTGGCCCACTGGTACTTCTTGACGCCGCCGTAGTAGTGGGTGTGCAGCAGCGCCATCTTCAGCTCCTCGTCCTCGAACAGCGGGCGGGGCTTGAGGTCGATGCGCGGCGCGTCGAGGTGCGAGGCGATCAGGTTGACCCCGCGCTCCAGCGGCTCCCGGCCGATCACCGCCAGCACGATGTTCTTGCCGCGGTTGACGGCGTAGACCCGGGCGCCGGGCTTGAGGCCGCGGGCCTTCTCCAGCGGCACGAACCCGGCCTTCTCGGCCAGCCGTTGCAGGAGGACGGTGGCCAGCCGCTCGGTGCGGCCGCGGTCGAGGAACCCGGCGTACTCGCCGGCGAATGCCGTGAAGGCGGCCCGCAGCTTGCGGTCGGCGGCGTCCCAGGCCGGCGCCGGTTCCATGGCGAGCGTTCGCGTGGTGGGCATGTGCTATCCTTATCTGTATTGATGGTGCTCGGACCGGCGACGGCGGCGTCAGTCGTCCCGCCGCGGTTTCATCCCGTCCAGCCCGCCGCGCATCAGGTCGGCCCAGCTGGTGTCCGGATACCGCAGGATGCCCCGCTCCCACAGCCTGCGGGCGCCGGCGGCATCGTCCAGCCGCCCGCGCCGCAGCAGGCCGGCCCGGTAAAAACCCTCGGACGCCAGCGCGGTGTCGGCCGACAGCTCTCCCAGCTCCTGATAGCGGTCGGCGGCGGCGCGCCAATCGCGCCGGCGCACCGCCAGCTCCGCCCGGCGCAGCGCGGCTTCCCCTGCCAGGCCGGTCCCCGGCTGCTCGTCGGCCAGTTCCCGGTAGCAGCGGTCGGCCTGGTCGAACCGGAGCTGCGCCTCCAGGGCGCGGCCGTCCGCCCAGCGCCGCAGCGCCTCGATTGTAGCAGTTTTGTGCTCCGAAATCAATAGCATCCTGGCCAGCGCGTCGTTGACCACGTCGCCGGCCGGTCCCAGCTTCGCGACCTCCGAGTACTGCGCGGCCGCGTCGTCGAACCGCTTCAGCCAGCAGCTGATCTCGGCGCGCTCGAACAGCGCCCGCTGCCGGACGGCGGCGGGGCGGGCGGGACCCGCCAGGCTGTCCAGCGCCGCCAGCGCGTCCTCCCATCGCGCCAGCGCCGCCAATGCCGCGGCCCGCAGGAACCCGCCCTCGGTGCGCAGCGGTTCCCGCCAGCCGGCGGCGTAGCGGTCGAGCGCGGCCAGCGCCTCGTCCGGGCGGAGCCGCTGCTCCAGCAGCAACGCGGCCAGCCGGCGCTGGGCTTCTTGGTCGCCCTCGCCGGAAAGCCGCTCCAGCAGCCGCTGCGCCCGGTCGGTCATCCCGGCCTCGCCCTGGGCATGGGCCAGCCGCAGCTCCCAGGCCCGGCGGTCCTGGGGACGCCGCTGGAGATAGCGCTCGATCATCGCCGCGGCCGTTTCCGGATATACCGCCGGCTGGGCCAGCAGCCGGGACAGCAACGCCGCCGCCGTCTGGTCCTTCGAGATCGCCGCCGCGCTGCGCCAGCTTTTCTCGGCGTCCCCGGCCCGCAGCCAGGCCTGGGCGCGCACCCGCAGCAATTCGTCCGACGCCGGCCGCACCTCCTCCAGCCACCGCCCCAGCCGCTCCGGTCCCGCCTGCACGCCGATGGCGTCCAGCCCCGCCGCGGCGGAGACCGTTCCGGCGTTGAGGGCCTGCGCCAGCTCGCGGGCCGCCTCGCGGTACTTGAGCTGCGACTGGTAGAGATCGGCCAGTTCCTGGTGGAACGGGACCTTCGGTTTCAGCCGGTCGCGGGCCAGCAGCAGCAGCCGTTCCGCCTCCGCCACCGCCCCGGCCTCGCGCAGCGCGCCCGCGGCGCTGCGGACCAATGCCGGGTCCGTCGACTGGGACAGCAGCTGCCGGAACTGGTCCATCGCCGGACCCGCCTCGCCGCCGCGGGCCCGGCGCTCGGCCTGCAGCCATGGTCCCGGCTGTGCCTGTCCCGGCGAAACCTGTGCCGCCACCATCACGGCGGCCAGCAACGCGCATCGGGCGGCGGTGTTCATTGGCCGAGCGACCGGAAGTAGGTTTCCAGCATCCGGCGGTACTCCAGCGGGTACGGCAGGCTGCGCCAGTCCCGCCACCGTTCGGAGGCCGTCCAGCTGCGGCGCGACGGCACCGGCGCTCCCGTCGATTGCCGGGCAGGCGTGCCGGCGGACTGGGCCTGCCGCTGCCGGGAGTGGTCGCGCTCCTGCAGCGAACGCTGGGCGTCCAGCATCCTGGTCAGGATCCGCTCCTGTCGCTGCTGCGTTTCGCGGGTGACCCGCCCCTGCCGCAGGTCGGCCACGGCGCGCTCCATCTCGCGCACCAGGTCGTCGGTCCGCCCGGCGCGGTCGGCCCGGTCGGCATACCGCTCGTTGAACTCCCGCAGTCCCTGGCGGATGGCCTCCTGCTCGGCCGCCAGGCGGGGGATCTGCGCCTGCATCGCCTGCAGCCGGGCTTCCTGCTCCAAGTCGACCAGCTGCCCGGATTGGCCGTTCAGCTCCTGCTGGCGCGACGACAGCCCCTCCAGCTCGCTTTGCATGTCGCCCGATCCGTCGGCGCCGGACCGCCTGGCCGCCCCCTGCATCAGCGCGATGGCCGCCTGGTTGAGCGCCTCCTGGGACGCCCTGCCCTGGCTGCCGGCCTGCGGGCCGTCGCCGGTCGCCGCGCTGCGGCCGGCGCCCTGCATCTGCTGCAGCGCCCGCGCCAGGGCCGAGCCGGCCTGCGGCATCGGCGTCGACCGGCCGCCGCCCTGCTCCAGGTCCTGCTTCAATCTGGCGGCCGCGCGTTCCAGCGACTGCTGGCGGTCGGCCAGGTCGTTGGCCGCGGAGCGCACCTCGCCCAGCTGGCGGTTGAGCGCCTCCTGTTGTTGCGATAGCCGCACCGCCTGCGATGCCTTGCGCCGCAGGGCCGCGGCCTCCTCCCCGGCCCGCCGCCCCCGCATCCCCGCGGCCGCCTGCCGGGTCCCCGCCGAAATCTGCGACAGGTCGCTGATCGCCTGCTGCTGCGCAGCGTCCGCCTGCCGGCCCTGCTGGCCCCGGATCTGCCCGGCGGCGCGGTTCATCGTCTCCGCGGTGCGGTTCTGCCGCAGCACTGCGGCGGCGTTGCGCAGCGGCAGCGCCGCATCCGGATCAACCGGCTCCAGTTCCTCGGCGCGCTGCCGCATCTTGTCCCCCAACGACTCGGTGTCCTGGGCCAGCCGTTCCTGGCGGCGTGCGGCATCCTGCCGTTGCCGGTCGGATCCGGCACACGTCGTCTGTTGCCGCACTTCCCGCTGCTCCGCCAGCAGCTGGTCGGCCTGCTGCTGGATCAGGTCGAGATGCCGCTGCCGCTGCAGCTCCTTCAGGCCGGCGATGGCCATGTCCAGCCGTTGTTTGAGCTCCTGCTGCGACAGTTTCAGCTGCTCGGTGGCCCGTTCGACCGCGGCCCGGTCGGCCCGCTCGATGGCCGCCCGCATCGCGTCCATCTGCCGCCGCATCTCCTCGGTGGCCGTTTGATCGAACAGCTGCCGCAGCTCCCGCATCTTCTGCACGGTCTCGGCGTCGAACGAGAACCGCGCCGGATCGTTCCCAGCCTGGGCCAGCGCCTGGTCCGCCGCCCGCTGCATTTCCTCCAGCAGCCGTTGCTGCTGGGCGACCGCGTCCTGCAGGGCCGCCTTGTGCTGCCACTGCAGGGTCCGCGACTCCTTGATGGCCTGCGACAGCCGTTCCAGCTCCCGGGTGATGTCCCGACCGGCCGGCGCGACGTCGGCCAGCGCCCGCAGCGCCGAGGAGTCGGCCAGCTCCTGCTGCCGGAACACGTCGTCCAGGGTCGGCAGCCGCAGGATCCGGACGGGACTGCGCGACGTCTTGGGCCCGGATACGGCGTCGTTGTCGCGCACCTCGGCCCAGTAGACCACCGAGTCCCCGGGCAGCAGGCTCAGCCCGCCCAGCGACCAGCGGTAGGCGAACGCCGTGTCCGCGACCGCACCGCCGAAACGGCCGATCGGCTCGGCGGCCCGCTCCCCCCGCACCTCGTACCACAGGGCGATCGCCGTCAGGCCGAAATCGTCCCCGGCCCGTCCCGCGACATCCACCGCCAGCGACGCATCCAGGGCATGGTCGGGCTCCGGCGCGTCGATCACGATCATCGGCGGCGCGTCGTCCTGCACCGCGATGGTGTAGCGCTGGGCGCCGACCAGCGTGTCGCCAGCGATCGTGCCCGCCCACAGGCGGTATGCTCCCGGGCCCCGCAGCGTGTGGGCGACCGCGATCAGGCTGTCGCTGCCGATCGAGCCGGCGACCACCGTGCCGTCATCCAGGACCATGCCGGCGCCGCATACCGGCTGGGTCGCCGTGGCGGTCAGCGTCACCAACGAGCCCCTCAATCCGTCGATATCGCCCTGGTTCTCCAGGACGGCCGGCGGCCGGCGGGCGTAGGCCGGCGGGACGATCCGCAGCCGCAGGTCGGACAGCACCAGCGGCCGGTACACGGTGATGTCGTACGCCGGACTTTGCTCCCTGCGACGGACGACCCGGTAGGAGACCGACCGGTCCCCGACCGCCAGCTCCGCGGAGCCGTTCTGCGCGACGGCCCGTCCCGTGGCGCCGCCGTGGTCGCGCCAGACGACCTCGAACCGTTCCGCCCCCGCCGAGATCCGCACCTGCTGACCGGCCGCGATCCGCACCGAGCCGGGCCGGACCGGACGGCTCAGCCATTCGCCGTGGATGCCGGCGGGACGCGCCAGGCGTGCGATGGTCAGCGCGAACTGCCGCGGCGATATCAGCACCACGACGGCCACGGCCAGCAGCGCCGCCCCCGCGGCGATCCCGGACCACCGATCGGCGGGGAACAGCGACGAGGGGACCGTTTCCCGCAGACGATCCAGCGTGCGTTGCTGCAGCTCCCGGACCAGATCGTCGGAGTACGCGCCGCGGTACCGGCCGTTCCGCCGGGTCGCCGTTTCCCATGCCGTCGACAGTTCCTGGCGGAGGCGCGGGGACCTGGTCTCGATCGTTCGCACCATCCCAGCCAACCGCAGCGGGACGACCAGGGGCGACAACGCGTAGGAAAGCGCGGCCAGTGACAGGGCGAGGTACAGCGGCCGCAGCAGGCTCCGGCCGGCGATGGAGACCGGCGACGCGAGATCCGCGGCGTGCAACAGCAGCACCGCGGCCGCCAGCACCGCGAGAGCGATGGCGGACCGCCTGCCCGTCTCCACCAATCGCCAACGGGCGCGCATCCGGCGCAGATGGACGCCGATCGCCGCCCCAGGCTGCCGGTCGGGCCAGGCCGGCCGTTGGCAGACACGATCTGTCATGGGTTGGTCAGCACGTACCACATGATGTTGACGCCCATCCGGAACGCCTCCTCGCGCTTCTCGGGCGGATCGTTGTACGCCGGGGTCCAGCCGTCCGAGATGTTCGCCTCGTAGGTGTACAGCACCGCCAGCCGGGTGCCGATGAAGATACCCAATGCCTGCGGCCGGCCGTCGTCATGCCGGTGGATCTTGGGAGGACCGGCCCGCAGGTCATAGTAACAGGAGAACAACGGATGGTCCGGCGGCAGCTCGACCAGCTGCGATCCGGGGAGCACGCGGGCGAACTCGCGGCGGAACGACCGGTCCATGCCGTAATCGTCGTCGGCATAGACGAACCCGCCGGACGCCAGGAACAGCCGCAGTCGGTCGACCTCCCGGCGGGAGAACGCGATCTCTCCGTGGCCGGTGAGGAACAGGAAGGGGTGGGCGAACAATTCGTCGTCGCCGGCCGCCACCTGGACCCTCTGGCTGTCGACCGCCCAGCCGGTGCGCGCCGCGAACTCCCGTGACAGGTTGGCCTCGGCCTCGGGATCGTTGTACCAGTCGCCGCCGCCGCCGTACTTGAGCCGGGCGATGCCGGGCTTCCCGGCAGCTGCGCCGGACGCCAGCGCGATGGCGGCCGCCCCGAGCATGATCGCGACCCTAACGACACTCATCTGTGGCTCCTCGCAGTGCCCACCACGGCAGGCTGATTAGCTTGATGGCGGCGACGGCGCCGGCCGATGCCGCCAAGCCCCAGGCGGGCATCGCCAGCGCGCCGATCCAGAGCGCCGCCAACGCACCGCCCAGCAGATCGGCCGCGTACAACGGACCGGCGGTGCGGCCCTCGCCCGGCCCGGCTGCGGCCAGCAGCGTGAACTCGCTGCCCAGCAGGATGCCGGTCACCGCGGAGCCGGCCAGGTAGGTCCAACCTGCCGCGGTCATGGCGGTGTTGACCAGCAGGAACAAGCCAGCCCAGGCGCAGAATGCGGCGTCGACGGCGATCACCCTGACCCTGCCGGCCGCGCTACGGGCAGCGGCGTAGGCGCCGAGCGCGGTGCCGGCCATGAACAGCGCGTTGGACGCCGCCAGCCATTGGTAGAGATCTCCCTGGCGGATCTGCAGCCCCCACAGGCAAAGCATCTGCAACCCCATGGCGGCGGCGCCGGCGCTGAACGCCGTGCCCTCCCGTCGTCTCCGGCGCCATGGGATCAAGGCCGCGGCCACCAGCCACCACAGCGGATGGACGCGCGACGCCGCCTTGAAGGCGCGGGCCGTCCCCCGCGACAGGACCGATTGCCACAACAGCAAGCCGGCGACCAGCGCCGCCGGTCGCCGGTCATGGTTGAGGGACGCCCGAGACGGCACGGTCGCCAGCCCCTGGGCGATCGCCAGGCGGTGCCGCAACGACTCGCGGGTCAGCGTCGGCAGCCGCAATCCCGCGGCGGCCGACCGGTCGACGATCGCACCGGCGGCGGGGACCGGACTGCCGTTCCGGCCGATCAAAATATCCCGGTTCCCCCGGAAGACCGCATGCTGCTCGAAGGCCCTGGCCATGGTCGCCTCGATCGTCGCGCCGAGCGCCTCCTTGTAGCGGTCCCTGGCGGTCTCGGCGCCCGGCATGCCGTACACCAGGACGCCGCCGTCGGTCAATCGCCGTCTGGCTGCCGTCATGAACTCCACCGTGTAGTACCGGTTCGTCGAAAGGGTGGCGGTGTACGGGATACCGACGAGGATCGCATCGAAACGCTCGCCCCCGGCCTCAATGAACCGGCGCCCGTCGACCGGGACCGTACGCAGGGCCGCCCGCCCTGCCGCGGGCCTGGCGATGGCATGGATCAGCACCGGGTCGACCTCCACGTAGGTGACCGATCCGAGGTCCTGGTCCATCAAGGCCGGCAGCAGTTCGGCGCCGCCCAGCAGCAGCACCCGGCGGGGTCGGTCCGCGCACAACAGCCCGAGTGCGATCGTCGTCTCGTCCTCCGGCGTCAACGCGTCCGGCCTGCTGGCCACCGGCCATCCGTTATGGTACACCGTGGTCTGCCCGCCCGCCGCAGCCACGACGGTCCTCCCGTAATGCGATTCGGCCGTCCTGACGACCGTGCTGCCCGGGAACAGCCATCCCATGGTCGTCCGCTCCAGCGGGCCGCCGGCCGGGATCACGCCCAGCAGCACAACGATCAGGGTGGCGGCCGCGATCCGCACGCCCGGACGCGGCTCGGCGCACAGCGCCGCGGCGGCCGCGACCAGCGCCGCCACCGCGACCGCGCCGATCGCCGGCAGCAACGTCGCGCCCATAGTGAACGCCACCCCGCCCGCCACGAAGCCGGCCGCCTCCGCCCAGTAGGCCGATCCTGCCGGTCGAGCGACCCGCCGCTCCTCCAGCCAGCGGGCGCCGCCGGCATACACCGCCCCCGCGGCCGCGCCCACGGGGGCCATGGCGACCGCCGCCAGCAGCGCCGCGTTGCCCGGGGACACCGACTGGCCCGGCAGCAACCCGGCGGCCAGCTTGAAGCCCCTGACCCCGAGCAGGGCCGGCAATGCCAGCAACGCCAACAGCGACAGCGCCAGGGGAAAGCCGCTGGCCGGTGACCGGCCGCTGCGCGATGCCGACCAGCTCCCCGCAGCGCCGCCCGCCAGCCAGCCCGCCAGCGCCAATCCCACGGTCAGCTCGTTCCCCTGGCAGACGACGATGATCTCCCGCAACAGCGCGGTCTGGGCCACGACCGTGGCGAAACCGGCCGCGGCCAGGGGCGCGAGTTCCGGTATCATCCCTCCGTTGCGCATTGAGACTTGAAACCCCGGCGTGTTTCTGCTATTCTTGCAGCATGACCGACCATCCACACCGCCTCGTCCGGAGACCGTTCGCCCGGTTGCACCGGTCCGCCGCGGCGGCCGCCATCCTGGTACTGGCCTTCGCCCGGCCGGCGGCGGCCGAACCGCCGCATGACGCCGGTCATTACCGCCGGCTGGGCGGCGACTCGGTGCAGTGCCAGCTGTGCCCGCGGCGCTGCCGGCTGGCCGACGGCGCGACCGGCTACTGCCGGGTGCGTCGCAACACCGGGGGGAAGCTGGTGTCGCTGGTGTACGGCCGGCCCTGCGCGACCAACGTCGACCCCATCGAGAAGAAACCCCTCTACCATTTCCTGCCGGGCTCGCAGACGCTTTCCCTGGCCACGGTCGGTTGCAGCATGCGCTGCCTGTTCTGCCAGAACTGGGACATCTCGCAGGCGGAGCCCGGCGATTTCGACGTGGCCTACGTCCCGCCGGACCTGATCGCCCAACGCGCCGAAGACGGCGGCCTGCCGTCGATCTCCTACACCTACAGCGAACCGGCGGTGTTCTTCGAGTACCTGTACGATATCGCCGCAACGGCGAAGCGGGCCGGCATCCGGAACGTGATGATCACCTCCGGCCACATCAATCCGGGACCCCTGGCCCAGCTCTGCGCCGTGCTGGACGCCGCCAACGTCGACCTCAAGGGCTTCAGCGACGACGCCTACGGACGGATGGCGAACACCAGGCTGGCGCCGATCCTGGAAGCCGTCAGGGTACTGAAGTCGCGCGGCATCTGGCTGGAACTTGGGTACCTCGTCATCCCCTCGGTCAACGACGACCCCCGGGAGATCGGCGCCCTCTGCCGCTGGGTGGCCGACAGCCTGGGCCCGGACGTCCCCCTCCATTTCCTGCGCTTCTTTCCCCAGCACAAGCTGGCGCACCTGCCGCCCACGCCTGCGGCGACGCTGGACTCGGCCTACGCCATCGCCCGCCGGGCCGGCATCCGCTACGTCTACCTGGGGAACCTGCCCGGCCACCGCGGCAGCGACACCTACTGCCATCGCTGCGGCAAGCTGCTGATCGAGCGCCGCGGCCATATCGTCCAGCGCAATGCCATCAAGAACGGCCGCTGCCCCTCCTGCCGCACCAGGATCCCGGGACGCTGGTGAGCCCCGCCGTCATTCGCCCGCGCCGTATCCCGCCAGGAACTCCTTCCGCCATTCCTCGAAACGTCCCGCCTCGATCGCGTCCCGCATCCGCTCCATCATCCCCAGGTAGAACCGCAGGTTGTGGACCGTCGCCAGCCGGGCGGCGGTCATCTCGCCGGCCATGAACAGGTGCCGCAGGTAGGCCCGCGAGAAGTTCCGGCACAGGGCGCAATCGCAGGCCGGGTCCACCGGCCCGAAGTCCCGGGCGTAGCGGGCGTTCTTCATCGCCATCCGGCCGGACGAGGTGAACAGCGTCCCGTTGCGGGCGGTGCGGGTCGGCATCACGCAGTCGAACATGTCGACGCCCAGCGCCACGCCCGCCACGATGTCCTCCGGGAATCCCACGCCCATCATGTAGCGCGGCCGGTCGGCCGGCAGCAGTTCGTTGGCGGCCGCCACCGCCTCCCAGGTCGCCGCCTTGGGCTCGCCGATGGCCAGCCCCCCGATGGCGTAGCCGTCGAACCCGATCCCGACCATGTCCCCGGCGCTGCGCCGCCGCAGCTCGGGGTAGGTGCCCCCCTGCACGATGCCGAACAGCGCCTGGGGTGAGCTGCGCCCCGGCGCGAGGCGCACGAACTGGTCCTTGCAGCGGGCCGCCCAGCGCGCGGTGCGGGCGGTGGACCGCTCGACGTAGTCGCGGGGCGACGGGTACGGGATGCACTCGTCGAAGGCCATCACGATGTCGGCGCCCAGGTCGGTCTCCAGCGCCATCACGCTCTCCGGCGTGAACTGGTGGCCCGATCCATCGAGGTGCGACTGGAACCGCACGCCCTCCTCGGTGATCTTCCGCAGGCCCGCCAGCGAGAACACCTGGAACCCGCCGGAGTCGGTCAGCATCGGCCGGTCCCAGCCGGTGAAACCGTGCAGCCCGCCGGCCAGCTTGACGGTCTCCTGCCCGGGCCGGAGGTAGAGGTGGTAGGCGTTGCCCAGGATGATCTGCGCGCCGACGTCCCTAAGGTCCGCCGGGGTCAGCGACTTGACGGAGCCCTGGGTGCCGACCGGCATGAAGGCCGGCGTCTGGACCTCGCCGCGGGCGGTGGCGATCACGCCCCGCCGGGCCGGGCCTGATCGGTGGGTCAGTGTGAAGTCGATCCCCGTCTCCTTGCGACCGCGGATTAAATGATCAGCATGGCGTCGCCGTAGCTGTAGAACCGGTAGCGTTCCCGCACCGCCTCGGCGTAGGCGTTCCGGACGTTCTCGACGCCGGCGAAGGCGCTGACCAGCATCAGCAGCGTCGACTTTGGCAGGTGGAAGTTGGTGACCAGGCCGTCCACCATCCTGAACCCATAGGGCGGATGGATGAAGATCCCCGTCCAATCCTCCGTGCTCCCGGACGCCGCATGGGACTCCAGCGCCCGCACCGTGGTGGTGCCGACGGCGATGATCCGCCGGCCCTCCGCCCGCGCCCGCCGCAACAGCGCCGTAGTTTCCGGCCCGATCCGGTAGAACTCCTCGTCCATCCGGTGCCGCCGGATGTCCTCGGCCTCGACCGACTTGAACGTGCCCCAGCCCACGTGCAGCAGCACCTCGGCCACCACGATGCCCTTGGCCCGGAGCACGTCCAAGAGCCCCGGGGTGAAGTGCAGCCCGGCCGTGGGCGCCGCCACCGCGCCGGGCTGGCGGGCGTAGACCGTCTGGTAGCGCTGGCGGTCGGCCGGGCCGTCCTGGCGTGCGATGTACGGCGGCAACGGGGTGTGTCCGTACCGCTCGAGCAGTCCCACGAAGCCGTCGGGTGCGACGGCCGCCCCGTCGTGCCGGAACTCGGCCACCCGTCGGCCCTGGTCCTGGTATTCGGCGATGCGGGCCACCAGCCGGCCGTCGCCCAGCTCGACCTCGGAGCCGGGCCGCAGCCGCCGGCCGGGCCGCACCAGGCACGACCAGCGGCCGTCCTCCATCCGTCTCAGCAGGAAGATCTCGGCGGCCGCCCCGCTGCCGCGCTTGCGTCCCAGCAGCCGGGCGGGCACCACCTTGGTGGTGTTGATCACCAGCAGGTCCGACGGCCGCAGGTAATCGGCGATGTCGCGGAACGCGCGGTGCTCGACCGCTCCGCTGTCGCGGCTCAGCACCAGCAGCCGCGAGCTGTCGCGCGGCTCGGCCGGCCGCTGGGCGATCAGCTCCGGCGGCAGCGCGTAATCGAAGTCAGCGAGCCGCATCGGCCCGGTCGAGGCAGTGCATGGCGATAGTATACCAAATGACCGCCCGCGGTGCAACTGAAATGCCCGCCGTTCGCACGGCGGGCTGCCGGTCGCGGATCCGATGTCAGAGGCCCAGGAACTGGATCGCCAGGCCGCACAGCAGGATCGATCCCCCGGCCAGGGCGTGGGTGTAGCGCTCGGCCCACGCGGTCGGCATCAAAGCGATGCCGCGGCGCGCCCCCAGCACCATCGCCAGCATCGTTGCCAGCGTCGTCAACCCGAAGACTGCGGTCACCATGGCGACCCCGGTCGCGCTGTGCCGGGCCGCGGGATACATCAACAGCGGTATCAGCGGTTCGCAGGGTCCGAACACGAAGACCACGAACAGCACCCAGGGGGTCACGGCAGCGCCCGGACGCTGATGGACGTGACGGTGGTCGTCATGATGGGTATGGCCGTGGCGGTGACTGCCGTCCCCGTGATCGTGCCAATGGTCGTGGCCGCGGTCACGCCACGCCCGGCGCAGCCCCCAGACCAGGTAGACCAGGCCGAAG
>JALOPJ010000049.1 GCA_025453955.1 Candidatus Edwardsiibacteriota bacterium
GGTCGCTGTCGAAGGCGCGCGAGCGCCGGCTCTCCAGCACCAGCACGTAGTGGCAGCGGTCCTCGTAGAGCAGCGGACCGGCCAGCACCGAGCGGAAGCCGTGGTCCAGCTTCTCGGCCCGGGAATAGCGCGGGACGGTCACCGCCCGGCGGTAGAAGTCGTCGATGGCCCGCCACTCGCGGGTCCGGGCGGCCTGCTGGGCCAGCGACCCGGCGATGTCGACCGTGGCGCCGGCCACCGGGTAGCCGACGGCCGGGGGATCGGACAGCAGCACCGTGGCGGTGGCCGCCGCGTCGCCGTCCAGCGCCAGCAGGGCCAGGTGGTCGCAGTCCACCAGCGCCGGCACCAGCTCCTTCATCACGCCCACCACGTCGCTCACCGTCAGCCGCGAGGCCAAGAGCTCCAGGCGCTTGTTCCAGACCTCCAGCCGCTCCTTCTCCAGCCCCAGCGCCGAGTGCCGCTGGTGGAGGTCGATCAGCCGGCCGGCCTCGTCGCCGAACCCGGCCAGCAGCAGCTTGGCGGACTCGTCGAAGGCCCCCGGCCGCTCGCTGTCGGCCACCAGCATGCCGCGCACCGCGTCGCCCACCAGCACCGGCACCGCCAGCACCGAGCCGACGGTCTCCTGCTTCTCGTAGTAGCCCAGCGCGCGGAAATCCTTGTCGAACGACGGGTACAGCAGGCCCTGGCGCTCCCGCACCACCCAGCCCAGGAACCCGCGGGCCACGTCGATGGCCGCGCCGGCCGCCACGTGCGGGCTGTAGCTCTTGCAGGCCAGCATCCGCAGGGAGGAGCCCAGCGTCTCCAGCTGGAACACGGCGCAGGTGCGCGAGCCCACCGAGGCCTGGGCCAGCGCGCAGAGCGCCGCCAGGTCGTGCTTGAGCGAGACCTCGCCGGAGAACGAGACCTCGCCGGGCCGCTCGGGCTCCGTCGGGGCGGCCGCGGCCGCGGCGGCGAATGACCGCTTGGCGAACAGCCGCGCCGCCGCGTATCCCAGGGCCAGCATCGCCACCAGCGACACCGCCGGCACCGCCTCGGGGTACAGCCGGTCGCCCCAGTAGGCCGAGCCCAGCTCGATCGCCGCGGCCGCCACCGGCGGCACGGCCCGCCAGCCGCCGTCCGCCCGGAACACGGCCAGCCAGCAGAGCAGCAGGTAGAACCCGGTCAGGAACGAGGCCAGCCCGCCGGTCAGCTGCACCGCCAGCCCGGACAGGACCGTCAGCAGGGCGACCTGCCACGGCCCCCAGCGCCGCCGCGGCTCGCTGCGGTTGTTCTTGACGACCCACCAGGCATGGAAGGCCACCAGCGCGAAGACGGCGGACGCGGCCACGCCGTCCAGCGCCTGGCCGGGGTCCGCCAGCGGCGGCCGGTACAGCCGGCCCCAGGCCAGGGCCAGCGCCAGCAGCGCCGAGGCCCCCAGGATGACGATCTTGACGGGATTGGTCTGCTTCATGCGTCGATCGGGATGCGGTTGTCGAAAGGCCGGAAGGACGCTCAGCGGGTCAGGAACCAGGCCAGGCCCGCCAGTCCCGCCGCCCAGCAGTAGTAGGCGAAGTACTCGAGCTTGCGCCGGCGGACGATCCCCAGCAGCAGCTTGATCGAAACGTACCCGACGGCCGCCGCGGCCAGGCCGCCCGCCGCCAGGTTCAGCAGTTCGCCCGCCGGGATGCCCTGGTGCAGCGCGTCCTTGAACTTCAGCAGCCCGGCGCCCAGGATCACCGGGACCGACAGCAGGAACGAGAATTCCGCCGCGTCCTCCTGTTTGGTCCCGGCGTAGATCCCCGCGCAGATGGTGCTGCCCGAGCGCGAGATCCCCGGCAGGATGGCCACCGCCTGGGCGCAGCCGACCAGCAGCGCCCGCCACCAGTTCATCTTTTTCTCGCCGGCCCTGACGAACCGCGTGCCGAACAGGATGGCGCCGGTGGCCAGCAGCAAGGCCGAGACCGCCACCGGGCTCTGGAAGGCGCGCTCGATGGCGTCGTCGAACAGCAGGCCGATCACCGCGGCGGGGATGGTGGCCAGGACCAGCAGCAGCGCCAGCCGCAGGTTGTCGTCCGTGAAGCGCAGCCTGCCCCGGTCGCTGTAGACCCGGGCCTTGAACACCGCCCGGACCAGCTTCGAGATCCTCTTCCGGAACACGACCACCACCGCGGCCAGCGTCCCCAGGTGGACGAACACCTCGAACCGCAGGTTGCCGCCGGACAGGCCGAACAGGTTCTCGATCAAGGCCAGGTGGCCCGAGCTGGAGACCGGCAGGAACTCGGTCAGGCCCTGGACGATGCCCAGGATGATGGCGTGCAGCAGGGTCATCGGTGCGTCCCGTCGTTCAATGGATGAGGATGCCGGCCGCGATCGCGGCCAGGCCGGCGACCATGTCCAGCTTGATCAGCAGCGACAGCCGGGCGATCCGCCGCGGGCCGGGGTCCGACAGCAGCGCCCGCGCCGCCCACAACAGGAAGGGGTTCACCAGCACCAGCACCAGCAGCAGGTACCACCGGTTGTATGCGCCCAGCAGGTACGGCAGCGGGGTCAGCAGGAACAGCAGCCCCAGCGCGGCGGCGGCGACCGCCAGCGCGCGCCGCTTCCCCAGCGCGATGGCAGTGGTGCGGGCGCCGGCCGCCCGGTCGCCCGGCTCGTCCTGGACGTCCTTGACGATCTCCCGCGCCAGGTGCATCAACAGCGCGAACCCGGCCGGGTAGGCGGCCAGCCGCCAGTCGCCGACCGCCAGCCCGCCGTAGAAGAAGGCCGATCCGGCCACCGCGGCCACCAGCAGGTTCCCGGCCAGCGCCATCCGCTTGCCGTGCGCGGCGTAGGCCCACAGCAGCACCGCCCCCGCCGCGGCCAGCAGCCCCAGGCCGGCGCCGGCCACGAAACCGATGCCCACGCCCGCGGTCATCATCACGGTGCCGGCCAGCGCCGCGGCCTCCGGCGAAACCAGCCCCGCGGGCAGCGGCCGCCGCGGCCGGTTGATCCGGTCGGTCGCCAGGTCGTGGTAGTCGTTGAGCGCGTTGCCCGCGCCCGCCAGCAGCATGGCCGAGGCCGCGGCGCAGGCGATCCGCTCCGGGCACCACTGCCCTCGGCAGCCCAGCGCGCCGACGGCCACCGACAGCCCGGCGATCGCCATGTTGCCGGGCCGCAGCAGCCGGAGGAATCCCCCGATCGTCTTCACCGCGCCGTCAGTAGTCGAGCTTGAGCGAGAGCTCGGCGCCGGCGTCGTGCCGGCCGGCGCCGGCGACATTGGCGGCGTTCCTGGTGTAGCCGTAGGTCAGGCGGGCCGTCAGGGTCGCCCAGAAGAACGGCTCCCAGCGCACCGTGGCCACGGCCAGGTCCTGGCGCTCGACCGTGCCGGACAGGAACCGGGTGCGCGGGTCGTCACCGACGTAGCGGCCGTTGGCCGTGTCAGCGGGCGCCACGGGGCCGCCGGTGTAGAGCTCCCCGGGGTAGTGCAGCCCGCGGTCGACCCGTCCCTCGCCGTGCCGCCGCCAGGCGTAGCCCAGCCCGACGTTGAGCCGCGGGTGGAAGCGGTGCTCGGCCACCAGGTCCAGGGCGTCGCCGTCGGTGCCGATCCAGTGGCCGATGACGCTGGCCGTGTCCGCCCCCACGTAGCGGTTGTATTGCTGGCGGTGGGTGTAGGTCCACTTCTGGACGCCGGCCCACTCGGCCTTGAGGTCGGTGTCGGGCAGTCCCAGTGGGTCGGCCCAGTGGCCGCCCAGCTGGAAGCCCATCTTCTGCGGCGCCGGCGGGTCCTGCTCGTACTGGACGTCGTCCATCAGCAGCTCGCCGTAGAGCTTGACGCCGTGTCCCGGCGTCCACTTGACGTCCAGGGCCCACATGATGTTGTCGTCGTCGCGCTCGTTCCACTGGGTGCCGTAGTACGGCAGCAGCGGGTTGGCGTACACCGGGTCGATATAGGACGCGCGGTAGAGCACCGTCTCCGAGAACCCCGCGGTGACGTGCCCGGGCAGGCGGATGGTGGCGCGGTGCCCGGAGTAGAACCGCAGGTGGTCGATCGACATGATGCCGACGAACCACTCGAAGCCCAGCCGCCTGTATCCCGCCTTGAAGCTCAGCGCGTCGAACGCCTGGGCGTTGGTCGAGAGCAGCAGCGTGCCGAACTGCCCCTGCCCCCACCAGCGCTGCTGGCGGCCGGCGGTCACCGAGAGGAACGGGTTGGCATAGCGGAAGTACGTGTAGTCGATGTCGAACTTCCCGCCGCGCCAGGTCTGGGTGGTGGCGTCCAGCCGCTGGTACTTGGCCTGCTCCTCCTCGGCGGTGAACACCAGCCGCTGGTCGAACAGGAACTCCTGGGTGGGCGTGGCCCGCCAACGGCCCCAGGCGTCGAGCTCGCCGCGCGCGGAATAGGCAGGTTCGACACCTCTGCTCGCGACTGCGGTCGGTATCAGCGAGGCATCCAAGCCGAGCGCGAGATTCGGCGACCCTCCGTATCGATACAGGTCGCTATTGCTGCGTGCCGGGAGCTGGCGATCATCGAACGTGATCGCGCGACGTTGATTCCCGGCATGCCTGGTGATCGACATGTGCTCTTCAATCATGGCATCTTTCGAACGCCAGCCGTCTCGGAAAAGCTCGGCACGGAGACGATTCATTTGCGCCACGTCGATTCCAGTGCATCCAGGTGTACACCAGGTACCGCAGATGCCAAGGATCTCCATGCTATCCATGCAACACGACCACCGTACCGGTTCGAGACGCTCGTTCAGAAGATCGAAGATCTCTTTCCGCGTATAGGGTTTATTCGGCGGCAGTTGGATGAATCCCTCCGCCTCCCACCTCTCCAGGTACGGGTACGCCCAGTGGTCCAGCGGCAGGTCGCGGGAATCCTGGGTCAATGCGGTCGTTGCTGTCAATGCGAGAACAACGGAGAGAAGGAGGTATTTCATTTGCACGCCTTGCTGCGTTTCATCACGTCCAGGTAGAAGTCACCACCTGATGGGTCGTTGATCACGGTGAGGGGGAAATCGCGGACCTCGAGCTGGCGCACCGCCTCGGTGCCCAGCTCCGGGAAGGCGATCACCCTGGCCGACACGATCCGCGCCGACAGGTAGGCGCCGGCCCCGCCCAGCGCCGCGAAGTAGGCCGCACGATGTTTCCTGATCGCCGCGACGACCCCGGGCGAGCGCTGCCCCTTGCCGATCATACCTGCCAGTCCAGCCGCCAGCAGCCGCGGCGTGTAGGCGTCCATCCGGTAGCTGGTGGTCGGGCCGATCGAGCCGATGGCCCGTCCCTTGGGCGCCGGGGTCGGCCCGGCGTAATAGATCACCGCGCCGCGCAGGTCGAACGGCAGGGGCCTGCGCCCGTCGAGCAATTGGGCCAGGCGCCGGTGCGCCGCGTCCCGGGCGGTGTACACGGTCCCGGAAAGCAGTACTTCCTGCCCTGGATGCAACTGACGGAGCGCGGTCGTTTTCAGCGGCGTGGTCAGCGTCACGATCGGCATAGTTTCCAATTTTTTCACATATCGGATGCAAAGTCAAGGCAATTGTGCAACGAAAAGAGGCTCCGCGAGCCTCTCTGTCAGCGCCATCCGAATGTCCCGGTCAGAGCGTCACCGTCGCCTGGCGCGCCGCGTGGCACTGCAGGTTGACCGCCACCGCCAGGCTGGCGATGTGGCGCGGCGCCGCCTCGACATGCACCGCCAGCGCGGTGGTCCTGCCGCCCAGCCCGGCCGGGCCGATCCCGGTGGCGTTGACCGCGGCCAGCAGCAGCCGCTCCAGCCGCGCGTAGAACGGGTCGCGGTGGCGCCGGCCCAGGTCGCGCAGCAGCGCCTGCTTGGCCAGCAGCGGCGCGCCGTCGAAGGTGGATCCGATGCCGACCCCCACCACCAGCGGCGGGCAGGCGTTGGCCCACGACCGCACCACGGTCTCCGTGACGAACGCCGCGATCTCCCTGGCCCCGGCCGAGGGCGGGAACATCCGCAGCGCGCTCATGTTCTCGGCGCCGGCGCCCTTGGGCAGCAGGGTCAGCGTCAGCCGGTCGCCCGTGACCAGCTCGACATGGACGAAGGCCGGCGTGTTGTCGCCGGTGTTCCCGCCCCGCAGCGGGTCGGACAGCACCGAGGCCCGCAGCCGTCCCCCGCGGTAGCCGCGCCGCACGCCCCGGTCGATGGCGGCGCCCAGCGCGCCGCCCGTGATCCGCACCCCCTGCCCCAGCCGCGCCCAGACGAAGGCCACGCCGGTGTCCTGGCAGACCGGGACGCCGTCGCGGCGGGCGATGGCGGCGTTCTCCAGCAGCAGGCCCAGCGTCCGCCGGGCGCGGGGGCCGGTCTCCCGGCGCCGGGCGGCCGCCAGGGCGCGCACCGCGCCGGCCGGCAGCCGGCAGGCCGCCTCGCCGCAGAGGCCGGCCACGGCATCGCTGATCGTCGCCGCGCTGATCGTCCGCATCGGGTCCCCGGCGGTGAAAAAAAGCGGCGAGCTTATTTGCTCGCCGCCGGACGCTTCAGTTCGGGGTAGACGTTGACGCGCTTGCGGTCCTTGGCGGTGTGGTCGAACCGCACGTAGCCGTCGGCCACCGCGAACAGCGTGTCGTCGCTGCCGATCATCACGTTCTTGCCCGGCACCATCAGGCTGCCCCGCTGCCGCACCAGCACCGCGCCGGCCAGCACCTTCTGGTTGCCGTAGACCTTGACGCCCAGCCGCTGCGAATTGCTGTCGCGGCCGTTCTTCGATGCGCCCAGCCCTTTTTTGTGTGCCATTACTTCTTCCCTCCCTTGTCGGTCGTCTTCGCCTTGGTCGCCTTCTCCGGGGCCGCCGCCTCGGCCGGGGCCTTGGTCTTGGTCTTGGCCTTGACCGCCCGCTTGGGCTTGGCCGCCGGTTTCGCCGGCTGGGCCTCGCCGGCCAGCGGCTTCACGGTCGGGTGGCTGACCGTCTCGATGTGCAGCTCGGTGAAATTGGTGTGGGCGCCCCAGCGCCGGCGGTAGTCCTTCTTGGGGACGTAGCGCATCCCGTCGATCTTGGCCGAGCGGGGATGGCCGATGATGGTGGCCTCGACCACCGCGTCCTTGACCACCGGCGTGCCGATCACCACGTCCTTGCCGTTGGACACCAGCAGCACCTTCTCCAGCCGGACCTTCTCCCCCTGCTTGGCGTCGATCCGGAGGATCACGACGTTCTGCTTCTCCGAGACCCTGTATTGGGCGCCGCCGCATTCGATCACTGCGTACATTGGGCTCTCCTGTTGGTCGAAAACTGTTGTCCGTTACTTGCCGCCGGGCGCCGCCGGCTGGACCGGTCCGCCCGGGGCGGGCGCGCCGGCCGCGGGGACCTCCGGCGCCGGGCCGCGCTGCTGCTTCCGGTCCTGCTCCACGGCCTTCTCGATGGCCGTGGCGGCGCGGCCGGGCCGGCGGCCCGAGACCAGGGTCAGCGACAGCGAGGTCAGCATGAAGACCACCGCCAGCACCGTGGTGGCGCGGGTCAGGAAGGGCGCGGCGCCCTGGCCGCCGAAGAAGCTCTCCCCGCCGCCGAAGGCGGCGCCCATGCCGCCCTTGCCGGTCTGCATCAGCACCACGCCGATCAGCAGCAGGCAGGCGATGAGGTGGATGATCAGGATGAGTGTCGACACGAGATTCTCCCGGGTTGAAGTGCGGTCACTGGAAGCGGACGATCCTGGCGAACGAGCCGGCGTCGAGGCTGGCCCCGCCCACCAGGGCGCCGTCGATGTCCGGGCAGGCCATCAGCTCGCGGACGTTGTCGGGCTTGACGCTGCCGCCGTACTGGAGGCGGACCCCCTCGGCGGTCTCCGTGCCCCACAGCCCGGCCAGCAGGTCGCGCAGGTAGCGGTGGGCCTCCTGGGCCTGCTGCGGCGTGGCCACCTTGCCGGTGCCGATGGCCCAGACCGGCTCGTAGGCCACCACCAGCCGCGACGGGTCCTGGACCTGGATGCCCGCCAGACCGCCCAGCACCTGCTTGCGCAGCACGTCGAAGGTCAGGTCCTTCTCGCGCTGTTCCAGGCTCTCGCCGACGCAAAAAACAGGCACCAGCCCGAGGCCCAACACGGCCTTGAGCTTCCTATTAATGAGAGCGTCGTCCTCCCCGAAATGCTGACGGCGCTCAGAGTGGGCAATTATAACATATTTGCACCCGAAGTCAAGCAGAAAGTTGGGCGAGACCTCTCCGGTGAACGCGCCCTGGGCCTCGTAGTGGCAGTTCTGCGCCCCCAGCGAGATAGTCGTGCCCTTGACGGCCTCCGCCACCGTTCCCAATGCCGTAAACGGCGGACAGAGAACGACTTCCACGCCAGTCACTTCCCGGACCTGTTCCACGATGCCGGCCGCCAGGGCCGTGGCCTCGGCCGCGGTCTTGTGCATTTTCCAGTTGCCGGCCATGATCGGGGTGCGCATCTCGACCTCGCGTTGGGATTCTGACGGGAATGATGATAATAGCATAATTCTCTCCGCGATGCAAGAGAAATGGGAGGCTTGCGCCTCCCATTTCGACACCGCTCCCCCCGTGCTTTTCAGCGGATCACGGTGACCTTGCTGCCGACAGAACGTGAACCGACTGTCAACCGTAGGATGTAAACCCCGTTCGGCACCTTGCCTCCCTTGTCGTCCCGGATATCCCAGTTGAGCGAATGCCGTCCCGCGCCCTGCCGCCCGTCGGCCAGCACGGCCACCCGCTGCCCGGCCACGTTGTAGACCTCCAGCCGCGCGGTCGCCGGCTCGGGCAGGTCCCAGTGTACCGTGGTGCCTGATCGCGCAGGATTTGGGTACGGGGTGTCCAGCTTGAACCGCGGCACGCCCTGGCTGGCCGGCTGGCCTGCGACCCCGCCGTAGACGTTGACGCCGAAATGGTTGATCACGGATGAAAAATGCTCCAGCGTCGGGTTGCCCCGTGCCTTCACCTGCCAATAGTAGTGCCCGTCGCCCAAGGGGCTGAAGGTCGTGTATGCTGTGTCGGCCAGCGAGTGGATGATCACGAAGTTGGTTGACATGGTCCGGTCCGTGGAGACGCGCAAATCGTAATACGATGCGGAATCGACCCGGTTCCAGATGAACGTCGGTGTGTTGCTGCCGGCGAAGGTTGAATCCATCGGCGGTGTTATCAACGTGGGGATGCCGAACTGGAACGTTCGCACGGGCGACACTCGAGAGTACATGCCCTTGTACGCGAACACTCTCCAGAAATAGGATTCGTACCAACCGGGGCCTGCCACCGGCGTATACGCCGTATCGGTCAGGGTGAAATCCTCGTAGAAACTGCTGAACGTACTGCTGCTCGAAAGCTGATACCGGTAGTATTCGGCGCTGTCAACTCTGTGCCATGTGAAGACGGGAAAATAAGGCGATGCCAGGATCGTGCTATCGCCTGGCGTGATGAGCAATGGCGCGGTGAGACCGGTTGTATACCCTGCCAGCGTATCGATCTCGCCCTGACGCAACGCACGTTCGTAGATGCAGACGTCATCGATCACCCCGTCGAACGAACCGTTGTGGCACCGTCCGATGTCGAGGGTGTCGTACCCAGTGAACGGCGAGTGTCCCGTCGCCGCGGTGTCCAGTTCTCCATTGATGAAGATCGCCTGTTCACCGGTCGCCTCCGTGTAGCGGAATACGATGTGGTACCACAGCCCAGCCTGCAGCAACGTCGACGTCCTGGCGTAAGTATCGTTGAAGTAAAAGGCGAGCAACGGCCTCGCATTCCGCACCATCAGCCACAGCCAACTGCTCACGCCACCTGTTTCGCTCGCCAGTATCCCGGCATCCCTCCCGGCATAGCTATTACCCTTGATCCAGGCCGCCACGGTGAAGTCGTGGTCGTACATGCCCAGCGCCTGGGGCGTGGTCAGCCGGATCTTGTCGCTGTTGTCGAACAGGTAGGCACGCTCCGGGTTCCCGAACCGGTCGGCCGTCAGCGTCGCGCCGTACACCGTGCCGTCGTGCCCGTGCCCGCTGGAGTCGCCTGCATTTCCTGAGAACGGGTAGTACGCAACGAGGCCCGTGGTGTCGACCTCGGCCTGGCCCAGCCCCTGCGCACCCACCAGGATAGCAACGGCGAGTACGATCATTGTCCGTTTCATGGTGGACCTCCCGCGCATGTTGATAACGACATTGTACCACCACGCAGCGCAATTGCAAGGGAAAAGCATGAAATGGGAGGCTTGCGCCTCCCATTTCCTTCATCACAACGACCAGGGATTAGAGGATCAGCGGACCACGGTCAGCTTCCCGATCGAGTGGTGCGTTCCCGCCGCCAGCTTGTAGAAGTACACGCCGGCCCCCACCCGGCGGCCGCCGTCGTCGGTCAGGTCCCAGTCCCGCGCGTAGTACCCGGCCGGCTGCGCCGCGTCGACCAGGGTGGCCACCCGCTGGCCCGTGATGTTGTAGACCTCCAGCCTCACCGGCGAGGCCGCCGGCAGCTGGTAGCTGATCGTCGCCCGCCGCAGCGCCGGGTTGGGCGCGGCCCGGCCCAGGGCGAAGGACGGCGGCAGGCCCGGCGCGCCGGAGACCGCGCAGGAGACGCTGCCCGAGGCGACCTCGGCGCCGGCGCCGTCGTAGAGCCGGTAGTCCAGCGTCGCCGTCCGGTCACCGCCGGCGCCGCTTGAGACCGGCACCGCGAACAGCGACCCGTCCCCCGCCGCTCCCGGCCAGCTGGCGGCGCTGATCAGCAGGTCGCCGCCCTGCCGCTTGGCCAGGAACAGCCCGGGCAGTCCCTCGTGCCGCCACATCGCTGACGGCTCCGGATCGCCCAGCGCCAGTCCGTCGCCGCTGCGCAGCGTGGCGTCCATCGCCCGCACGGCCAGGGCCGGGTCGCAGGACGCGGCCAGCGCCGCGCCGTCGGCCGAGAGGGCCAGCGCCACCGGCCCGGCCGCGCCGCCCTTCCCAGGCAGCGGCGCCTTGGCGGCGCGGTCCCAGGAGTGGATCAGCCCCATGGCGTCCTCGAAGTCCAGCTTGGTCGAGCCGGTGGTGTTGCCGATCCAGATCCGCTGGTGCGGCCAGGCGCCGCCGTAGGGCCCGGCCTCGTAGAACCGGTCGAACGGCGAGTACCAGGCGAGGGTGAACAGCATCAGGTCGACGGCGCCCACCGCCCGGTCGCGGTTGTAGTCGCCGATGTGGGTGGTGTAGAACGTCATCTGGTAGTTGTCGGTGGAGTCGCCGGCCGCCGTGCCGTTGCCGTCGCCGTCCAGGTAGGACACCCCGTTGGAGTCGCGCAGGCCGCCGTGCAGCAGCACCGTGACGGTGTCGTTGGCGGCGAAGGAGCTGTCGGGCGCGACCATCAGCGTGCGGCTGGCGGCCTGCCAGACCAGGTCGGCCTGGGGTACGATGCCGGCATACCGCCCCCGCACCTTGACCCGGTTGGTATCGATGTAGCCGGTGTTGAGCGGCTTGGAGAACTGGATCCACAGCGCCGTGCTGGGGGTCCACACCGCGCCGGCCGCCGGCGTCGCCAGCGCCACCCGCAGGATGCCGCTGACCGTCATCGTGCGGTGGGCGTTCCAGGCCGACCAGTTGCCGGCCGCGTCGCGGCAGCGCAGCCGCCAGTAGCGAACGCCGTCGCCGATCCCCCACTGCGGCACCAGCGCGGTGTCGGCCAGGCTGCTGTCCAGCTCGTTGGGGGAGAATGACGTATTGACCGACACCTGCAGCTGGTAGCGCGTGGCGCCGGCCGAGGCGTTCCAGCGGAACTGCGGCAGGTTGGTGGTGACCGTGGCGCCCTCGGCCGGGGACAGCGCCGCCGGCACCGCCGGGGCCCGGGTGTCCACGGTGAAGGCGCGGCGGGCCGACCAGGCCGACCAGTTGCCGGCCGCGTCGCCGGCCCGCACCCGCCAGTGCCAGGCGCTGTCCTGCAGCGTGACCTCGGCGGTGTAGACCGTGCTGTCGACCGTCTGGTCCACCTGGGGCGTGGTGAACGCGGTGTCGGCCGCGACCTGCAGCCGGTAACGGGTCGCTCCGACGGTCGCTCCCCAGGCGAACTGCGGCGTGTTGTCGTTGACCAGGCTGTCCGCCGCCGGCGATGCCAGGACCGGCGCGGCCGGCGCCTGGGTGTCGATCCGCAGGGCGCGGGCCGGGGTCCAGGCCGAGGTGTCGGTCGGAGAGTTCCGCCCCTGCGCCCGCCAATAGTAGAGGGAATCGGCCAGGGTCAGGACCACCGCGCTGTCGGCGGCCAGCACCGTGTCCTTGGCGATGGCCGTGAACGCCGCGTTGTACGAGCACTGCAGGCGGGAGCCGGCCTGGGCCGTGGCCCGCTGCCAGCGGAACGTGGTCGCGGCGCTGTCGCGGACCGCGCCGTTGTACGGCGACACCAGGATCGGGCTGGTGATGGTGTTGTCCACCATCGTGCTGCACTCAGGCACCCCCGCGAAGGCCTCGTTGTTGACCGCCGAGTCCAGCGCCGCCACCTCGAAGTAGTACTTGTTGCCCTGGCTGCCGCTGTAGACGTACGAGGTCCCGGCGTAGGAGGTGTTGAGGTCGGTCCACGAGCCGCCGTTGACCTTCTGCTTGATCCAGTAGCGGCCGCTCAGGCCCGAGCCGCCCTGGTCGCTGGCCCCGCCCCAGCTGACCGTGAAGGACGTCGTCCGGCTGAATTCGTTGGCATAGGCCCGGGCGCCCTTGGGCGGGATGGAATCGTAGCGCAGGTCCACCCGGGCGGCGGTGGCGTGGCCGACATTGCCGGCGGCGTCGCGGGCCCACAGGTAGAACGGCGTGACGCCCGAGCCGTCCGCGGTCATGCCGTTGATCGGCGCGCTCCAGGCCTGGCCGTAGCCGCTGGTGTCGTAGGCCGACTGCGGCGGGCCGCCCTTCTTGTAGAGGTAGCGGTCGATGGCCGAGCTGTCGAACGGCGGGTCCAGCCGGAACCAGGTGCTGTCGGACCAGGGCGCCCAGTTGCCGGCCAGGTCGCGGGCCCGGGCCCGCCACCAGTGGCGGCCGTCGCCCAGGGCGGTCAGCAGCGTGCAGGCGCGCGCCGCCATCGTGGTGTCCAGCTCCGGCGCGGCGAAGGCCGAGTCGCGGCAGACCTGCACCCGGTAGCGCCAGGCGTCGGCGATGTCGCTGTAGTCCAGCACCGGCGTCGGGTCGTTGATCAGC
>JALOPJ010000154.1 GCA_025453955.1 Candidatus Edwardsiibacteriota bacterium
CCCCAGGCGGTCCGCCCGGAAGAACGGCGTGTCGCCGACCGGATAGTTCGGGTACCATCGCGGCTCGACCGCCGAGAACAGCGACCAGTCGGGCTGTCTCCTTTTGAACCGCTTTCGGATCGACGCGTAGTCGAATACCGCCGTCAGCACGCCGGTCAGCGGCTGGCCCGGCCGGTAGCGCTCGCCGCACACCGGGCAGAGGTAGCGCACCTCGTCGCGGCCGTAGGTCCGGCCGCAGTCCCGGCACCAGTAGACGAACATGGGTGCCTTGGCGGCTTTGCGCCTTGGTGGTATGGTCATGCCTTCCCGCTGATGCGCGCCGCCAGCGCGGCGTAGAACGCGGCCGCGCCCGAGAGGTGCTCCAGCGGGCAGCGCTCGTTGGGCGCGTGGGCGTAGACCTCGTTGCCCGGCCCCAGGCCCAGCGTCGGGATGCCGTGCATCCCCGCCGTGGCCACGCCGTTGGTGGAGAACGTCCACTTGTCGACCGGCGGCGCCTTGCCCAGCGCTCCCCGGTAGGCCTCGACCGCCTGCGCCAGGTAGGGCGAGTCCTCGGGCATCGTCCAGGTCGGGTAGTACTTCTCGGTGGGATAGACCAGCCCGGTGTAGGCCGCTTCCGAGTACCGCAGCACCTCGACCTTGAAGTCGCTCTCCTTCAGCCCGGCGCGGTAGGCCGCGGCCCGGACCTCGGCGACGGCGCTGTCCCTGGTCTCGCCCTGGGTCAGCCGGCGGTCGAGGTGCAGCGTGGCGCCGTCGGCCACCGCGCACAGCGAGGGCGAGCTGGAAGTCACCTGGGTCACGGTCACCGTTCCCTTGCCCAGGAAGGGGTCGTCCGTCAGTCGGGGGTTGAGCTTCTCGATCTCCAGCGCGCAGCGCGAGGCCTTGTAGATGGCGTTGTCGCCGCGTTCGGGCGCCGAGCCGTGGCAGGAGCGGCCCAGGAACGTGACCCGGATCTCCATCCGGCCGCGGTGGCCGCGGTAGATGTTCATGTTGGTGGGCTCGGTGATCACCACCAGCTCGGGCCGGATCTTGCCTTCCCTGACCAGGTACTGCCAGCACAGGCCGTCGCAGTCCTCCTCCATCACCGTGCCGGTGAACAGCACCGTCAGCCCCTCGGCCAGGCCGAGCTCCTTGATGATCCTGCCGGCGCAGACCATCGCGGCCATGCCGCCTTCCTGGTCCACCGTGCCGCGCCCGTAGACCTGGCCGTCCTCGATCCGCGGTTCGAACGGCCCGCCGCCCTTCCAAGCCGCCAGGTCGCCGGTGCCCACCGTGTCGATGTGGGCGTCGAACGCTATGACGCGCGGGCCCGAGCCGACCCGGCCGATGACGTTGCCCAGCCCGTCGATCCGGACCTCGTCGAACCCCGCCTTTTCCATCTCCTGCTTGATGCGCAGCACGACGTCCTTCTCCTGGCAGGAGTATGACGGGATCCGCACCATGTCCATCAGGAACTCGGCGGTCTTGGCCTCGTAATCCTTCGCCTTCTGCGCGATTTGGGAATACAGGTTATTCATGTTCTTCACCCCTTTTGCGTCATTGCGAGAATTCTATTCCGCCGGCACAGACGAGGCAATCTCGCCTTCTACTGTCATGCGAGAACTGCTAATCCGCCCGCACTGAAGGAGCAAACATACTGTCGACCGTCATCGCGAACCGGACTTCTCCGCCTCGCTTGTGAAGCGATCCAGGTGCTGGATTGCTTCGCGGGACGAGGCATGATGCCCTTCTCGCAATGACGTTTCCGAGAGATCAGAACCTTGCCCAGAGTTTCTTCGCCAGCTCCAGCGACCTGGCCCCGACCTCGGCCTCGTCGATGCCCAGCTTCAGCTTCTTCCGTTCCATCAGCACCTTGCCCGAGGCAATGGTGGTGTCGACGCTCGACTGCGAGATCCCGAAGCAGAGGTGCCCCAGAAACGTTCCCGCGTCGAACGGCGTGGGCGGATGGTAGTCGATCAGCACGATGTCGGCGAACGCGCCCTCTTTCAACGCCCCCAGTTTGCCGTCCCAGTAGTGATTGGCGATCCTGGCGTTGTTGAACGCCAGCATGGACAGCGCCTCCATGAAGCCGCAGGACGGGTTGGAATGCAGCAGGTGCTGGGCCCACAGCGCCACCCGCAGCTCCTCCAGCATGTCGACCGTCATGGCGTCCGTGCCCAGGCCCACCAGCACGCCCTTGTTGGCCATCCTGATGATGTCGGCCACGCCCACCGCGTTGTTCATGTTGGACTGCGGGTTGTGCGCCACCGCGGTGCCTGTCTCGGCCAGCAGTTCCATCTCGCGCTCGTCGACGTGCACGCAGTGCGCGGCGATGGTCTTCGTCCCCAGGATGCCGAACCTGTGGAACCGTTCCACCACACGCATCCTGAAGTGCTCGACGTTGTAATCCTGGTCGCTCTGCGCCTCGGCCGTGTGCACGTGGAAGCCGGCGCCCAGCGAGCGCCCGGCGTCCGCCGCCCGTTCCAGCGTCCTGTCCGAGATCGTGAACGAGGCGTGCAGGCCGAACAGCGCCCGCAGCTGGTCGTCGTCCTCGCGCTGACAGCGCTTGATGAACGCCGTGTTCTCGTCGATGCCCTCCCGCGCTATCTGTTCGCCATCCCGGTCGGACAGCTCGTAACAGAGCGAGGCCCGCAGGCCGGACTGCTTCACCGCCTTGGCGATGACATCGAGCGATCCGGTGACCGCGAGGGGCGAGGCGTGGTGGTCGATCAGCGTGGTGGTGCCGTGTTTCACCGCGTCGATCAGGGGCAGCAGCGCGGAATAGTAGCAGTCGTCGAGCGTCAGCTTCTTGTCGAGCCGCCACCACAGGTTTTCCAAGACCTCCTGGAAATTGGCCGATGGCGCGGCTTTCCCCAATCCTCTGACCATGGTGCTGTAGAAATGCATGTGGGCGTTGATGAAGCCCGGCAGCACCACCTGGCCCGTGGCGTCGATCACCTTGTCGTACTTGCCGCGGAAGGTCTTCCGCGGGGCGATCTTCCTGATGTGCCTGCCCTCGCACAGCACCGCGTGGTTGTACAGCACCTGGTTGTCGTCGCCCAGCGTCACCACGATGCCGTTCTTGATCAGGAGCGTTTTATCTTTTTTCATTTCACACCAAGACGCAAAGACGCTAAGACTTGTTATTATTCTTGTTGATCAGTCTATGAATACCATCCTTAATGAGGGCCACATTCCAATTGATGAGAAAACCCAACGGATGCCCGGATAACTTCAAATAGGTTATCAACTGCGCTTTATGGACTGGCAGGATCGCATCGATCGATTTGTTTTCGACAACAATGCATCCTTCGACGATCATGTCCATCCGATAACCTGTGTCGATCCTTACGTTACGGTACATTATGGGAAGGGGGACTTCACACTGGACATTCAATCCTTTGCTTTTCAGCTCCACCAACAAACACCGTTGATACACGGCCTCCAATAATCCGGGGCCCAGCGTGCTGTGGACCTGATATGCAGCATCAACGATGTTTTTTGCTACGTCCTCAGTATCCATGGATCAAGTTCTTCGTGTCTTCGTGTCTTTGTGTAAATGCTACGATTCTTGAAGCAATGACTTCTCCTTCTTGGTCCGCTCCCGCATGGACAACGCCCCGGCGAAGCACTTCTGCACGCAGATCGAGCAGCCGATGCACTTGGAGGCGTCGGTCTGCGGCACCTTCTCGTCGTCCAGCGTGATCGCCAGGTACGGGCAGCGGGTGCAGTTGCCG
>JALOPJ010000155.1 GCA_025453955.1 Candidatus Edwardsiibacteriota bacterium
AGCAGCCACCCGAGGACGAGGACCAGCGCCAGGCCGAACCAGCGCGCGGAATCAGCCGTCATGCGGTTCCGTCCCCAACAGCCGGTAGCGGTTTTCCGACTCCACCCACTCGACCACGCCGTCCGCCGCGAGCGCTTCCTCCAGGTATCTCGGCAGGGCCCGCAACGCCAGCCGGAAGGTCACGGCCGCCGGCCGGGCGGAAACCACGGACACGCCGTCCACCACGCTGAGGGCCTGCAGGTACGCCAGCAGGCGCCAGTAATCGGCGGCATCGCGCAGGCCGCCGACCGTCACGTCCTGCTGCCAGCTGCCGAGGTCGTCGGCCGCGATGGTGTTCGCCGCCGCGACCTGGTCCACGGCTTGCTGCATGACCGCGGTGAGCGCGCGGTGCAGGTCGACTTCCTCCACGCGCCAGGCCCATTGCTGCCCCCGGTAGCCCAGATTGGTCCGGACCGCCCATTGCGGGCCCTCGCGCCGGGCCGCGACGATCATGACGCCCTTGCCGTCCGGCGACGCGAGGTCTTCGGTGTAGCCGCCCCACAGCAAAGCGGGGTCGACCGCGTACTCCCCCTCCGGGCCGGGCTGCGGCCACTCGACCTGCAGGCCGCGGCCGGCCGCGATATCGGTCAATGATTCCATGAGGTCGGTGAAGTCGATCGGCATGACGCGGCGTTCGCCGCCATCGTCGATGATCAGCCAGGTCACGAGGGCCGGCCGCTCGGGCTGCCACAGCGGCAATTGCAGCGCCCGCGCCAGTTCATCGACCTCGGCTTGCGCGAAACGCGCCACCAGTCGCAACTCCGTGGCCTCGCCGCCATCCGCCCCGGGCACGGCCACGTTGCGGTAGGAGTAGCTCAGCACGATCGAGGGCGCGCGGCCCAGGCTGGGCTCGACCAGCGGGCGGTCCGCGAATTGCGACAGTCCGCTGAGCTTCATGAGCACCTGCTCCAGGGCGAGGGGCAAGGCGCGCTCGCGCTCGCCGGCGCCCTGGTCCGCCACCACGCTTTCGCCGGAGTACAGATCGACCTGGGCCGCGGCCGGGCTTGCCGGCGCCGCCAGGAGGAACAGACAGAGCAGTAACATTCTTCGCATCAGAGACCGGGTGCGGGAAACGGCAGATTCTGCGGGCGCCAAATAAGATAACATATGCCCTCTGCAGTCGTAATGAACCGGCAGTAACGAATCGGGCAGAGCGGGACCACTCTTGAACAGCCACACTCCAGAAACGACAGGCCTTTCCTACCGCGATGCGGGGGTCGACATCGACGCCGGCGACGCGCTGGTCGAGCGCATCAAGCCGGCCGTGGCGCGGACCCGGCGCCCCGAAGTGCTCACCGGCCTCGGTGGATTCGGCGCGCTGTTCGCCCTCGATCTGCAGCGCTGGCGCGAACCGCTGCTGGTTTCCGGCACCGACGGGGTCGGCACCAAGCTGCTGCTGGCGCGCCAACTGGAGCGGCACGACACCGTCGGCGTCGACCTCGTGGCCATGTGCGTCAACGACATCCTCACCTGCGGCGCGGAGCCTTTGTTCTTTCTCGATTACTTCGCCACGGGCCGCCTGCGGGTGGAAGAGGCGCAGGCGGTGATCGAGGGCATTGCCGAAGGTTGCCGGCTGGCGGGCTGCGCCCTGATCGGCGGCGAGACCGCCGAAATGCCGGGCATGTACGCTGACGGCGACTACGATCTCGCGGGCTTCGCCGTCGGCGCGGTCGAACGTTCGGCGTTGCTGGACGGCTCCCGCGTGCGCGCCGGGCACCGCGTGCTCGGCCTCGCTTCGAGCGGACCGCACTCCAACGGTTATTCGCTGATCCGCAAGGTCGTCGAGCGGGTCGCCGCGACCGCCGGGGCCGACCCGCGGCACACCCTGCAGCAGCCCCTGCAGGGCGACCAGACCCTGGGCGAGGCCCTGCTCGCCCCGACCACGATCTACGTCAAGCCGGTGCTGGCCCTGCTGCAGGCGGGCGGCATCGATGGCCTCGCCCACATTACCGGCGGCGGCCTCACCGAGAACATCGTCCGGGTCGTGCCGGACGGGCTCGGCCTGGACATCGATACCGGCGCCTGGCGGCGGCCGGCGGTCTTCGACTGGCTGCAGACCCAGGGCGGTATCGCGGACGGCGAGATGTTGCGCACCTTCAACTGCGGCATCGGCATGGTCATGCTGGTCCCCGCGGCGGACGCCGGGCGCGTGTTGGCGCTGGCGCAGGAACAGGGTCTCGAGGGTCGCGACATCGGCGCGGTCGTGGCGCGCGAACGCGGGGCCCGCGTCCGGTACCTGCCGTGAGCCGGGCGCTGCGGACCACCGTCCTGATTTCCGGCTCGGGCAGCAACCTGCAGGCCCTGATCGACGCCTGCGGGGCCGGGAAAATTCCGGCGCAGATCATCCACGTCATCAGCAACGTGGCCGCGGCCCCGGGGTTGCAGCGGGCGCGCCAGGCCGGCATCGGCACCAGCGTGCTGGAGCACGGCGGGTTCGCGGACCGCGCGGACTTCGACCGGGCGCTGGCGCTGCTGATCGCCGCCGGCGAACCGCAACTCGTGGTCCTGGCCGGCTTCATGCGCATCATCGGCCCGGCGGTCCTCGAGCCGTTCCGCGGCCGCATCATCAATCTCCATCCCTCCCTGTTGCCGCTCTACCCGGGCACCGGCACCTACCAGCGCGCGCTCGACGCCGGCGACCGGCAGCACGGGGCCAGCATCCATTTCGTGACCGGCGAACTCGATGGCGGGCCGGTGATCTCCCAGGTCGTCGTTCCGGTGCTGGCCGGAGACGACGCCGCCAGCCTCGCGGCCAGGCTGGGCCCGCAGGAACACCGCCTGGTGGTCGCCACGGTTGAATTGTTCGCCACCCGCCGGGTCGAAAGCCGCGATGGTGACGTACTCGTCGATGGCGAGCGCCTTGCGCGCCCGCTCCGCCTGCAGGCCGATGATCGCCTGGTTGCCTGAGCGCCGGCGGGCCGCCGCCGTGTTGGCCACGCTACTGGCCGCACTGCTGGCCGCGCCGGCGGCCGCCCTGCTGGCCGCGCCGCTGGCCGGGGAAGACTATGCGCTGCGGCCCTATGCCGCCCGCTACGCCATCTACCGCAACGGCAAGCTCACCGGCAAGGTCGAGGTCGCGCTGGAGCGGCACGACGATCGCTGGATCATCCGCAGCGACGGCAGCGGCACGCATGGCCTGGCCCGCATCCTGGCCGCGCGGGACAACGAGGACGTGGTCGGCCGGCTGCTCGACGGCCGCTTCCGGCCGGACCGCTATCGGCGCCACACCCGGGTCGCCGGCATCGATGACCGCTGGACGGTCGATTTCGACTGGGACCAGCGCCAGGTCAGCATCGTGCACGACCGCAACGACCCCTTGCTGCTCGGCATGAGCAGTCCCGGCGCCGGCGACGCCCTCGATCCGCTGTCGCTCAAGCTGGAAATGCGCCACCGCCTGTCCGAACCCGAGCCGCAACTGCAGTTCCAGATGGTGGAGGAGGACGAGATCGACGAGCAGAACTTCAGGGTCCTGGCGGCCGAGTGGATGGAAACCAGCCTGGGCTGCCTGGCGACCATCCCGGTCGAGAAAATCCGTCACAACAGCACCCGCTACACGCGCGCCTGGCACGCCCCCGAACTGGCTTTCATCGAGGTGCGCGTGGAGCACGGCAAGACCGACGGCAATCACCTGGAAATGCGCATCACCGAGCTGACCCTGGA
>JALOPJ010000156.1 GCA_025453955.1 Candidatus Edwardsiibacteriota bacterium
GCTGGCACCGGTCCCCAGGGTGACGAACGAGGTGGCCTCGTACACCTGGGTGCCGGCGCTGTCGATGGTCAGCGTCACCGGGATGTTGTGGTGGGTGACAGGGCTGTTGTTGGTGACGAGGACATAGGGCGGGACGACCACGCCGTAGTTGCCGAGTTGCTGCGGGATCTCGATTTGGGCCACGGCCGCGTCGTTGTAGACGGCGGCGTCGGCGAGGCCGCGCTCGACGCAGGCCCGGAAAGTGGCGGAGTACCCGCCGACGACGTAGGCGTTGTTGCCCAGCGCGGTGGCGCCGATGGTGCGCCGGCCGAAGGACATGCCGGTCTCGTCGGACCAGGGCGTGCCGCCGACGCTGTCGGCGATCGGGTCGTAGCGGGCCACCGTGGCCAGGTAGCTGTTCCAGCCGCCGCCGAAGACATAGGCGTACTGGCCGATCAAGGCCGCGCCCAGGCCGCCCCGGGCTGTCGCCATCGAGGTCTTGGTGGTCCAGGGCGCGCCGCCGGCGGTGTCCGCGGTCGGGCTGTACATCAGGACGGCGCTCTGGTCGACCCCGGCGTTGCGGCCGCCGAAGACGTAGACCTTGCCGTCGTAGAGGGTGTCGGCGATGACGGCGCAGGAGGCGAACCCGGCGCGGTAGGGTGCACCATCGATCGCCTGGACGCTGTCGCCGTCGGGATAGTAGATCACCAGGCTGTCCACTTGGTTTGTGACGCCCGAGATATAGTGCTGGCCGCTGAACAGGAGGATCCGGTCCCGCCAGGTCGCCGAGGGGGCGTTGTAGATGCCGAAGGGCAGGGCGTTCTTGGTCACCCAAGCGCCGACCGCCGGGTCGAACTCCTGGACCACCGGCTGGGAGGTCCCGGTGGGCGTGTTGCCGGAGAAGCGGTAGACCTTGCCGTTGCAGGCGGCGGCGGTCGCTGCCGGCGAGATCGAGTCGATGGTGGCCCAGGTGACCGCCGCGGGCGCGGCCGACGGCGCCAGCGCCCCCGGTGACCGTGACGGGGCGGCCGGTGCGGGGCCGCTCGAGGGAGTCGGCTGCGCCGCCAGGCACAGTCCGGCCAGCGCGGCCAGCGCCAGGAACAGGGCGAACGTTCGTTTCATCGGGGATTGCTCCTGCTTGCGTTTCAGGTTGATCGTGTACCGCCATTATACCGGCGGACCGATCGCCGTGTCAAGCGGCCGTCGCAGAAAAATGCACGTTGTCCGGCCGCCGCGGACGAAGGGCCCCGCCGTCGCCGGCGGGGCCCTTCCCGGGATTCGGAATGATTACCTGACCACCACCAGCTTGCCGGTGGCGTTGGCGCCGCTGGCGCTGAGGCGGTAGAAATACACGCCCGAGCTGACCGCGCGGCCGGCGGTGTCCTTGCCGTTCCAGCCGACGCTGTGGCGGCCGGCCGGCAGGTCGCCGCTGGCCAGGGTCTTCACCAGCTGTCCGGTGACCGAGTATACCGCCAGGTTCACCCTGCCCGTCTTGGACAGCTGGAATTGGATCTCCGTCGAGCTGCTGAACGGATTGGGGTAACTGCGGTACAGGCTGAACGTGCCCGGGGCCGTCACCAGTGCCGGCTTGCCCGATACGCCCATCAAGCTGACGTCGATGGCCTCGGCGGTCATGGTCGGCGTGAAGCCGGGGAACGCCACGCCGCCCGCGGCCACCACTTTGCCGTTGATGAACCCGGCGTTGAAGCTGATGCGGGTCTGCAGCATCGGCTTGCCGGCGTCGGTCCAGGTGCCGGCCGCCGGGTCGAGCTCGTACACCAGGTTGGTCGACGCGTTCGACGCCGCCAGGATGCCGCCGATGCGCCACACCTTGCCGTACATCGAGACCGCCTCGTACATGCTGGCCGCCCCCATGGCGCCGTTGGGGATGCTGTCCCAGGCGTCGCCGGCGATGTCGTAGACGTAGGTGGTGTTGTAGGTGGCGTCGCCCAGGACGTAGATCTTGCCGTCCATCAGGGTGGCGTCGGCCGAGTTCATCGGGGCCGGGATCTGGGACAGGCCCTGGTTCCACGGGGTCCCGCCGACCGTGTCCCCGGCGATGTCGTAGCGCCAGAGGGTGGTGGTGGGCGTCGTCGCGCCGGCGTCGCTGGTGCCGCCCAGGTAGTAGACGTACTGGTCGTCGGCCACCGCCGCGCCGAACGCCCGGCCGGCCGGCATCGCCGCCATGGTGGTCCAGGCCGAACCGGACGGCGAATCCAGCCGCTCGTTGTTGGCGTAGATGGTCGCAGCATCGCTGCTGCGGCCGCCCAGGGCGAACACGTACTGGTCGTTGCCGGCCGCGGTGAGGTAGACGCGGGCCTGGTTGACCACCGGCCGGGCGTCGTTCCAGGTATCAGTGGCCGGGTCGTAGGTGCCGACGTTGTTGAGCACCGCCCAGCTGGCGTCGCGGCGGCCGGCCACCAGCCACAGCAGGCCGTTGCTGACGCAGGAGCCGCTGTACGACCAGCGGGTGTAGGCGCCGCCGCCGTCGGGCACGTTGGTGACGTAGGCCCACACCGGCAGCGAGGTGCAGGTGCCGGTGATGGTGTCGTTGGCGGCGTTCAGGTCGTGCGCCAGCACTGCCCAGGCCGTGATATCGTAGTCGTGCCGCTCGGTCGGCACCGTCCATCCGGGGAAGGTGACGGTGGTGGTGTTCCCGGCCGCCAGCCCGGTGACCGGCAGCGTCTGGGAATACACCGGCGACCCGCCCTGGGAGATCACCAGGTAGACGTCGAAGTCGGACGTCTCGGTCGCGTAATTGTGGAACGATACCTGGGGGTTCACCGCGGCGTCGGGAGCGACGTACCCGGTCGGGGCCACGATCGCGGTGGCCGCCACGTCCCGGTCCCAGGTGCGGAAGAACAGGCGGGCCGTATCATTGGCCGGGTAGGGATCGCCCGTGACGGTGACGAACGCCGTGACGTTGTACTCGGTGAACGGCAGCGGCGTGAAATCGGGGGAAAAGGAGATCGCGGTGTCCGCGCCCGCGATCAGGCTGTCCGGCGTGCTGACGAGCACGGTGTCGGTGTAGACCAGTGCCTTGGACCCGTCGTCGATGGTGTAGACCACCTGGTAATCGCTCGCCGGCGTGGTCCCCGGGTTGCCGACCGTCACCGTCGGGGTGAACGCCACGCTGGGCGGCACCACCGCGCCGGCCGGGGCGTCGATCGAGGCCAGCGCCAGGTCGCCGGGCTGCGGGTTGTAGGTGTAGAACCGGATGGCCATGTTGTCGTGGAGCGAGGCGGTGAGGTGCGAGTACTGCAGGTACCAGTTGTTGGCCGCCACCGAGTCTCCCTGGATGCCGACGGTGGCCGATGCGCCGTAGTTCCAGGCGGCGGTATCGAAGACCACGTCGGCGTACTGGAACTTGATCTCGTTGGTGCCCTCGGACAGGATCGCCTCGAAGGTGACCGACCCGTAGTTGCTGTAGTGGGGACGGTTGTACCACTCGACGATCAGCTGGCGGTTGGGCTCGGTGCCCTGGACCTCCCAGTAGACGTTGCCGATGTCGCTGTCGATGTCGTCGATGAACGGCAGGATCGACTGCAGCGTATAATAGCGCGACGGCAGGGGGTAGTTCGAAAGCGAGACGTCTCCGGCCGTGGCGTTGAACAGGATGCCGCCGTTGTTGCCGATGCGGAGGTTCGTCGACGACACGCCGTAGAACGAGAACGCGAACGGCAGGGTGATGTTGGCCTCGCCGTCGTCGGTCAGGTTGAGCGCGGTGCCGGTGCCGGTGATGTCGATCCAGTTGTAGGCCGGGCCGCCCGGCTCGTCGGAGTCGATCCAGCGGTAGCCGAAGGCGTCGGGCCCGCCGGCGCCCTTGCCGGCCACCGGGGTGCCGGCCGGGGCGGCGGCCGCTTCCTTCGGGTCTGTTTGCGTCATCGCCCGGTCGGCCGTATCGGCCGACGAGAGAGAGGCGACCAACAGCAGGCCCAGACAGACGGACAACCAGTTCTTCATGACGTGTCTCCCTTTTGGTGGTGGTTGGTTAACGACGGCGCGCGGCGTTGCGGTCGCCGTCATACTGCGAGCGTTCCTTGGTGTGCCGACCGGGCCATATCCCCGGGGAGCTTCAGCGTAATGCAAAAAGATATCACTTTACATCGTCGTTGTCAAGCCGGAAAATCTGTTCATTTCACTTCGGGCCGAACCGGAAAAACGAGCAGCCCCGCCGTTGCCGGCGGGGCTGCTGCGCGGGTTCGGTAGGATTACCTGACCACCACCAGCTTGCCGGTGGCGCTGCCGCCGTTGGCGCTGAGGCGGTAGAAGTACACGCCCGAGCTGACCGCGCGGCCGGCGTTGTCCTTGCCGCTCCAGCCGATGCTGTGGCGGCCGGCCGGCAGGTCGCCGCTGGCCAGGGTCTTCACCAGCTGGCCGGTGATCGAGTACACCGCCAGCTGGGCGCGCCCGGCCTTGGGCAGCTGGAAGTCGATCCGGGTCTGGGTGCGGACCGGGTTGGGGTAGTTCCCGTACAGCGTGAACGTGCCCGGGGCCGTCACCGCCGTCGGCTTGCCCGCGAT
>JALOPJ010000157.1 GCA_025453955.1 Candidatus Edwardsiibacteriota bacterium
GATCCGGCTGGCGCTGGCCTCCAAGTCGGACGTGGTCAAGATCGTCCGCGAGTTCTACGGCTTCAAGGCCTCGGTCAAGGCCGCCCAGGCCGAGCGCGAGATCGGCAACGACCTCGGCAACCTGGAGCAGTACGTCAAGCTCAAGGGCCAGGCCGAGATCGAGTCGTCGGACCAGCACATCACCAGCGCCGTCGAGTACCTGTTCCACTACGCCTTCGACCAGCGGGCCTCGGACATCCACGTCGAGCCCAAGCGCGACGAGTCGATGGTCCGCCTGCGGATCGACGGCGTGCTGCACCACATCCACTCGCTGCCCAAGGCCCTGCACGCGCCTATCACCTCGCGCATCAAGATCATGTCGCGGATGGACATTTCCGAGAAGCGCAAGCCGCAGGACGGCCGGATCAAGACCGCCTACAACGGCAAGGAGATCGAGCTGCGGGTCTCCACCATGCCGGTGGCCTTCGGCGAGAAGGTGGTGATCCGCATCTTCGACCCCGACCTGCTGATGCAGGACCTGGACAACCTGGGCTTCTACCCCCGCGAGTTCCAGCTGTACAACAGCTTCATCCAGCGGCCCAACGGCATCATCCTGGTGACCGGCCCGACCGGCAGCGGCAAGACCACCACCCTCTACTCGTCGATGCGGGTGCTGGCCTCGCCCGAGGTCAACATCGTGACGGTGGAGGACCCCATCGAGATGGTGATCGAGTCCTTCAACCAGGTGGGCGTCCAGCCCGCCGCCGGCGTGGACTTCTCCAACATTTTGCCGACCATCCTGCGCCAGGACCCGGACATCATCATGGTGGGCGAGATCCGCGACGGCGAGACGGCCGAGCACGCCATCCAGGCCGCGCTCACCGGGCACCTGGTGCTCTCCACCCTGCACACCAACGACTCGGCCTCGACCATCATCCGGCTGCTGGACCTCAAGGTGCCGCCGTTCCTGATCTCGTCGACCATCGTCGGCATCGTGGCCCAGCGGCTGGTGCGCAAGATCTGCAAGAGCTGCAAGAAGGAGCGACTGCTGTCGGACACCGAGCTGTCCAACCTGGGGCTGCCGGCGACGCACAACCGGGTCAGCTTCGGCGAGGGCTGCGTGGAGTGCCGCGGCACCGGCTACAAGGGCCGCACCGGCATCTTCGAGGTGCTGGAGCTGTCCGACCGGATGCGGGCCGCGCTGGCCAGCGAGGTGTCGCTCAAGGGCCTGTACGACATCGCCCGGGCCGACGGCCTGGTCAACCTGCGGCAGGTGGCGGTGCGCAAGATGCTGGAGGGCGTGACCACCTACGAGGAGGTGTTCGCGGTCACCGAACGGCCCTGGCCTCGGTCCCGGGAAAACGGTGTTCGAAAAACCCCGTTCCACTTGACTTTTGGCGATAATTGGGATATGATAATAGGTCGCCCGTCCGCGCCAACGCGCCGGGCCGCAGCATATTATCACGGGAGCGCCCATGCCCCAGCCCAAGATGAAGATCCCGCCCGCCGCGCCGGAGAAGAAACCCGAGCCCAACAAGACCCTGGAGCTGGTGCGGCGGCTGACCCAGACCGTCGGCCCGTCCGGCTACGAGCACCACGCCGCGCTGGCCGCCCAGGCCGAGCTGGCCAAGTACGCCGACGAGGTCCGGATCGACAAGGTCGGCAGCGCCGTCGCGCTGAAGCGCGGCTGCCAGAAGGGCCCGGACCGGAAGAAGATCCTGCTGGCCGCGCACGTCGACGAGATCGGCCTGCTGGTGACCCGGATCGAGCCCGGCGGCTTCCTGCGCTTCACCGAGATCGGCGGCTTCGACACCCGCGTGCTGCTGGGCCAGGAGGTCTGGGTCCACCCGGTGTCCCGCCACGGCGTGGCCACGGAGCTCAAGTACCCCGGCATCATCGGCGCCAAGCCGCCGCACTTCCAGTCCAAGGAGGAGTCCGACGCGGTGATCCCGCTGGAGGACCTCTACATCGACGTCGGCATGGACGCCGCGGCGGCGAAGCAGCGTGTCTCGGTCGGCGACATCGCCACCCTCCGCGCGCCGATGGTGCTGTTGAAGAACGACCGGGCCGCCGGCAAGGCCATGGACGACCGGGCCTGCGTGGCGGTGATGGTGCGGGCGCTGGAGCATCTCCGGAAGGTCAACCACAGCTGGGACGTCTACGCCGTGGCCACCGTGCAGGAGGAGGAGGGCTGGGGCTGCCTGGGCGCGCTGACCGCCACCTACGACGCCCGGCCCGACATCGGCATCGCCATCGACGGCACCCACGCCGACATGCCGATGACCGCGGAGCACGAGACCTTCGCGCTGGGCAAGGGCCCGACCATCGCCATGGGCCCCAACCTCCACCCCGCCGTGGTGGAGCGGCTGAAGGAGACCGCCCGCGAGCAGGAGATCCCCTGGCAGCTGGAGCCGGTGGCCGGGATCACCGGCACCGACGCCATGGACATCCAGGTGGCGCTGGAGGGCGTGCCGGCCGGGCTGGTCAGCCCGCCGATGCGTTACATGCACACGCCGGTGGAGACCGTCGCCGCGGCGGACATCGACCGCGCCGGCCGGCTGCTGGCCCGCTTCATCCAGGACCTCGACGACATCAAGCTGGAATGGCAGGACTGATCCCACAGCCGTAAGCTTACTGCTCTAAGCCATAAGGAACGTATGCTGGACCTCAAGCTCATCGAGAAACTCACCAACGCCCCCGGCGTCAGCGGCAACGAGAACGCGGTGCGCGCGATCATCCGCGCCGGCATCGAGCGGCACGTCGACGACATCCGGGTGGACGCGCTGGGCAACCTGATCGCCTACAAGCGGGCGACGGGGAACGGGAAACGGGGAACCGGTCCCAAGGTCATGCTGGCCGCCCACATGGACGAGGTCGGCCTGATGGTCACCTTCATCGACAAGCAGGGCTACCTGCGGTTCGACAAAGTGGGCGGGGTCGACAACCGGGTGCTGCTGGCCAAGCGCGTGCTGGTGGGCAAGGACCGGACGCCGGGCGTGATCGGCGTGCGGCCCATCCACATGATCTGGCGCAAGGGCGAGCACAAGAAGGTCTCCACCAACGAGGAGCTGGTGATCGACATCGGCGCCGCGTCGCAGGAGGAGGCCCAGAAGGCCGCCGCCGTGGGCGACTACGTGGTGTTCGACACCGCCTGCGAGGACTGGGGCGCGCTGCTCAAGGCCAAGGCCTTCGACGACCGGATCGGCTGCTACCTGATGATGGAGCTGCTGAAGGGCAGCTACCCCTTCCCCCTCTACGCCGCCTTCACCACCCAGGAGGAGGTCGGCCTGCGCGGGGCGCGGGTGGCGGCCTACCGCACGCTGCCGGACATCGCCTTCATCCTGGAGGGCACCGGCGCTGCCGACATGCCGCAGCCCAAGGAGGGCGACACCAGCCGGGTGCCGGCGCTGGGCAAGGGACCGGTGGTGACGGTGATGGACCGCTCGGTGTTCTGCGACAAGGGCCTGGTCAAGCTGCTGCGCGACACCGCGCACGCCGGGCGGATCCCGCTCCAGGTCAAGCAGCCGGGCATCGGCGGCACCGACGCCGGCCGCATCCATATCACCAGGGAGGGCGTGCGCACCGTGGTGCTGGCCATCCCGGCGCGCTACATCCACTCGCCGGTGTGCCTGATGGCCAAGGCGGACATCGCCAACGGTTTGAAACTGATGCAGGCCGCGCTGGCCAAGGTCCGCTGACACCGCATTCCACGAATCCCGGCGGGCGCCGGGCGACAACAATCAACAGCAACGCACAATCGCCTGTGGCCGAAAAGAAAAAGCGCTTTTTTTGATCGAATCCCTCAGCATCGGCAATCTCAGCATTCCCATTCCGCTGATCCAGGGAGGCATGGGGGTGGGCATCTCACTTTCGGGGCTCGCGGCCGCGGTGGCCAACCAGGGAGGCGTGGGCGTCATCTCCAGCGCCGGGCTGGGCCTGCTCTACGACAGGACCTCCCCGGACTACGGCCAGGCCTGCATCAACGGAATGCGGGAGGAACTGCGCAAGGCCCGCGAAAAGACACACGGCGTGATCGGCGTCAACATCATGGTGGCCATGTCCAATTTCGCCGACATGGTGCGGACGTCGATCGCCGAGAAGGCCGACATCATCTTCTCCGGGGCCGGCCTGCCGCTGGACCTGCCCGGGTTCCTCAAGGCCGACAGCGCCACCAAGCTGGTGCCGATCGTCTCCTCGGCCCGGGCCGCCAAGATCGTCTGCGAGAAGTGGATCCGCAACTACCGCTACCCGCCGGACGCCATCGTGGTGGAGGGCCCCAAGGCCGGGGGGCACCTGGGGTTCAAGCCCGAGCAGATCGACGACGACGACTACGCCCTGGAGAAGCTGGTGCCCGAGGTGGTGCGCGAGGTGGCGCAGGTCGAGCAGGGCCAGGACCGGACCATCCCGGTGATCGCGGCCGGCGGCATCTACTCCGGCCGGGACATCAGCGACATCATCAAGCTGGGCGCCTCCGGCGTGCAGATGGCCACCCGCTTCGTGACCACGACCGAGTGCGACGCCGCGCCGGCCTTCAAGCAGGCCTACATCGACGCCCACCGCGAGGACATCGAGATCATCAAGAGCCCGGTGGGCATGCCGGGCCGGGCCATCGGCAGCCGGTTCCTGGAGCAGGTCAAGCAGGGGCTGACCAAGCCGGCCGTCTGCCCCATCAAGTGCATCCGGACCTGCGACATCGCCAAGAGCCCCTACTGCATCATGGAGGCGCTGCTCAGCGCCTTCCGGGGGAACTTCGACAACGGCTACGCCTTCGCCGGGACCAACGCCTTCCGGGCCACCGGCATCACCACCGTCAAGGAGCTGGTCCAGAC
>JALOPJ010000158.1 GCA_025453955.1 Candidatus Edwardsiibacteriota bacterium
CCTTGCCGGCGGACACCTCGCAGGCCAGCCGCGCGGCCAGCTCCCGGGCGGCCGACGACTTGCCCGCGCAGGACGGGCCGAACAGCACGATCAGCATTTAGGGAACCAGGGAAAGAACATCGGCACGCGGCGGCGGTATTCCCTGAACTCCTCCCCGAAGTCCCGCGCCAGCCGCGTCTCCTCGTAATGCCCGATGTAGGCGATCGCGACCGGCAGCATCACCGCCAGGAACAGGACGGCGGCGGCCGAGTTCAACGCCAATCCAAGGGCGAAGTAGCAGAGGAACGTGCCGAAGGCCATCGGATTTCGCGTGAACTTGTACGGCCCGGTCGTCACCAGCTTCCGCGTGCGCGGGGAGACGGCCACGTTAAAGCCGTCGGCCGGGCCGCCCAGGCCGGTCACCCGCAGCGCGATGTTGGACCATGCGGCGAAGCCCAGTCCGAAGAACAAGAGGATCGCCACCAGCGCCCAGCGCAGCCACTCCATCGGCAGCAGGGGGAACGGGAACAGCGGCTCGGCCAGCGCATGCAGGCCGACCAGGCCCCACGGTATCGCGACGTAGAAGAGGCCGATGCCGAGGAGGTAGCCGAGGAAATGGTGGATAGTGGTATTCATGTTGAATATTTGTTCAATTATTTGTTCATACCCTATTGACAATTCATTTCATTTCATGTAATATAACTTTGGTACTTAATCCCCGCTTGGCTTGCCGAAAGGCCCTGAGCGGGGTACTTTTTTCAGGAGTGTTATTATGGCCACCGAACCGACTATTAAAAGAGCAATAACGTTAATTGATGGTCAAAACTTGTATCGTTGCGTTAAAGCTGCGTTTGGTTATCATTTCCCTAATTATGACCCAATCAAGTTATCAACCAACATTTGTGCCGTTAAGAACTGGCAGCTAAAAGGGGTACGTTTCTATACAGGAATACCAACGGCCATGGACAATCCTTTATGGCATGGTTTTTGGACTGCAAAATTATCTGCTCTGAAGCGTCGAGGGGTTACAACATATTCACGTTTTCTTCATTATCATGACGAAACTATAAGAATACCCGGATATGGTGAACATAAACAAAGAATAGGCAAGGAGAAGGGTATTGATATCCGAATTGCTATTGATTCAATTAAGATCTATCGTGAAAACTTGGCGGATGTAATAATTATATTCAGTCAAGACCAAGATTATAGTGAAATTATACCAGAAATAAAAAGCATAGCAACCGAGCACAATCGTTGGTTCAAGATAGTCAGTGCCTTCCCAGACAATCCAAAACCAAGTTACAGTCACGGTATCAATAACACCGAGTGGTTCAAGATGACAAAAGAGTTTTATGATGCATGCATTGACCCAGGTGACTACCGTCCATAACTCTGTCACTTTTTATTGACCGAGTATCGATAAACAACGGGCCGGCATCGCTGCCGGCCCGTTTCCGTTCTACTTCTTGTGCGCCGCGTTGTAGGCCTCGATCCCCTTGGCCAGTATCTGGATCGCTTTCCGCAGGTCGGCCTCCTTCAGCACGTAGGCGATGCGCACCTCGTGCTTGCCCTTGCCCGCCGTGGCGTAGAACCCGTCGCCCGGGGCCACCATGGTGGTGGCCTTGTCAAGCGAGAAGTCGGTCAGCATCCAGGCCGCGAACCTGTTGGCGTCGTCGATCGGCAGCTGCGGCATGATGTAGAACGCGCCGGCCGGCCGCTTGAACACCGCGCCCGTGATCTTGGCCAGCTCCTCGCAGACGATGTCGCGGCGCTTCTGGTACTCGGGGATCATCGACTTGATGAAGCTCTCGATGTGCCGGTAGCCGGCCGCGGCGCCCACCTGCTCGATGGTGGGCGGGCAGAGCCGGGCCTGGCCGAACTTGAGCATGGTGTGCATCAGCTCCTTGTTGCGCGACACCAGGCAGCCCACCCGGGCGCCGCAGGCCGAGAACCGCTTGGAGACCGAGTCCATCATGATCACCCGGTCCTTGAGGTCGCGCAGCTCCAGGCAGGAGTGGGCCACCGCGCCGTCGTAGGCGAACTCGCGGTAGACCTCGTCGGCCAGCAGCCACAGGCCCTTCTCGGCGCAGAGCGCGCCCAGCATCTCCACGTCCTTCCGGGCGAACACCGCGCCGGTGGGGTTGTTGGGCGAGCAGTACATGATGGCCCGGGTCCTGGAGGTGATCCGCTTGAGGAACTCCTCCCGGGTCGGGCAGGCGAAGCCCTCGGCCACGTGGGTGGGCACCGGCACCACCTTCATGTCGGCCATGGTGGCGAAGCCGTTGTAGTTGGTGTAGAACGGCTCGGGCACCAGCACCTCGTCGCCCGGGTCGCCGATGGCCATCAGCGCGAAGATGATGGCCTCGCTGCCGGCGGTGGTCACCAGGATGTCGTCGACCGACAGCTCGTGGCCCAGGTTGTGGAAGTAGTTGCGGATCTCCTGGCGCAGCGGCAGGATGCCCTGGGAAGGGCCGTAGGCCAGCACCTCGTCCTTGAAGCCGCGCACGGCCTCCATGATCTCGGCCGGCGTGGCGATGTCGGGCTGGCCGATGTTGAGGTGGTAGACCGCGGTGCCGCGCTTCTTGGCCTCGTCGGCCAGCGGCACCAGCCGCCGGATGGGCGAGGCCTGCATGGCGTGGGCCCGCTTGGACTGGCGGAGGTCGTGGGGTTCGGCGCTCATGATCGTATCCTCATCGTGCCGGGCTTCCCGACCGTGCGACCCCTCCCCCGCCCCTCCCCGAACGCGTTCGGGGAGGGAAGGGTGGGGTCAAGATGCCGGCGGACTTCTACGCCAGGATCTCGCGGTGCAGCGTGAAGCCGTTCCGCTTGACCGGCCCCAGCAGGGCGGCCGACAGCCGGCGCGGCGTGCACAGCGCCCGCGCCACCCGGGCCACGTCCTCGCGCCGCACCGCCTCCACCATCCGGATGGTGTGGTCCGGATGGTGTGGCCCACGTCGCGGTGCGGCTCGCCGATCAGCTCGGTCTTGGCCATCCGCATCATCCGGTTGGTGATGCTCTCCATCCCCAGGATCATGTTGCCCTTGAGCTGGGCCTGGGCGCTGGCGAACTCCGCGGCGGGCACCGGGCCGGCAGCGACCTTCCGGATCTCGGCCAGCACCATGTCGGCCGCCTGCTGGATCCGGGCGGGCGAGGTGCCCAGGTAGACGCCGAACACCCCGGTGTCGCGGTACAGCTCCAGGTAGGAGTTGACCGCATAGGCCAGCGCCGCCTCCTCGCGGATGGCCTGGAACAGGCGGGAGCTCATGCCGCCGCCCAGCATGGTCGACAGCAGCATCAGGGCGTAGCGGTCGGGGTGGGTGTAGGGGATGGCCGGGAAGCCAAGGCAGAGGTGGACCTGGGCGATGTCGCGCCGCACCACCGTCAGCCCGCCGGCGATGCGGGGCGGCCGCAGTGCCTTGTCCGTGCGCCGGGCGCCGCAGCGGCCGGGGCAAAGCCCGGCCAGCAGCGCCACCAGCCTCTTGTGGTCGACGTTGCCGGCCACCGCCACCACGGTGTCGCCCGGCCCGAAGTGCCGGGCGCGGTAGGCCATGATGCCCTCGCGGGTGAACGACCGGCAGGTGGCCGCCGTGCCGATGATCGGCCGGGCCAGCGGGTGGCCGTCGAAGATCACCTGGTCGAAGTGGTCGTGGATCTGGTCGTCCGGCGCGTCCTCCAGGCTCTTGATCTCCTCCAGCACCACCTTGCGCTCGCGGGACAGGTCCCGGGGCGAAAAACGCGGCCGGCAGACGATGTCGGCGATGATGTCGACGGCGCGCGGCAGGTGCTCGTCCAGGGCCCGGGCGTAGAAGCAGGTCTCCTCCTTGGTGGTGAAGGCGTCGAGGTGGCCGCCGATCGACTCCATCGACAGCGCGATGTCGCGGGCGCTGCGGGTGGCGGTGCCCTTGAACGAGAGGTGCTCGATCAGGTGGGTGATGCCGTTGTCGCGGGCCGACTCGTCGCGCGAGCCGCGGGCGATCCAGAAGCCCGCCGCCACCGAGCGGGTGTAGGGGATGCGCTCGCTGACCACGGTCAGGCCGTTGGGCAGGACGGTGCGGCGGTACTTGATCGGCATCTATCTTCTACGATCGGCAATGAACAATGGACAATGAACAATCAACGATGAACCATAAACGGTGACGACCGGGAGGACCGTAACACGATTTTAAGGAATCGTAACACTTCCCTTGACCCCGCCGATGGCGCACAGGCGACAGCGGCGGAGTTCAGCCGACCCGGATGTCCTTGATCCGCAGCTGCAGCCGGGTGCGGCCCTGCCACTCGTTCTCCTCCAGCACGAAGGCCAGGTCGACGGCGGCGTCGGGGTCCTCGACCTCGGCCAGCATGCCGCCCAGGGAGAAGCCGATGGAGTCGAAGATCCGCTGCCGGTGCTTGACCTTGAACTTGAGATGGTTGCGGCCCACGATGCAGGGGCTGCCCACCACCCGCGAGCGCATCGCCGCCAGCACCGGGTGGCGGTTGCCCGGGCCGAACGGCGCGAACCGCGCGAAGCCGCGGGCGGTCTCGGCGTCGAGGGCGTCGAGGTCGACCTCGGCGTCCAGCGGCTGGCAGGGGACGAAGTCCTCGGCGGAGAGCGTGCGGCCGGCCACCTCGTTGAGCCGCTCCCGGAAGGCCGGGATCCTGCCGGCCTCGATCGACAGGCCGGCCGCGAACTTGTGCCCGCCGAAGCCCAGCAGCAGGTCCTGGCACTCCTTGAGCGCCTCGTGCAGGTGGAAGTTGGCGATGGAGCGGGCCGAGCCCTTGCCGCGGTCGCCGTCCACCGCGATCAGCACCGTCGGGCGGTAGAACTGCTCCACCAGGCGCGAGGCCACGATGCCGATCACGCCCTGGTGCCAGGATTCGGAGGCCAGCACGATCACCTTGTCGCGCTCCAGGTCGACGTCGCTGCCCACCAGGGCGACGGCCTGCTCCAGGATCTCGTCGTCGACCGCCTTGCGTCGCTTGTTCTCCTCGTCCAGGTCGCGGGCGATGGCCGCGGCCTCGGCGGCGTCGCCGGTCAGCAGCAGGCGCAGGGCGGTGCCGGCGTCGCCCATCCGGCCGGCGGCGTTGATGCGCGGGGCCAGCATGAACACTATCTGCCCGGAGTCCAGCGGCCGGTCGCGCAGGCCGGTGACCTCCAGCAGGGCCCGGATGCCGGGCTTGCCGCTGCGGCGCAGCGCCTCCAGCCCGAACTTGGCCAGCACCCGGTTCTCGCCGGTGAGCGGCACGATGTCGGCGACGGTGCCCAGCGCCACCAGGTCGAGGTCGGCCTCCAGGTCGGCCTCGGGCAGGCCGTGGCGGCGGCACAGCGCCTGCAGCAGCTTGTAGGCCACGCCCACCCCGGCCAGCTCCTGGTAGGGGTAGGCGCTGTCGGCCCGCTTGGGGTCGACCACGGCGCAGGCCGCGGGCAGGCTGTCCTTGGTCTCGTGGTGGTCGGTGACCACGACGTCGATCCCCAGTTGCCTGGCGTAGTCGATCTCGGCGTGGGCGGTGATGCCGCAGTCGACCGAGATGACGAGCGCGACGCCGCGCCGCGCCGCCTCGTCGATGCCGGCCGCGGAGATGCCGTAGCCCTCGCGGCTGCGGTTGGGCAGGTACCAGCCGACGTCGGCGCCCAGCCGGGCCAGGCCGCGCACCAGCAGCGCCGTGGCGGTGATGCCGTCGACGTCGTAGTCGCCGTAGACCATCAGCCGCTCGCCCGCGGCCAGGGCCCGGTCCACGCGGTCGACGGTGCGGTCCATGTCCGGCAGCAGGAAGGGGTCGTGCAGGTCGGCCAGCGCCGGCGACAGGAAGCGGCGGGCGTCGGCCGGGACGGCCACGCCGCGGGTCAGCAGCAGGCGGGCGATCAGCGGCGAGACGCCGAGCTCGACGGCCAGGGCGTTGGCCTGCCCCTCGTCGGCGGGATGGAGGATCCAGCGTTTTTCCATGTCTCGATGCGGGAAAATGGTGAAGGACGGGACCGGTAAGCCGGGTTCTGTGCGCCCGCTCGCGCGGGGCGATGATCATTTCTCTGGTCCCGGTCGCCCGGGATCAAGCGACCGACCCTCCCGCGTTGGGACGGACCATCCTATCCCCGCTGGCGCGGGGGCGCGGGATCTATTTGGTCTTGCTCCGGCCGGGGCTTGCCGTGCCTCGTTCCTTGCGGTCCGAGCGGTGGGCTCTTACCCCACCGTTTCACCCTTACCCCGCCTTGCGGCGGGGCGGTATGTTCTCTGTGGCGCTTTCCGTCGCGCGCCGGTCGCCCGTCGCGCGCCCGCGGTGTTCCCGCGGCGGCCTGTCCTCCGGAGCCCGGACTTTCCTCTCCGCTTATGGCGGAGCGATCATCTGGTCCCGTCCTTCATTTCTTGTGTTTCTTTATTCAGGAACCCATGAACTCGACTAGATCAACGGGTCAATTCCTGACATTCATGGGTTCCTTGGGGGTGATGCTCATGGGGGCTATTCCCCGGCCTTGTCGATGGCGATGTTGGACAGCCGGTCGGCCAGGCGGTTCTCCTCGCGGGGCACGTTGACGATGTCCCATTCCTCCAGCTTGCCCAGCGCTTGCCCAGCAGGTCGTGCGCCTTGACGAACAGCGCCTTGAGCCGCGGCTCCTTGACCTTGTACTCGCCCCGCACCTGCTTGGCCAGCAGCTCGCTGTCGGTGCGGATGTGCAGCCGCTTGAAGCCCCGCTCCTGCGCCAGCTGCAGGCCGGTGATCAGCCCGTGGTACTCGGCCTCGTTGTTGGTGGCCTTGCCCAGGGACACGCTGCGCTCGGCCAGCGACGTGCCCCGCGAGTCGAGGATGGCGGCGCCGCAGCCGGCCGGGCCGGGGTTGCCGCGGGCCGCGCCGTCGATCACCAGCGTCAGCTTGACCTTGCCGGACTCCACCTCGATCTTGTCGGCCAGCGATTTGAGGGCCTCCTTGAGCGCGTCCTTCAGGCACTCCTCCTCGGCGGCGATCTTGTCCAGGCTGTGGCCGTCGGAGATCCTGCGCAGCACTCGCGCCAGCCGGGTCGAGGCCGGCAGTTCCTTCTTTTCCTTGGGACTGGTCATGGGCGCTCCTTCGCCGCGGACGGGCGTGTTGTGATTCTATGGTCGACCGGTGACAGGGTGACAGAACCATGGCTGTTTTCATCAGGAAGCCGGGAAGTCATGGACTGAGCATTCGACTGAATGCGTTCGGTCTTGATCCCGCCTGTCAAGTGCTCATGGTTTCATGGATTCCTTCTGAAAGCGGCCTCAGGTAGATCCGGATTCCTTCTAAGGAAACCAGGAGGACAGGAACGGTTTTTAATCATGGGCGCCACATGATCACCGATGGCTGCGATTACAAATCACGGTGAGCATTCATGGTTTCATGGCTTCCTGATAAGAATCCCCACGCTTACTTCGGTTCCTGGCCCCACACCAGGATCCGGCCGCAGGTCTCGCAGGTGATCAGCGCCTCCATCTTGCGCACCTCGTTGACGGTCTGGGGCGGCAGCGGGGCGCCGCAGCCCCCAGCTCGGTCCGCAGCGCGGCGGCCCGGGCCCGCAGCGCCTCCTGCGCCGTGCCGATCCGGGCGTCCTCGGCATCGAACACCGCCCGGGCGTCGCGCTCGGCCGCGGCCAGGGCGTCGGCGTTCTCCATTTCCACCAGGATCCTCTCCTCCAGGCCGGAGATCGCCGCCTTGGCGCCGCCGATCTCGTGCAGCATGGCGGTGTATTCCTTGTTGGTCTTGACCTGGGCCTGCTGCGACTGCAGCCTGCGGATGGCGGCGGTGCGGGTTTCGACCTCCAGCTCCATCTCCCGGCGGCTTTTGGCGCTCTGCTCGCGGCGGGCCGTGACGGCGTCCAGCGCGGCGCGGTGCCTGCGGCGCTCGTCCTCCAGCGCCGCCAGCG
>JALOPJ010000050.1 GCA_025453955.1 Candidatus Edwardsiibacteriota bacterium
ACCGTCACCGTGGCCGACCGCGCCGCGCCGCTGTTGGCCGCCGCCGTCATGGTGAAGCTGCCCGGCGTGCTGCCGCTGGCGGACGACACCGTCAGCCAGGTCTGGTTCGACGCCACCGTGTAGGCGATCACGCTGGTGCTGCCGCTGTTGGTGACGTTGACCGCCGAGCTGGTCCCGCCCGCCGCGGCCGGCGCCCAGCTGGTGCTGCTGATCGCCAGGGCCGGGGTCGCCGTGCCGCCGGACACCGAGATCAGCAGGCTGTAGTTGCCTGTCCCGCTGTACTGGTAGGCCTTGGCATAGAACGTCCCGCTCACCGTCGCCGTGTACACGATCGAATCCACCAGCCCGGCGCTGCGAGTGCTGGATTTCAACTGGGTTTGAGAGCCGTTGTACAGGTACAGGTCGTAGTCCGCCGAAGACGGCGGCGTCACCCTGACCTTCACCACCTGGCCGGACGTCACGCTGAACGAGTAATAGTCGTTGCGGTCCGTGGCGTCCAGGTAGCAGCCGCTCCACGAGCCGGAGCTGACTTGGGTGGCCGTCGCGAAGGTGTTGCCGGCGTCCCCGCCGCTGCCGGCGTCGTTCTGGCCCGATGTCCCCGCCGCCTGGGACACCGCGACGGTCCTGGGCGAGCCGGCCACGCCCGCCGTGGTGGCCGTCACCGTCACCGTGGCCGACCGCGCCCCGCCGCTGTTGGCGGTGGCCGTCATGGTGAAGCTGCCCGGCGTGCTGCCCGAGGACGACGACACCGTCAGCCAGGTCTGGTTCGACGCCACCGTGTAGGCGATCACGCCGGTGCTGCCGCTGTTGGTGACGTTGACCGCCGAGCTGGTGCCGCCCGCCGCCGCCGGCGCCCAGCTGGTGGTGCTGATCGCCAGGGTCGGGGTGGTTGTCGATGCGGGCTTGAGCGCCACGTTCAGCGTGGTCAGGCTGTCGAAGTTGACCCGCACGTTGCCGACCGTCTTGCTGGCATAGCCGGACTTGGCGAACGTCAGGCCGTAGCTGCCGCTGGTCAGCAACCGGTGGTAGTCGCCGGGCGTGTCGGTGGTGACGGCCTTGCTGATCCCGGTGACGCTGACCGTGACCCCGGACAACGGCTGGCCGGTGGCCGAGTCGGTGACCGTGCCGCCGATGCCCTCCCCCGCCTTGCGGATGTAGTACAGCAGGGCGGCCTTGTTGTCGTTCCAGTAGCCCGGCAGGGTGCTGGCCGACGGCCACTTGGTGTTGGAGCATTCCACGGTGATGTCCATCCCGCCGGTGGCGTTGTACAGCCAGTCCTGCAGGGAACCGCGCACGACGTACCAGGCGGCGCCGTTGGTGACGCCGTCGTCGAACTCGCTGCTGTTGTACATCGGGGCGTTGAGCTGGGCATACCCCAGCGCCGCGGCGCGGGCCACGGCGTAATCCGGGCAGCTCGCGGTGGTGTAGTCCCAGGGGTAGTTGGCCACCAGGGCGCCGCCGTGGTAGACCAGCGACAGGGCGGCGTGCTTGGCCGACCAGAAGGCCATGGTCTGCTGGGTCTCGGTCTCGGTGCCAGGGACCGAGCCGCCGTTGGACCCGCCGTCCGGCACCGGGTAGTCGCGGTTGAGGTCCTCGCCGTTGGCGTTGTAGCGCTGGCCCGATTCCAGCCCGTCCGGATTGAGGCAGGGCACGACCCAGATCTCGCGCGTGTTGACGTAGTTGGTGATGGTGGCGTTGCTGCCGTAGCTCCTGGTCAGCGAGTCGATCAGCGCCAGCAGCAGTTCCTTGCCCACCACCTCGTCGCCGTGGATGTTGGCCGCCAGCCGCACCTCGGCCTCGTTCTCGCTGGCGTCGGGGTTGTCGGTGATCAGGAACGCCCACAGGGCGCGGCCCTCCACCGTCGTCCCGAACGAGACCTTCCTGGTGATGGCGGGGTACTTGGCCCGGATCGAATCCAGGAAGGACACCATTTGGGAATAGTTGTGGTAACCCGTCAGCTGGGCCCTGGTGATCTCGGCATCGGGCCGCGGCCGGACCTGATAGCCGGACGCCGCCAGCAGTCCGGCCTGGGCCGCGGTCAGCCGGGCCTCGGCGGCCAGCCCGCGCAGTTCCTCCAGGTAGATGCCCTGCTGCGCCAGCCGGTAGACGTCGTCGTGCGATGTCAGGGTGATGGTGACCGGCGACAGGCCGGCCGGATGGCGCAGCGCCCCGGCTGTCGCACCGAACGTCAAGCCCAATGCGATGAAGGTCAGGACCGCCGACAGGAGATGTCGTCTCATCGTGTCGCTCCGTATGCTGGACGTGGAAGCCGTTCGCTGGCCGCGAGGATCGGCGAGGCATGGCTCGCGATCGTTGAGCGACGGCTAATGCGCACTAAAAGAAGCAAGTATCGTGCCATGTAACACTGCGGCCGTCCTAACCGCTTGCGGCGTCAGACAAGAAAGATGCCGTTACGGAACGCGATTCGTAACGGCATCGCTGACACAGTAACAGAAAGTTACTGTGCCGCGGTTCTCCTGCCATCCCGTTCATCTCTGCTTCATCTTGTCGCGGCATCCCGGATCAGATCCGGACAAGCCCGCTGATCAGGCTGTGCACGCGGCGTCTCCGCACCCCGGCCGATTTGCCTTGACTTGCGACCGATATCATATTATAATTGATGAATTGTGCGCCCATAGCCCAATTGGATAGAGCAACGGACTACGAATCCGTAGGCTAGAGGTTCGAGTCCTCTTGGGCGCACCAGAAAAACCGAGGCCGGCATCGCGATGATGCCGGCCTTTCCCGTCCTCCGCCCGGGCGCAGGTCACTGGGAGATGATCTTGAGTTTCTGCCGGGCCCGCTCGATGTTGCGCCGCGCGTTGGTGTGCCCGGGGTCGATCTCCACCACCCGCTGCCAGTAGGCGATCGCCTGCTGGTACTCCTCCTGGGTGTAGGCGTTGATCCCCTTGAGGTACAGGTCGTTGAGGTCGTCACGCCGGCCGATGGCGCGCTGCGAGGCCGCCTTCGCCAGATGCTCGGCGGCGGGCTTGTTCCCCGGATCGAGCGCGAGCGCCAGCTTCAGCTCCACCACGGCCTGCTCGTAGCGGCCTTGCTGGAAGAGGTCGATGCCGAGCTTGGCGTGCCGCGCGGCCAGGTCCCGGACGGCCGCGTCGAACTCCCGCTTCTTGGCCTGCGCATCCCCGTGCTCGGGGTCGTGCGACAGCGCCCGGTCGACGCGGGCCAGGGCCGACGGCCACTTGCCCCGGGCCGCGAAGCGGTCCGCCTGCCGCAGTTCCTCGGCGACCGCCTGCTGCTGCAGCGCCCGCGCGTCCGCGACGGCGGCCGCGGCCGCGGGGTGGTTCGGGTCGAGCGCCAGGGCCTGCTGCCATTCCCGGATCGCGCCGCCGTAGTCCTTGGCCGACAGCAGCGCCGCGCCGGCCTGCATGTGGCGGTCGACCTGCGCCGCGGCGATGCCGCGCAGCGTGTCGCCGGCGGCCCGGGCCTGCACCAGGGCGTTCGACGCCGTCGTCAGCCAATCCCGCGCGGCCTGGTGGCCGGGCTTGATCTCGAGCACCCGGCCGAATTCGGCGATGGCGTCGATCAGCCCGCCGCCGCGGTAATGGGCCAGGCCCTCGGCCAGCAGTTGCCCGGCCCTCCGGTCGTCGAGCTTGGCCCGGGTCTCGGCGCTGGCCCGGCCGGCGTCATGGTACCCGGGGTCCCAGACCAGGGCCAGGTCGAAGTTGCCCAGCGCTTCCTCCGGCTTGTCCTCCTGCAGCTGGGCCAGCCCGCGCTGATAGAACGTCTCGGCCGTGATCCGGGCCCGGCGCTGCAGTTCGGCGGCGATCGCCCGCTCATCGCGTCCGCCGGCGCGGCCCGGGACGAAGGACAGCGAAACGTGGTGCGCCGCTCCCAGCACCCCGTGGGAGGCGTAGGCGTAATCCACGTCGAGCTCCCGGACCTTGACCCCCAGGCCGGCGGTCAGCCCGGCGAGGCCGCCGGCGCCACCGGATCCGCCCCGGTAACCGGCCCGCAGGCCCAGCCGCCGCCGGACCACGGCCTCGGCGCCCAGGCAGGCGAACGGCGGCCGGTGGAACGGCAGCACCAGGTCCCCCGCTGCCGTGACCGGACGGCCGGGCAGCGCATACCCGAGGCCGGCCCGCAGCCGCGTGGGCAACGGGTAGGAGCGGTCGGTGAAGGTGACGCCGCTGCCCCAGTTGGCGAGCACGGCGCCGGCCCGCAGTCCGGCGATCCCGGTGACGACGCTGACGCCGATGTCGTTGGCGAACGACGTGGCCCGGTCGGCGCCCACCCGCTGGTGGACCAGCTTGACGCTGGTCCCGACCGCATAGCGCCGCCCGAACACCCGGGCGACGGTCACGGCCGGGGCCAGGTCCGTGGCGTCGAACAGCGACAGCGGCGTTTCCGACGGGACGGTGCGCTCCTCCATCCCGCCCAGCGTCAGGCTGCGGACCGACAGGGCGACCGCCAGCCGGCCGAACCCCCGCGCCACCGCCAGGTGCTCGTGCCGGACCGACTGGACGTGCTCGGCATGCCCGAACGTCAGCTCCGTCCCCCACAGCCAGCCCAGGTCGCCGGGATTGCCGAACACCGCGCCGGCCGTCCCCCCTCGGGCGGCGGCCGCGCCGCCCTGGGCGATGACGTCGGCCCCGGCATCGAGGTTGAGGAACGCGGCGCCGGTTCCCCCGTCGGCGGCCAGCCCGCCGGGGACCAGGGCCAGGACCGCCGCCAGCATCGAGCACAGTGTTCTCATGGCGGTCACCTACTTGACGATGGCGAATTTCTTGACGACGGTCGCCTCGCCGCCCCCGGTCTCGCTGGTCGCGGTCAGCCGCAGCAGGTAGACGTCGCTGGCGACGCCGGCGATGTCCCAGACGATGGCGTTGGACGCGGCCTGGTGCGGCGGCCGTCCGCCCTGGCCCCGGCCGGTCAGGCGCGCGATCCTGCGCCCGTCCAGGGTGAATACCTCGGCCGTGACCGCGGCGTTGGCGTTGACGTAGTAATGGAAGTTCACCCGGTCGCCCCGGGCCGGGTTGGGCCAGGCATACACCAGGTTCCCGGGCAGGAACTCACCGGAGGACTCCAGCCGGAAGGCGACGGACGACGCCCCGCGGTTCGACCAGCGGTCGTAGCCGGCGACCGAAACGCGGCACTCGCCGGCAGCGAAGCCGGCAGTGTTCGCGGTCCCCGACAGGCCGGGCAGCTGCAGCGTGATCGGATGCGCGACGCCGTCAGCCGTGCGCAGCGTGCAGGCCAGCGCGGAATCGGGATGGAGCGGCTCGCTGGGGGTGACGGCGATGGACAGGGTGGCGCCGACGGAGGGCGCCGCCGGTGTCAGCTGGATGGTAAACGCCGGGCCGATCGATTCGGCGGCGGCCTTGACGAATGCCACCGAGTCGAACGGCCCCCATTGGCCGGCGTCGTCGCGGCCGCGGAGGTAGACGCGGTGGGGGCCGGCGGCCAGGGCCGCCGTGAAAATTGTGTCGAGGACGTCGACCGCGGGGGCGCCGAAGCTGTCGACCGGGGTGGCCGCCTGCCCGCCCCCCGGCGCGCCGACTGCGTCGATGAAGTACTCTGCCCCGGTCACCTCGCTGTTGTCGGCGATCCTCCCGGTCAGAACGGCATAGCCCGCCTGCCAGACGGTATCGGGGATGACGTCGATGGCGGTGACGGCGGGAAGCGAGCTGTTGATCGCGGTGCTGCACTCGGGCGCGGCGGCGAAGGTCTCGACGTTGCCGGCGGAATCCTGGGCCCCGGCCTCGAAATAGTACCGATGTCCGTCGGTGCCGGTGTACGACCCCGAGGTCGCGTTGGTGTCATTGATCCATGTCGTCCAGGGTCCCGCACCGTCCCTGACCCTGACGCGATGGCGACCGTCGAGGCCCGAGCCCCCGGAGTCGGCCCCGGGCGACCAGGACACCGTGAACGTGGTCGCGGCGCTGTAGGCGGGCGAGGCCGCGGTGCTTCCGGTCGGCGGGACCGTGTCGCGGCGGAGCGTGACCGCGGCGCGGTGCAGGTAGCTGGTGTTGCCCGCGCCGTCCACCAGCCACAGGTACAGGGGCCGTTGCCCGGTCGAGTCGGCGGTCACCGAATCGGGCGGTGCGCCCGTCAGCGAACCGGTCGTGTCGTCATTCGACGTCGGAGCGGAGCCGAGTTTGTACCGGGAGCCGGCGATGCCGCTGCGGTCGGCCGGGTTGGTCCAGTTCAGACCGAACCTGGTCCGGTTGCTCCAGGGCGATGGGTTGGCGCCATCGGCCGTCAGGTTCTGGGGCGGTCCGGGCGGGATGGTGTCCGGCGTGCTGGCCAGCTTCAGCGTGCCCTGCGTTTGGTCGAAGTACGCGACGTAGACCGTCGAGTCGGCGCCGACCCGGCAGGAGGTATGCAGCCCGACCGCGCCCGCGGTGTCGACCGCCTCCAGCACCCAGGCGGCGCCCGATCGGCGGGCCAGGCGCAGGTCGCCACCTTCCCGGTCGAAATAGCTGACCACCGGATTGCCGGAGGGGTCCAGCGCGATCGAGCAGTACCCGCCGGCCGCGCCGGCGTTGTCGACGGTATCGAGCACCCATCCCGATGGCTTGGTGGCCCGCTTGATCCGTCCGCCGGTGGAGTCGAGGTAGACGATGACCGGGACGGTACCGTTCATCACCAGCGTCGAGAACATGCCGGCGTCCAGCGCCGCGTCCGGCGCCTCGATCACCCAGTTCGAACCCTGCTGTCTGGCGTACCGCAGCTGCCGCAGCGTGTCCGAGTAATAGCTGATCCTGGTCTCGTTGTTGCCGGTGTTCGCCACGGACGTAAAGCGGCCGACCGCGCCGGTGGTGTCGATCCGGGCCAGCGTCCAGGAGCCCGCCTTGGTCGCCAGTTTCAGGTCGCGGTTCGTTTGGTCGTAGTAGCTGACGATCGGGGTCGTTCCCAACAGGCAGATCGACGTGTACTGCCCCACGCCCGGGCCGGGGTCGGCGACCTCCACCGCCCAGGCAGTCCCGTCATGGACACCGTACTTGAGACGGCGTCCGGTGGAGTCAAAATAGCTGACGCGGGGCTGGTTATTGGCGCCGACCGTGATGGCGCAGAACCGGCCGACGTCGCCCGCCGTATCGATGGCGCCCAGCGACCATGCCCCGCCGCCGTACCGGGCGTAGCGCAGGTCGCCGGCCAGAGAATCGTAGTAGCAGACGTGCAGGCCGCCCGCGCCGTCGACCGCCAGCGATGCGTAGTGGCCGGCGTGCCCCGACGGATCGATGGTCTCGATCGTCCACGGCGCTGCGCCGGCCCGTCCGCCGGCCAGGCACAGCGCGCACAGCAACGTCGCTGTCAGCTTCATGCTCCGCCCTCCTGGTTGTCTTTCCGTTGGGCGATCACGAACGTGATGTCGTCCGCCTGCGGCTCCCGGCCGGTGAACGCCTCCAGCCGAGCCGCCAGCCCGGCCTTGAGGGCCGCCGGCCCGCCGCTGCCGCAGCTGCGGATGGCGTCCTCCATCCGCGCTTCCCCGAACTGCTCCCGGCGCAGGTCGACCGCCTCGGTCACGCCGTCGGTGTACACCACCAGGATGTCCCCGTCGCCGAACGGCTGCGATTCCTCCCGCAGCTGCTCGCCGAAGGCCCGTTCATCGGTGAACGACAGGCCCAGCGGCTGCCCGGCCGATTTCAGCGCCAGCAGCCGGCCGGTCCCGGGGCTGAACAGGTAGGCCGGGTTGTGGCCGGCGCAGCAGAACCGCAGCCGCCGCGCCCCGGGATCGAGCACCGCGTAGAACAGCGTGACGAACATGTCCTCGGGGATGTCCCGCCGCAGCGCCGCGTGGACCGCGGATACCAGGCCGTGCGGCGAATCGTTGCGCGCGGCCTCGATCCTGATGATGCTCCGCAGCATGGTCATCACCATCGATCCGGCCACCCCCTTGCCCGACACGTCGGCGACGACCAGGCCCAGCCGTCCGCCGCCGGCATCGATGAAGTCGTAGTAGTCCCCGCCCACCTCGGAGGCCGCCCGGTAATAGGAGGCCACCGCCAGGCCGGGCAGCGCCGGGTCGGCCGTCGGCAGCAGCGCCGTCTGGATGTCGCGGGCGATCTGCAGTTCCTTCTTCAGCCGTTCCTGCTCGATCAGCTGCAGGCGCGCCGTCTTCAGCTTGGCCGCCATGGCCCCGACCGCCAGCGCGATGGTCCCCACCTCGTCGCTGCGGTCGGCCTCGATCCGCCGGTCGAGGTCCCCGTTGCCGATGGCCTCGATGTCGGCCGTCACCCGGCCCAGCGAGCCGATCACCAGCGACACCATCGCCAGCATGCCGGCGATGCCGACGGCCATGATCGCCGCCGTCACCAGCGCGATCCCGCCCCGGGCCCGGGCGATCGCCTGCCGGATCGATTCCCGCGAGATCGCCACGTGGGCCGTGCCGATGGCCGTGCCGCCCACCGCGATCGGGCGGGCGATGTCGAACACGTCGACGCCCCGGGCCGTCCGGTACGCCAGGATCCCCTCGGCCGCTCCGGCCGGCCGGACGGCGCCGGCCGGGACCGTCGCCGGCGTGTTCACCAGCGACAGGTCGCTGTGGGCCCAGATCATGCCGCGGGCGTCGACCACCGAGCAGAACACCACGCCCGGGTTGCGGGCCGCGGCGTCCGCGGTGAGCTTGGCCAGGGCCAGGTCGTCCCCCATCACCAGCGCGTCCTCCGCCCCCGATGCCAGGCTGCCGCAGATCGCCTGGCCCCGCAGCGCGATCTCGGCGGCCAGGGCCGCCTGCTGGTGGCGGGAAAAATAGCCGTAGGCGGCCAGCATCATCAGCGGCACGAACAGCGCCAGCCACAGCATGAACTTGGCCTTGAGTCCCAGGCCGACCCGCGGCCGTTCCGTCCCGGTCATCGCCGCCCCGGAGTCACTTGGCCGCAGCCCGGTATTTGACCAGCCGCACCGTGGTCCCCTTGCCCAGCACCAGCCCCTCCGCCTCGGCCGCGTCCGCGTCGCCGATCGTCAGTTCGTCGAACAACCGCCGCAACAGCTGCAGGCCGGCGGCCGGGAGGCCGTCATCATCCGGCGCCGCCGGCGCATACCCGGCGCCGTGGTCCGTGAACGTGATGACGATCTTGGCCGGGTCGGCGGCGTAGCTGGCCCGCACCAGGCCGCCCTGCTGGTGGCGGTAGCCGTGCTTGACCGCGTTGGTCATCAGCTCCTTGGCGACCAGCTCGACCGTCTGGTCGTCGATCGGTTCGCCCGCGCACTCGCCGGCCCGGCTGAACGCCCGCTCCAGGAACATGTACAGCACGCTGGCGTACTTCTCCTCGGCCGGCAGGGTGATCCGGTCCTGCTGCTCGGCGGCATGGATGTAGGGCGTCATCCGCTGGATCTCGTGCAGCTCCTCCTCGTTCTCCAGGTAGTCCGCCAGGATCTCCAGCCCCCGCTTGTGTGGCCCCAGCGCCCGCACCGATTCCTTCTGGGACCGGATGGCCGAGACCACCTCGGCCGGGACGCCCGGCTGGCGCACCAGGTCGTCCACCGCCCGGTAGTAGGAGAACAGGTTGGTCACGTCGAACAGGTTGAACGGCCTGAGCACCGCCGGGCGCGGGTTGGAGAGGAAGACGTAGTCCCGCTTGCGCTTCAGCAGGTTCATCAGGAACCCCAGGCCGGTGGAGCTGACGTAGGTCACCCCGTCCAGGTCCACGACGAAGTTGAACCGCTGGCCCGCGGTGACGGCGTCGGCCTTCTCCCGCAGCTGGGCCACGACGTGGGTGTCCATCGATCCGGAGAGCAGGATGGCGCACAGGCCGATCCGGTCGAACGCCAGCAGCGTGCCGTTGAAGTTCAGCGTCTCGACCACGTGTTTTTCCATCTGCTCCATCGCATCCTCCGCTCCGCCGCCGGCGCCTCAGGCCGACGCCGGCCGCGTTCTCGGCTTGACGTACTTGACCATCCGCAGCGTCGTCCCCTTGCCCAGCACCAGCCCCTGGGCGACACCGCGGGGCGCCTCGCCGACGGTCAGCTCGTCGAAGATCTTGCGCAGCAGCTGCAGCCCCGCGCCGGGCAGCCCCCCCTCGTCCGGCGCCGCCGGCGAGAAGCCCCGGCCGTGGTCGGTGAAGGTGATCTCGATCCGCACCCGGTCGGTCGAGTAGCGGGCCACCACCGTGCCGCCGGGCCGGTTGCCGTACGCGTGATTGACCGCGTTGGCCATCAGCTCCTTGGCGATCAGCTCGATCGCCGCCTCGTCGATCGGCTCCCCGCTGAACTCGTTCACCGTGTGGAAGGCCCGGTCCAGGAACTTGTACAGCACGCTGGCGTACTTCTCCTCGGCCGGCAACGTGATCGTGTCGCCGTCCTCGGCGGCCCCCAGGTAGGCCGACATCTGCTGGATCTCGCGGGTCAGCTCGCCGTCGATCAGGTAGTCCCGCAGGATGTTGACCCATTTCTTGCGCTGGCGGGCCGCCGCCACCTCCTCCTTCTCCACCCAGAACGGGGAGAGGACCTCCGCCGGCACCTCCGGCCGCTGCTCCAGGTCGCCCACCGTCTGGTAGTAGCGGAACATGGTCCTGATGCCCAGCAGGTTGAACGGCTTCAGCACCGCCAGCTTGGGGTGCGACAGGTAGACGTACTCGCGCTGGTGCTTGAGCAGGTACATCAGGAACCCCAGCCCGGTCGAGCTGATGTAGGTCAGCCCGTCGAGGTCCACGATGTAGTTGAAGCGCTTGCCCACGGTGGCGGCGTTGACCTTCTCGCGCAGCATGGCGACGACATGAGTGTCCATCGACCCGGAGAGCAGGATGGCGCACAGGTCCGCCGTGTCGAACACCAGCACGGTGGCGTTGAAGTTCAGGGTCTCCACCACATGTTTCTCGAAGTCCGCCATTCCGCCTCCTCATCGCAGATCGCCCATGCAATACGGCGTCCCGGGGATCGCCCGGACGCCGTTCAGCGCCGGTCATCGCCCGGTGCAGTTCGCAATCAGTTTATCAGGAACACCAGCCGTTGTCAAGTGCCATTATCGTGATCGTTTTCGGCCGCGCCCCGGTGCGTTCCGGTGCCCGGTCGCCGGAACGGCGAACGCCCGCATCCCCGATGCGGGCGTCGCGGTGCGCGCGCGGCAGAACTCTATTTGGCAGCGGTCTCCAGTTGCGACGTGCAATGCGGGCAGCGGACCGCCTTGAGGCTGACGACCGACAGGCAGAACGGGCATTCCTTGGTGGTGGGCTCGGCCGGTGGCGCGGCCTTCTTGCGCTGCATCCGGTTGACCAGTTTGATCACCAGGAAGATGACGAACGCCACGATCACGAAGTCGATCACGTTGTTGAGGAACAGCCCGACCTTGATCACCGGCAGGCCCATGTCGGTGGCCGCCTTCAGCGTCAGTTTCGTGATGTCGACGCCCTCGGGCCGGGCCAGCGGGATGACGATGCTGGAGAAGTCGAGCTTGCCGATGATCCGGCCGATCGGCGGCATCAGCACGTCGCCCACCAGCGACGAGACGATCTTGCCGAAGGCCGCGCCGATGATCACCGCCACGGCCAGGTCCAGCACGTTGCCGCGCATCACGAATTCCTTGAACTCCTTGAGCATGGGGACCTCCTGTCGTTGCATGGAGCGGCCGCGTGCAGGACGGGCCGCTGATCGTTATCATACCAGAACCGGCGTGCGAATGCAACCGCATCGGTAGTGCGATCGGTCATTGGACGAGGGGCATATCCCCTTGACAACGCTGCCTGAGCCGTGCTATGGTACTCAGGGGACCGGGCATCCGACCCCAATCTGACGGAGGTCCACTATGACGACCGACAACCAGATGAATCAGGCCAAGGTCCTGATCGCCGTCCGCGATGAGGCGGCGTCGAACTTCTTCCAGGCCGCGCTGGGCGGCGAGGGATACCGGCTGGAGACGGCCCGCACCGGGCGCGACGCGCTGGAGCGGACGCTGGCGTTCATGCCCGACGTCGTGCTGGCCGATGCGGTGCTGCCCGAGCTGAGCGGCACGGCCCTGGCCGGCAAGATCAAGGGCGACCCGACCACCGCCCCGATGTCCGTGCTGCTGGTGCTCGAACCGGGGGCGGCGGATGGCTTCGCCGAGGGCCGGGCGGCCGGGGCCGACGATTTCCTGGTCAAGCCCTTCACCATGGAGGTGCTGCTGGCGCGGGTGCGTTCGCTGGCGAGGCTGGGGCAGCTGCAGGTCCGGCTGCGGACCGCGGTCACCTCGCATCCCGCGGTCCAGGCCGACCGCCGGGAGCGCCCGGCGGCCAGGCCCGGGCTGGTCCTGATCGTCGAGGACGACCCGCACGTGGCCCAGGTGTTCGGCGCCGTGTTGGGCACCGGCGGGTACCACGTGATGTCCGCGCCGCAGGCCGAGGCGGCGGACCGCCAGATCGCGGCCGATCCCCCCAACCTGATCCTGCTGGACCTGATGCTGCCGGGGGCCAACGGCCTGGAATGGATGCAGGGCCTCAAGCAGAACCCCCTCTCCCGCCATATCCCGGTGATCATCGTCACCGCCATCGACGACGTCAAGGCCAAGGTGGCGGCGCTGAACATGGGCGCCGACGACTACCTGGTCAAGCCCGTCGACGACCAGCAGACCGGTCTGTACGGACGGCGCTACCTGGAATCGCTGATGGTGCGGGACGCCGCGCTCAGCCGCCAGAAGGGCCTGCCGCTGACGCTGCTGGTGCTGGACGTCGACCGCTTCACCGAGCTGGCCGCCGCCGCCGGCCCGGGCGGCGGCGACCTGGTGCTGAAGGCCGTGGCCGACGTCCTCAAGACCGAGCTGCGCGGCAGCGACCTGGCGGTGCGCTACGGCGACGACGTGTTCACGGTCACCCTCTACGGCATCTACGCCAACCAGGCCATCATCATCGCCGACCGGCTGCGCAACAGGACCCAGCGCCTGGCAGTGGCCGGGCTGGCCCCGGGCAGCGTGACGGTCAGCATCGGCGTCGGCGAGTTCACCGCCGCGGACAACGACCTGCGCACCGTGCTGCAGCGGGCCGAGCTGGCGATGCGGATCGCCAAGTCCAGCGGCCGCAACCGGGTGGTCGCCGGGTCGGACGACCGGACCTAGCGGCCGGCCCCTGCCGCATCGCCGGCGCTCGGGGCCCATCAGCCGCGGCAGGGGCCGTGCGGCGCACGGTTTTTTGCGCTTGACATTTCCCGGCAAAACCGATAGACTGATGACACCATGGACGCAACGACCGAACTGGCGGGCAAGCTGATCGCCGTCGAGGGGCTGGACGGCTCGGGCAAGTCGACGCAGATCTACCTGGTCAAGCGCTGGCTGGAGCTGGAGGGCTACAAGGTGTTCTTCACCGAGTGGAACTCCTCGCTGCTGGTCAAGAACGCCACCCGCAAGGGCAAGAAGCGCCAGCTGCTGACCCCGACCACCTTCGCCCTGATCCACTGCACCGACTTCGCCGACCGCTACGAGCGCGAGATCCTGCCGCTGCTGTCGGCCGGGCATATCGTGCTGGCGGACCGCTACGTCTACACCGCCTTCGCCCGGGACGCGGCCCGGGGCTGCGACCGCGGCTGGGTGCGCGGCATCTACGCCTACGCCCGCCACCCCGACCTCACCTTCTTCTTCGACCTGCCGCTGGAGACCGCGCTGGGCCGCATCCTGGAGGGCCGGCCCCAGCTCAAGTACTACGAGGCCGGCATGGACCAGAACCTGTCGCGCGACCCGGTGGAGAGCTTCAAGCTGTTCCAGGCCCGGGTCCACAAGGAGTACCTGGCGCTGGCCAGGGAATACCGCTTCATCCGGATCGACTCCAGCCGGGCGCCCGACGTGATGCACCGCGAGGTGCGGGCCCTGATCGAGGACCGGATCGACCTGCCCCGCTTCAAGTGGAGGACCCGCCTGGCATGACGCCGTCGCAGAAGCGCTTCTTCGGCACCGGCCTGCCCGGGGTCGACCCCGCCACCCTGCGGGGCAAGCTGATCGTGATCGAGGGCTCGGACGGCTCCGGCCGCACCACCCACATCAACCTGCTGCGCGACTGGCTGGAGCGCAGCGGCTACGCCACCGCGGAGGTGGGCCTCAAGCGCTCGATGCTGGTCAGCGGGGAGCTGGAGCAGGCCAAGCAGGGCAACATCCTGGGGCCGCTGACCCTGACGCTGTTCTACGCCACCGACTTCGCCGACCAGCTGGAGAACAAGATCATCCCCGCGCTGCGCTCGTCCTTCATCGTGCTGGCCGACCGCTACATCTACACCATGATGGCCCGGGCCATCGTCCGCAAGCTGGACCCGGCATGGGTCAAGACCATCTACAACATCGCGCTGATCCCGGACGCGGTGTTCTACCTGGAGGTGCCGCCCCGGGTGCTGGCCGAGCGCATCTACCGCAAGGGTCAGCTGCTGGACTACTGGGAGTCGGGCATGGACGTCGCCCACTCCGGCGACATGTACGCCAGCTTCATCCGCTACCAGCGGCAGATGGTGACCGAGTTCAAGGCGATGCAGAAGACCTACGGCTTCGACGTGGTCAACGGCAACCGCTCGCCCAGGCTGGTCAGCAAGGACCTCCAGGCCAAGATCCAGGGCATCCTGGGCGACGGTCAGGGCTGACGATGGCGGCGATCGAGACACTGACCCGGATCAAGCGGCCGTCCCGCAGGAACGGCGCCGAGGCGGAGGCCCTGGCCAAACTGGGCAGGGAACTGCAGACCCAGCTGGCCTACCTGCGCCAGTCGGCCCGGGAGATCGCCCGGATCCACGCCGACAACCTCGGCCACGACCTGCTGGAGCTGTCGGACGCGGCGAAGAAGCTGGCGGCCGGGGGCGGCGGCAAGCGGGCCCTGCGGACCCTCAAGCAGCTGGTCGCGGTCACCGACAGGGTGACGCTCAAGCCGGTCAAGGGCCGGCGCAAGGACCTGGCGCGGATCGAGAAGGCCGTGGCCCGGATGGACGCGTTGATCGAACGGTAGCGGACGCCGCTCGGTCGCGAACGAAAAAGCAGAGGCAACGCCTCTGCTTTTTCATTATATCCCCAGCCCCCTACTATGCCACCGGCCCGGTCCGCCGTTTCCGGTTGACGATCTCCCGCGCCGCCAGCGCCGCGATACCCATCAGGGTGAGCAGCAGCGCGACCAGGCTGATGATCTTCCCGGTCCGGTAGACCCCGGAATGGTACCTGAACTCGACCGTGTGGGCGCCGGCCGGCACGGCCACGGCCCGGAAGGTGTAGTCGGCCCGCAGGCACTCGGCTGGCACGTTGTCGACAAAGGCCTTCCACGCCGGGAAATGGTTGTCGCTCAACACCAGCAGGGCCGGTGCGCCGGCGTTGACGGAGACGCTGACCTCGTTGGGAGTGTACCGGACGACTTCCGCGCTGCCGGCGGCTTGCGAGTGGGGCGCGAAGCCCGACGGCGCCTGTTCCAGGATCACCGTCTTCGCCGGGTCGAAATCCGGCCGCTGCATCCGCGCCAGGATCCGCGCATCATTTCCGATGACCTCGTACTCCCCTGCCAGCCAGGCCCGGGGCAGCGCCCTGGTGTTGCGGTAGATCCGCACCCGGCCGCCGTAGCAGGAATCGTGCAGGACGAGATCCGGATGCTCGACCGGCCCCTGCATCAGCAGGTACTTGACGCCCAGCAGGCGCAGGAACTGGGGATGCTGGATCAGGTTGTGAAAATCGGGCAGGATCCGTTTGGGTGACGCCCCGACGAACTCGTTGTACCGTTTCAACGGGCTGGGATGCTCGCCGCCCACGGTCTGGATCCCGAACAGGGTGAGGTAGTTCCCCTGCTGGTGCACCTGCAGCGGCCAGACGCGGTGCAGCGTCGTGTCCCGTTCCAGGACGGCGGCGACCTCGTCCCTGGCGAAGAACCGGCCGGGCGGATCGACCAGCGTGAAGAAACGGGCGTCGACCCGCCACAACTCGAGGAACACCAGCAACGCCACGATGGCCGTCCACCAGGCCAGCGGCATCCTCCGTCTGGCCAGCAGCACCGCCAGGACCGCGCCGGCCAGGAACAGGGCGAAGGCGATCCAGTAGCCCTTGACCATCTCGGGATAGCTGTTCCACAACGCCTGCGAACCCCAGCCCTTGGCGGCGAAGGCCTCCAGTATCCCGGTGATGCCGTCGCGGGCGGACGAGAAGATGATGCCGAACAGCAGCCCCGCGCCGGCGGCCGTTGCCAGCCAGGCCGGCAGCTTCTTCGGCGCGTCCCCGGCCAGCAGCGCCTGGACGCCCAGCGCCGCCAGGGCCGCTGCGACGAAGGCGAACGTGCTGAAGATCATCGCCGGGCTGCGGAATTTCGACATCATCGGGACCAGGGCGTATACCGCGTGATAGAACGGCGTGAACCCGCCGAAGGCCACGACCAGCGCGAAACAGCCCAGGCCGGCCAGGAACCATTTCAGCTTCCGGCGCCGGCTGCACCACAGGCCGATCAGCGCCAGCAACGCCGGGACCACGCCGACGTACTCGGTGTGGAGCTTGAGGTCGCGCCGACCCCAGTACCAGCGGGTGGGCCGCTCGTCCGAACCGGCGTCCAACAGGCCCGAGAACTCGGGCCAGACCGTGTTGACGATCTCCTCGGGGGGCATCGAATACGAGGTGGCGTAGGCGTAGCCCTTGTCCTCGCCCCGGGGCGAGGACTTCATGTAGTCCCGCAGCGTCAGTGCCTGGACCGCGTAGATCGCGAAGCCGACGACCAACATGATCGCGCCCACGCCGGCGGTTACCGCGACCTGATGCCAGCGTCGCTCTCGCCGGAACCGGACGTAGATCAGCCCCGCCGCATAGAACAAGCCGGCCAGCAGCAGGTAGTAGGACATCTGCACGTGGGGCGACATCAGCGCCAGCCCGACCACCAGCCCACCGCATAACGACCACAGCAGCTTCCTGGTTTCGACCGTCCTGCCGATGAACAGCAGCAGCCACGGCAGCAGGGCCGACACGATGATCTTGGCGTCGTGCCCGGCGTAGATCAGGCTGACGACCGATCCGGTGAACATGTAGGCGGCACCGGCGACGAACGCCGCGGCCCCGGAGATCTTCCAGCCGCGCATGAACAGGTAGGTGCCGACCCCTCCCAGCAGGACGTGCAGGCAATAGCCGAACAGCACGATCCTGTGCGGCGCCAGGGCCAGCTGGTAGAGCGGCCACAGCAGCGGGTACCAGTAATCGCCGGCGATGCTGCCCACGCTGGTCAACGGGACACCGCCGTACAGGCCGGCATACCATAACGGGGCGGCACCGAAGTTCCTGATCCCTGCGATGATGTAGGCGCGGGTCATGTACGCGCCGGCGATAAAATCGGTGCCGAACAGCATGCGGTCGCTGAACAACGCCCGGCCGAAGAACAGCAGCACCGCCGCCGCCATCAGGCCGAGGGCGACGTACCAGCGGTCGAACAGGGACCGTGGGGCGAGCGGCGGGATCGGGGCCGCGGCATCCGATGGCTTGGACCGTTTCTTTTTCATGAACGCTCTCGAATCGTTTCGGACGGGGCGGATGAGGATTTCATGCGGAGGCCGGCCATGGCCATCGCGACCTCGAAGACGGTGATCCACAGCCGGGCGACCGCCGCCGCGATGATGGCGACCGGCACGGTCACGTAGGTTCCCAGCATCACGGTCAGCGCGCCCTCGCGCACCCCCAGGCCGCCCGGGGTGACCACGCTGAGGAACCCGGCGGCCCAGGCGCCGGTGTACGCGCCGATGACGTCGGGCAGCAACCGCGGCGCGATCGGGTACAGCGACCGCACCAGGGCGAAGAACGCCGCGCCCTGGATGATCGCGGACAGCGTGAACAGCGCCAGCGCCGCCAGCAGTCCGGGAGCGCCGATCGCCACCCGCACCTCCCGCTTGAACGCCACCCGCGCCGCGAACCCCACCGCCCGACCCAGCAGCGGCGTGAACATCAGCGCCAGGATCGGCGGGACGGGCAGGAACAGCCACCAGATCCACTGCGGCAGGCCGTCCCGCACCATCCACGGCAGGCACAGGCCGAAGGCGATCAGCGTGCCCGCCAGCAGGGCCGCGGTCTCCAGCACCATGGCGACGCCGCTGACCTTCTCGGGGACGCCCTTGCCCCGGGCCAGCAGCATCCGGCCGCCGATGGCCCAGACGTGCCCCGGCAGGTACTTGGCGGCGTACGAGCCGGTGATGACGAACCACGAGTCCCGGAACCCCATCCGGGAACCCAGGGCGCGCAGGATGGACCGCCAGGCCTGGACCGAGCACAGGAACGAGACCACCAGTCCCAGGAACGACGTCGCCAGCCAGCCGTAGTTGAAGGTGATCCGGTCGAACGGGATCTGGTTCCAGCTGCGGTACAGCGCCCGCCCCAGGAAAAAGACGATCAGCGCGACCAGCAGGTATCCCGCCGTCCTGGCCAGCGACCGCCAGTTCACGATGGAAGTCGTCACGGCTGGCCGGGCCCCGGACGCGGCGCGGCCGCCACCATGATGTCGTAGCACCAGCCCGGCCGTCCGGCAAAGAACCGTTGCAACGGCGGCCAGGCGACGAATCCGAACTTGCCCCGCACCTGGACGATGTCGTACGTCTCGGCCACCAGCGCCCGCAGCTCGGACAGGGAGAGCTCGCTGAAGTGCGTGGGATCCGGGGGCTGGCCGCCGAACCAGGACCAGAGCCGGACCACCGGTCGGTAGACCGGGCGATTGGGCGTGGTCAGTACCAACCGGCCGCCGGGCCGCAGCACCCGGGCGAACTCCCGCAGGGCTTCGCGTTGCGCGGAGCGGTCGGGCAGGTGCTCGAGCACCTCGGTGAACAGCACCGTGTCGAAGCTGCGGTCCCGGAACGGCAGGCGGACGGCGTCGGCCTCCAGCAGCGCGGCGCCCAGGCCCTTGAGCGCGGCCAGACGGCCCAGCGCCAGGTCGGAACCGACCACGGCATGGCCCCGCTCCAGCAGCGGCCGGGTGAAGGCGCCGTCGCCGCAGCCCAGGTCCAGCACCGCGCCCCGGGCGTGCGACAGGATGTCGCGCACCCAGTCGGCGTACTTCGATTCCCGGAAGCTGCGGACCGAGACCTCCGCCTCGGCCGACCGCTTGGCGTCCATTTCGCTGATCATTGAACAATGATACCATAGACCCCGCGGGCGGATTCAGCGCACCACGCCGAACCGCCGCACCGCCTTAGCGCCGCCGGCCTCGACGGCGCAGAGGTAGATCCCGGACGCGGCGCCCTGCCCCCGCCAGTCGTAGCGGTACGCACCGGGACCCAGCACGCCGTCGGCCAGGGTCGCCACCGACTGCCCCAGCATGTTGTAGACCGAGACGCGGACGCGGCCGGCCCGGGCCAGCGCCAGCGAGATCGCGACGCCGCGGCCGTCGGCCGAGATCGTCACCGACGGCGCCGCCGCGCCGGGGCTGCCCGCCACGCCCTGCGGCGTGTAGTCGACCGCCACCTCGTCGACGGCCGGGGCCTGGAACAGGTCGTTGGCGGTCGAGGTCAGCCGGTACTGCAGGTACTTGGACGGCGGGACCGACAGCGGCGACTTGCCCGGCGCGGCCGCCTGCCATGCGCTCCAGCTCCCGTCGGGGACCGGCGTGTCGCCGCCCCGCAGCGCCACGTCCAGCGCGGCGCCGGCCGGCACCTCGGCCGTCCAGCTGCAGCTGTTCCAGGCCTGCGTGGCCGAGCCGTCGCCGAACACCGACGACAGGTACACCTCGGACGCGCCCCGGTCGTGGACGTTGCCGTTGTCCTTGGTGGAGATGTGGCCGTAGCTCGACGGCAGCGAATCGTACCCGTCGTAGCCGGTGCGCGACACGCCGTGGAAGATGTAGCTCCATCCGCCGTAGGCGTTGGTGACCAGCACGTCGTTGACGGCGTTGTTGGACAGCTTCCCGACCAATGCCCCGTGGCCGCCGTGGGTCGGCAGCTCGGTCCGGGC
>JALOPJ010000159.1 GCA_025453955.1 Candidatus Edwardsiibacteriota bacterium
GAGGACCTGATCGCCGAGGAGGACATGGTGATCACCATCAGCCATGCCGGCTACATCAAGCGGCTGTCGGTGAGCGCCTACAAGCGGCAGGGCCGGGGCGGCAAGGGGGTGACCGGCATGACCACCCGCGAGGAGGACTTCGTGGAGGGCATGTTCATTGCCTCCACCCACCACTACATCCTGTTCTTCACCGACCGCGGACGCTGCTACTGGCTGAAGGTCTACGAGATCCCGGAGGGCGGCCGGGCCGCCAAGGGCCGGCAGATCTCCAACGTGCTGGAGCTGAAGTCCGACGAGCAGGTGGCGGCCTACATCGCGGTCAAGGAGTTCGACGAGTCGCACTACGTGGTGATGTCCACCCGCGACGGCACCATCAAGAAGACCGCGCTGTCCGAGTTCGCCAACCCGCGCAAGGCCGGCATCATCGCGGCCACGGTCGACGCCAAGGACCGGCTGATCGAGGCCAAGATGACCGACGGCAGCGAGGACGTGATCCTGGTGACCCATACCGGCCAGGCCTGCCGCTTCCACGAGAGCGACGTGCGCGCCATGGGCCGCGCCGCCGGCGGCGTGCGGGGCATCACCCTGGAGAAGAGGGACTACGTCGTCGGGATGGTGGCGGTGAAGCGCGAGGGCTCGCTGCTCACGGTCTGCGAGAAGGGCTTCGGCAAGCGCAGCGAGATCGACGAGTATCGCGTCACCCGGCGCGGCGGCAAGGGCGTGATCACCATGAAGGTCACCGACAAGACCGGCCCGGTGGTGGCGGTCAAGGAGGTGGTCGACTCCGACGAGCTGATGATCATCTCGGCCGGCGGCCAGGTGATCCGGCTGGCGCTGAAGAACGTGCGGGTGATGGGCCGGGCCACCCAGGGCGTGCGGCTGATCAACCTGGACGAGAAGGACAAGGTCTGCGACGTGGCGCGGCTGGCGGCCAAGGACGAGGAGGAGAACGGCAACGGCGGCGGCGAGAACGGGCAGTAATCGGACCCAACCAAAACCCCTTCCCGGAAACGGGAAGGGGTTTTTCATTCCTGTCGCCCCATGTATGGTACCATCGGAATTGTGATTGCCATGTCAAGCACCCGATATCACCGCCGTTCGCTCCGCCTGCGGGGATGCGATTATTCCGGGGCGGGCGCCTATTCCGTCACGATCTGCACGCACGAACGGGAATGCCTGTTCGGGAACGTGATCGACGGCACGATGGCACTGAACGATTGCGGCCGGATCGTCGTGCAGGAGATAGCCTTCACCGGGTCATTGCGCCCATACGCGACGATCGATGCCCACGTGGTCATGCCGAACCACGTCCACATGATTGTTATCATTAACGATGGAACGGCGCCTTGTAGGGACATGGCGCGCCATGTCCCTACGGGGGATCGTGAATTCGGGAGGCCGCAACCCGGGTCGTTGTCAGCCATCGTCGGGGCGATCAAATCGGCGGTGACCCGGCGCATCCACGGCCTACCGGGACATGCCGGCATGCCGGTCTGGCAATCGCGGTTCCATGAACACATCATCCGCAACGGCCGCTCGTACGACGCGATCAGGAGATACATCCTTGAGAACACTATGCAGTGGGAGCATGATGAAGAGAATCCCGATTGCAGAACATGAGAACGGAAAAGCCGCAGCGAACGCTGCGGCTTTATGTTCGGTCCCGCTGATGCCTAGTAGGCCCACAGCAGCGTCATCAGGGCGCAGACCGCGGTGATGGCCAGCGAGATCACGAAGGTCACCCGCAGCACCTGGGACTCCTCGCCGATCCGGTCGATCGACGCGGCCGCGTTCTGCAGCTTGGCCGGGGAGATCACGCTGGCCAGCCCGCCGCCGATGCCGCTGGCCGCGGCCACCAGCACGCCGGCGGCGCCGATCCGCTCCGCGGTCGACAGGTGCAGCCTGGTGAGCATGGCGATGGCCGAGGCCTCCGAGCCGCTGATGAACCCGGCCAGCAGGCCCAGGAACGGCGCGATCAGCGGGTACAGTCTGCCGAACAGCCCGGCCGCGGCCTGCGCCAGCACCACCACCATGTTGCGGGAGGGCTCGGCCAGGGCCCAGTCCGGGCCCTTGCCCGAGTGGTTGATGACGTAGGCGATGGCGAAGAACACCGCCGAGGCCAGCATCGGCCGGGGTGCGCGCTTCAGCCATTTCGCCAGGGAGGTCGCCAGCTGCGCCCTGGTGGGCTTGAGGAACGGCAGGGCCAGCGCGGTGCTGGCCAGGATCCAGAAGTAGGCCTGCCACAGCAGCCGCACCTTCTCCGGCGCGCCTGGGATGATCGCCACCGGCATGTCGAGCCGCCTGAACACCAGGTCGAACAGCGGCAGCGCCGGCGCGTTGACCAGCACCGCCGCGGCCACCAGGATGATCCAGGGCGACAGCGCCGCGGCCAGGGGCATCCGCCGCTCCGCGGCCAGGTCCGTGCCGTCCAGCGCGGCGCGGTCGTGGAGCGGCTTGCGGGCGGCCAGCAGGTAGAGCAGCATCACCACCACCACGGCCAGGCCCGCGGCCACGCCGGTCAGCGTCACCATGCCGGCGGCGTTCATGGCGATGGCGACGCAGCCCGCGGTGACGCCCGACAGCAGCGCCGGCAGCAGCCCGGAGCGCACCATCCGCCAGCCGCCGGCGATCCACAGCATCCCCAGCGCGATGCAGGTGCTGATCACCGGCATGTAGCGGGCGAAGAAGCCGCCCACCTGCGCCACCGGCAGGCCCACGAACCCGGAGAACACCACCACCGGTATGCCCAGCAGGGCGTAGGTGCAGAGCGCGTCGTAGCCCAGCGCCGGCAGGGCGATGGAGACGAACGATGAGTAGCCCAGGGCCATCATGATCGGCGGCAGGATCGAGACCGGCGTGGCGCCCATCGCCGCCAGCAGCGTGCCGATGCCGACGTTGAGCACCATCACCTGCACCGCCCGGTCGGCCGGGGCCACGGTCTTGACCAGGGCCACCACCCGGGGGATGGCGCCGGTCTCCAGCATCACCGTCACCTGCAGGATCGACGCGGCCACCATCAGGGTGATGGGGAAGGATGCCACGGCGCCGGCCGCGCTGGCGCCCAGCAGCACGTTCCAGGGCGTCTTGAAGAACAGCCAGGCCACGGCCAGCGCGGCCAGCCAGCCGGCCACGCCGGCGGTGTCGGCCGCGGTCCTGCGCCACACCAGCAGGGCGAAGATCAGGGCGACGGGCAGCAGGGCCATCGTCACGGACAGGGCGCTCATGCGGTCTCCTTTTCGATGATGCGGTATTGTAGCGCATCGAGGAGCCGCAAGTCAAGGACGGCGATGGCGGCGGCCCGACCCTTGACTTTCGGGGGTTTTCGCGGTATAGTAATGGTTCACACAGAACAATCCAACGAGCGGGGCATCCGTGAAACGCACTTCCTGCCTGGTACTGTCGCTGGCCGCGCTGGCGCTGCCCCTAGCCGCGGTCTACCTGGAGAACGTTCCGACGACGCTGACCCAGCCCGACGGCTCGGCCGTGGCCTGCCTGATCGACGGCGACGAGTTCCACCACCGGGTGCACGACGCGGCGGGGTACACCATCATCAAGGACGGCGCATCCGGCTGGCACGTCTACGCCGCCCGCCAGGGCGACGACCTGGTCCCGACCACGCTGGTCGCCGGCCGTGACGATCCGGCGCGGCTGGGGCTGGAGAAGCGAACAACGGCACCAAGACCCCGCCCACCGGCACCATCAACAACCTGGTGGTGTTCATCCGGTTCAAGGACCAGACGGAGTTTTCTTCGGCATTTTCGTATTATGATAGCACCTTCAATAACACGAATGCAGGCCGAAGCTCACTTCGTAACTATTTCCAAGAGGCCAGTTATGGGGCTCTTACAGTAAGTACGACTTTTTACCCTACACCCGGATCATTTGTTGTTTCATACCAAGACACATTCAACCGGAGTTATTATCTTCCGATCGACAGCGCCCCTGACGGCTATACCGGCGGAAGTAACGGAACTGAGCGACGGATGCGCGAACATGCTCTCCTCAAGAACGCAATCAATGCTATCGCATCCTCGGTTCCATCTGGCCTTGATATTGATGCAGATGACGATGGATATGTTGACAACGTCTGTTTCGTCATTCGTGGAACCACTGCTGCATGGGCCATGTTGCTGTGGTCGCACCGCTGGGCGCTTTATAGCTATGACGTTAGTATCAATGGTAAACAAGTGTGGGATTATAATTTCCAGATGGAGTCGCAGTTTAGTGCTACGGTACTCTGTCATGAGATGGGACATTCAGTTGGCTACCCCGATCTGTACCATTACTACAATGGCACAGGGTTATCGCCGACAGGCCGTTGGGATATCATGTGCTCATCAAATCAATATGCGCCCCCTCCGCACACCTGCTCCTACATGAAGAGCTACTACACCGGTTGGCTGGGCGCCATCCCCGAGATCACAGCCAGCGGCACCTACTGGCTGAAGCCGCTGGCCTCGGGCACCAGCGGGGTGAGCTACCGGATCGCCTCACCCAACTCCACCAGCGAATACTACGTGGTCGAGTACCGGCGCAAGGCCGGCACCTTCGAGAACAGCGTCTACGGCTCGGGGCTGCTGGTGTTCCGCATCAACGGGGACTTCGCCGGCTGGGGAAACGCCGACTACGACGGGACCAGCATCTTCGACGAGGTCTACCTCTACCGGCCGGGCGGATCGCCCACCGTCAACGGCGACCTGACCACGGCCTACTTCAGCGGCGGGTCCGGCCGTACCGCCATCAACGACGGCACCGACCCCTCGGGCTACCTGTGCGACGGCACGGACGGCGGGCTGGACATCTCCGCGGTCAGCTCGGCCGGGGATTCGATCTCGTTCTACGTCGATATGGGAACCGGCGTGGCGGGCGGGCCGGCAGCGATAGCGCCGGCCGCGGCGCTGCGGCTGCTCCCGCCGCGGCCCAACCCTTCGAGCGGCACGGTGCGGCTGGGGTTCGAGCTCGGCGCGCCGGGCCGCGTCCGGCTGGCGGTCTATTCGGTCACGGGACAGCTGGTGGCCACGCTGGCCGAGGGCAATGTAGCGGCCGGCCGGCACGAGGCCTGCTGGAACGGCGCCGACCGGTCGGGGCGGACCACGGCCGCCGGCGTCTACTTCGCCCGGCTGGAAACGGCGGGCGGCACGCTCACCCAGCGGCTGACGATGCTGCGCTGAATCCCCGCATCGACCCAAACCGCCCCTCCGGGGCGGTTTTTTAATGGTTTGACAACACGGCCGTAACTCTGATATAATACGACCTGTAGTATATTCTCCGATCTCCGCTGCCTACAACGCGACAGTCATGGCAGGGGAGACGGTTCAGCCGAGAGGCTGGCAAGGGTGCGGCGGGAAACGGCCGTGCCTCCCGTGTTCGGAAAGGAGAGGTCGTGGTCCCATGGCACGCACGCGTTGCGTTGCCGTGCGGTGGCATGCCGATCCTTTGCGACAAGGGATCGGTTTTTTGTTGTCACATTAACCGGGCGGATCGCGATTCGCCCCTACAATGGAAAACAAATCGGAGGATCGGATGAAACGGTTCCTGACGACCGGGCTGTGCCTGCTGCTGGCGGTGGCGCTGCTGGCGCCGGCGGCCCAGGCCAAGGGCAAGCAGAAGTTGATCCTGGCCACCACCACCAGCACCATGGACTCGGGCCTGCTGGACTTCATCGTGCCGGTGTTCGAAAAGGCCAACGACTGCAAGGTGCAGATCATCGCCGTGGGCACGGGCGCGGCCATCCGGCTGGGCAAGGACGGCAACGCCGACGTGATGCTGGTGCACGACCCGGTGGCCGAGGAGGCGGCGGT
>JALOPJ010000160.1 GCA_025453955.1 Candidatus Edwardsiibacteriota bacterium
TCCACGATGGCCCGCGCCAGGGACGCCCGCTGCTTCTGGCCGCCCGACAGCGACAGTCCCCGCTGGCCGACCAGGGTGTCGAACCCCTTGGCGAAGGCCCCGACCTCCTTGTCCAGCTGGGAGATCCGGCTGGCGGCCAGCGCCCGTTCGCCGTCCACGTCCTCGCGGTGGAAGATCACGTTGTTGAGGATCGTCTCCGAGAACAGCAGCGCCTCCTGGGGCGCGTAGCCGAACAGGCCGCGCAGGTCCCGCAGGCCGAACCGCCGGATGTCCGTGCCGTCGATGGTGATCCGCCCCGCGGTCGGGTCGTGGAACCGCAGCAGCAGGTTGACCAGGGTGCTCTTGCCGCAGCCCACCTCGCCCATCACCGCCACCTTCTGGCCGGCGGCCGCGGCGAAGTCGATCCCCGCCAGCACCGGCTGCGCGCCGCCGGCGTAGGCGTACGAGACGTCCTCGAAGTTGATGGTCCGCTCGAACCGCGCCGGCACCGGTTCGGCCGGGTCGGCCACCTCCGGCGGGACGGCCAGCAGCTCCCGCACGCGGGAGTAGGACACCGCCGCCCGCTTGCCGGACATGAAGAAGTTCCCCATGTTCCAGAACGGCTCCACCAGCATCTGCGAGTAGGTGGTGAAGGCCACGAAGCTGCCGAGCGAAAGGTCGCCCCTGATCGTCAGGTAGCCGCCGGCCAGCAGCACCACCATCACGCCGACCTGGTTGATGAAGATGTCGGCGTTGTTGAAGAACCCCTCGGCCTTGATGCTCCTGACCTCGGCCTTGATGCGGTCGGCCATCACCGCGGAGAAGCCCCGCTTCTGGTGGCCGATCCGGTTGTAGACCTTGAGCACCCGGATCCCGGAGAAGCAGGCCTCCAGGTAGTCGTTGACCGCGGAGATGGCCTTCTGCAGCTTGTGGTACCGCTTCTCGAACCCCCGTTCGCCGATGAAGAACACGGCGAGGATGAACGGCACCGGCACCAGCGTCAGCAGCGCCAGGGTCGCGTTCATCCGGGCCATCACGATCATCACGAAGCAGAACAGCACGAAGCCCTGCACCGCCCGGAACACGCCGGAACAGGTGTACCACGACAGCTTTTCGGCCACGTCGTCGGTCATCCGCGTGATCAGGTCGCCGGTGCGCTGCCCGGTGAAGAACGACGGCCCCAGCCGGATGATGTGGCCGAAGATCCGCTGGCGCAGCTCGATCTCGATCAGCAGGTTGGTCCAGCCCCGGGTCGACATCAGCGCCCAGTTGGTGACCGCCGCCCCCACGCCCAGCACCAGCAGGAACAGCACGTTGCGGTGCAGGTCCGAGGCCGGCGCGCCGCTGCGCAGGCCGTCCACCACCAGCTTGAAGAACACCGGGTAGCTGATGGCCAGCGCCGTGTAGAGCGCGGTCATCAGGAACAACGCCAGCATCCGCGGCTGGTGCTGGCCCCAGTACTCCCGCACCCAGCCGAAGATCAACCGCAGGCTGCCGCTGTCAGTTTTTACTATCTGATTCGACATCGTACTCACGCATTATGTAAATTGTATCCGGTAGAGCTTGGCGTAGTAGCCGTTCTTCTCCATCAACTCCTGGTGCGTGCCCGATTCCGCGATCCGGCCCTTGTGGACCACCAGGATGCGGTCGGCGTCCAGGATGGTCGACAGCCGGTGGGCGATGATGATCGCGGTGCGGCCCTGCAGCAGGCGTCGGATGCCGGCCTGGATCAGCCGCTCCGAGCGGGGATCGACCGACGAGGTGGCCTCGTCCAGGATCAGGATCTCGGGGTCGAAGGCCAGGGCCCGGGCGAAGGACATCAGCTGGCGTTCGCCCTGCGAAAGGTTGGCGCCGCGCTCGGCCAGCTCCGATTCCAGCCCCTGGGGCAGCTTGCGCAGGATCCGCTTCAGGCCCAGGATCTCCGCGGCCTTGCGCAGCTTGTCCTCCGGGACCTCCGCGCCCAGGGTCAGGTTCTCCCGCACCGTGCCCGGGAACAGGAAGACGTCCTGCAGCACCAGCCCGAACCTGCGCCGCAGGTCGGCGACCGCGATCTCCCTGATGTCGCGGCCGTCGAGCGTGATCGACCCCTGCTGGGCGTCGTAGAACCGCAGCAGCAGGTTGATCACCGAGGTCTTGCCGCCGCCGGTGGCGCCCACCAGCGCGACCTTCTGGCCCTTGCCGACCCTGAAGCAGATGTCCTTCAGCACCCAGTCGCGCTCCTGCTGGCCCGCCCGCTCGCCGTACGTGAAGAACACGTTGCGGAACTCGATCGCCTCGGCGAACGCGGGCCAGGCGGCGGCGCCGGCCTTGTCGACCACCTCCGGCCGCAGGTCGAGGATCTGGAACACCCGGTCGGCCGCGGCGAAGGCCCGCTGCATCACGTTGACCTGCTCGGAAAAGGCGTAGACCGGCCCGAAGAACTGCCGCAGGTAGCCCAGGAACAGCACCAGCGAGCCGATGGTCAGCGCCCCGGCCGCCACCATGCCGCCGCCGGCGAACAGTATCACCGCCAGGCCGATGATCTCGAACACGCCCATCAGCGAGAAGAACCCCATCGACAGGACCTCCGACGGCAGCTGGGTCTTCAGCATCGAGGCGTTGAGCTCCCGCAGCCGCCGGTCCACGGCCGGCTCGCGCGAGAAGGCCTGCACCACCCGCACCCCCTGGACCATCTCGGTGAGGAAGCCGACGATCCCGGCGTACTTGCGGCGCACCACGGCGAACAGCGGCCGCACCTTGCGCTGGTACAGCACCGTCAGCAGCACGATCACCGGCAGGATCGCCGCCACCGCCAGGAACAGCCGCCAGCTGACCGACGCCATCACGGCCACCATGCCGATCAGGCTGACCAGCGACCCCAGCAGCGTGAACATGGTCGAGGTGAACAGGCGGCGGATGGCCTCGGTGTCGCTCTCCACCCGGGCGATCAGCTTGCCGGTCGCGAACCTGTCGAAGTAGGCCGCGTCCAAGCCCAGCATGTGGCCGAACAGCCGCTCCTTGAGCGCGCTGACCATCCGCACCCCCAGCGATTCCAGCGCCACCTGCAGCAGGTATCCCACCCCGGCGGTGCCGGCCTGCAGCAGCACGAAGGCGGCCGCGGTGAACAGCAGGCCGTGGAAATCGCGGCCCGCGATGTCGACGTCGATCGCCCGCCGCAGCAGCAGGGGCGGCAGCAACGCCAACCCCGACGAGGCCAGCAGCACCAGCCCCGCCGCCATGATCCGGACCCGGAACGGCGCGATCAGCGGCAGCAGGCGCCGCATCATCGCCCCGTCGTACAGTCTTCCGGCCGGGAGATCGTCTATGGAATCGTCATGCCACATGGTGTCGTTCCGTCACGTCGTGTTGGTTGGTGCCGTCCGTCCGGAGGTCGATCCGCCGGATGGCGGGGTCGGGGATGGGCCCGGGGGCGCCGCAGGGTTGGGTTGTCGTTGCGGCCGTGGTTCGGCCGTTCATCGCTGGATCGGTCTCTCCCTGGGGAACAGCCCCTCCAGCGGGGAGCCGTTCTCCCGGGCGATGGTCTTCAGCGCGTCGAGCATCAGTTGCTCGTCACCGAGGATCGTGCGGACGTCTATCGTCATCGCTCATCACTCCTTTCCTCCGGCAGCGGCCGGACCTGGGCAAAACAAAAAGCCACAGGTTCGTGCATTCTCCACCTGTGGCCGGGCGCGGACGCGCCGGGAATGAAAGAGGCCACAGGTTCTTGTGGACCCGTGGCCTCGCGGAACTCAGCGTATCAAGGAGTTACGAGCATTGGCCGACGGGCGCACCAGTCCCACCCTTGGTGGGATCGGTCGATCGCACGATGAACATGATATTCTCCATGTCGATCAATGCCCTTTCGGCACGTTGGAAGGTTGCGGTTTTCGTTGCTGCGCCATTGTATCCCAAAACCAGGCGCCGTGTCAAGCTTTTTTTTCGCTGACATGGCGCGCCTGGCCCGACTCGAACGGGCGGCCTGCGGATTCGAAGTCCGATGCTCTATCCAAACTGAGCTACAGGCGCGCGAGGCCCAAGGGCGATACCGGGAATCAGGACCGGCGGACTCCGACGAACGTCCGCAGCACCGTGGGATCGGCGGCCAAGGAGCTGCCGTATCCTCCCCCCGCCGGCCCCGGGTCGATCCGACCTCAGGCCTTCTTCAGGGCCTGGTCCAGGTCGGCGATGACGTCCTCGGGCTCCTCCAGCCCGACCGCGATCCGGACGAACCCCCGGGACATCCCGACCTT
>JALOPJ010000161.1 GCA_025453955.1 Candidatus Edwardsiibacteriota bacterium
CCTCGGGCACCGTCACCGTGCCGTCGGCGTTCTGGCAGTTCTCCAGCACGGCGATCAGCGTGCGCGGCAGCGCCAGGCCCGAGCCGTTGAGGGTGTGGACGAACTCCGCCTTGGCCTTGGCGTCGCGCCGGAACTTGATGTTGGCCCGCCGCGCCTGGAAGTCGCCGAAGCTGGAGCAGGACGACACCTCCAGCCACTCGTTGCAGCCCGGCGCCCAGACCTCGACGTCGTAGGTCCTGGTGGAGGCGAAGGTCAGGTCGGCCGTGCACAGCGCCACCACCCGGTAGCGCAGGCCCAGCCGTTTCGGGATCTCGCAGGCATTGGCCACCAGCTTATCCAGCTCCCCGGCGGACTTCTCCGGCAGGCAGAACTTCACCAGCTCCACCTTGTCGAACTGGTGGCCGCGCTTGATGCCGCGCACGTCCTTGCCGGCCGACATCTTCTCGCGCCGGAAGCAGGGCGTGTAGGCCACATGGTTGACCGGCAGCGCCGCGCCGTCGAGCACCTCGCCGCGGTAGAGGTTGGTGACCGGCACCTCGGCCGTGGGGATCAGCCAGAGGTCCTCCTCGGCGTCGTGGTAGAGGTTGTCGGCGAACTTCGGCAGCTGGCCGGTGCCCACCAGGCAGTGGTGGTTGACGATGTAGGGCGGATAGACCTCGGTGTAGCCGTGCTCCCGGGTGTGGACGTCCAGCATCCAGGAGATCAGCGCCCGCTGCAGCCGAGCGCCCTGGCCCTTCAGCACGTAGAACCGCGTGCCCGACATCTTGACCCCGCGCTCGAAGTCGATGATGCCGAGCCGCTCGCCGATCTCCCAGTGGGGCTTGGGCGCGAAGTCGAACGTCCGCTCCTGGCCCGCCACCCGGTCGACCACGTTCTCCTTCTCGCTGGCCCCGACCGGCACCGACGGGTCCGGGATGTTGGGCAGCGACAGCGTGGCCTCGGACAGCTTCTCCTCGACGCCGCGCAGCTCCTCGTCGAACGCCTTGATCCGCTCGCCCACCTCTCGCATCTCGGCGATCTTGGCGTCGGCGTCCGGCGACTTGGCCTTTTTCAACTGCGCGATCTGGTCCGAGACCTTGTTGCGCTCGGCTTTCAATGATTCCGCCTGCAGCAGGATCCCGCGCCGCCTGGCGTCCAGCTCCAGGAAGGGGCCGAGGTCCGCCTTCTCGCCCTTGTCGGCGATGGCCTTCCTGACGGCCTCGATGTTCTCACGGACGTATTTCGGGTCCAGCATCTGTCCCCCATCTTCCCTTAGTGTATGCGGTATACTGTATACAGTATACCGGGTAAGTTATCGACTCACTTCAAGTTCATCAGCACCAGCCCGGCCAGGCAGACCGCCATGCCGACGGCGTTGAGCGGGGTGACCCGCTCGCGGAAAAACAGCAGCCCGACCGGGATCAGCACCATCACCGTGGTCGACTGCGAGGCCAGCGCCGCCATGCTGACGTTCCAGCCGCTGCGGTAGACCATCAGGAAGGAGATCTCCACCAGCACGATCACCGCGCCCAGCGCGGCGCTGGCCCAGTTGGCCTGCCGCAGCGCCTCCGCCATTCCCGCCTGCGGCGGGAAGACCAGCAGCCCGGCCAGCGTCAGCGACAGCGCCACCACGTAGGTGACGGCCATCGAGGCCAGCGGGTGGGCCGCCGGCGCGATCGACTTCTGGCAGAGGTTGTAGAGCACGCTGCTGAGGATGGCCAGCCCGATCGAGATCCAGTACATGGTCATTCGTCCCAGGCCTTGGTGCGCTCCAGCGCGCCGGCCACCTGGCAGGCGGCGAAGTTCAGCAGCCGCTTCTCCAGCTCGCCGAACTGGACGTCGTCGGTGTAGCTCTTGATGCCCAGCAGGCCGACGGCCCGCGGCCCCCGCATGATCGGCACGCCCAGCCAGTTGACGAACGGCGTCTCCATGCCGTCGATGCCGCCCCCCCGCATGATCTGTTCCAGCGTCTCCTGGGTGGCGAATAGGGCCTCGCCGCTGCGCAGCACCTGCTCCACCAGCCCCCGCCGCAACGGCGCCGGGCCGGGTGCCGCCGAGAACTCGTCGACGTAGTAGGGGTAGCTGACGGTGTCGGCGATCGGGTCGTAGCGGGCCACGAAGAAGTTGCGGGCGTAGACCAGCCCGCCCACGATGGTGTGCACGTCCTCCAGCAGCCGCCGGGCGTCGCTGGACATGGCCGTGCGCTCGGCCAGCTTGAACATCGCCGCCATCACGTCCTCGGCCTGCTTGCGGGCGGTGATCTCCTCGCTGGTGGTGATGATGGCCACCGGCTCGCCCCGCTGGTCCCGCACCACGTCGGAGGTCAGCAGCACCCGGATGGTGGTGCCGTCCTTGCGGACGTTGATGCCCTCGCGGGTCAGCCGCTTCAGCTTGCGGACCTGCTGCCTGGTCAGCGGGTTCCAGATGCCGTCCGGCGCGAACACCCGCACCTCCCTGCCGATCAGCTCGTCCACCGCGTAGCCGTGCATGGCGGCCTCGGCCGGGTTGGTGTAGAGGATCCGGCCCGCGATGTCCGACAGCGTCACGCCGACGTGCATGCTGTCCACGATCTGCTCCATGGCGGCCAGCTTCTCGCGCGAGCTCCGCAGCTCGGCCTCCAGCACGTCGGCCTCGGCCAGCCGCACCTTGAGGGTGCTCAGTTCCTTGAGCAGCTGTTCCCTGCTCTTGTCCCCGTCGTCCATGGTACCCCTCCGCCGTTGAGATTCCCGCGACCGCTGTCGCCCGCGTCACGCCAGCCTGATCCCCACCGGGCAGTGGTCCGAGCCCGGCACCTCGGGCAGGATGAAGGCGTCCGCGACGTTCTTCCTCAGGTTTTCGGACACGAAGAAGTAATCGATGCGCCAGCCCACGTTGCGCTCCCGCGCCCGGCTGATCACGTCCCACCAGGTGTAGAGGCCGCCCTCGGGATGGAACAGCCGCAAGGTGTCCACGAAGCCGGCCGCCAGGAACCGGTCGATCCACTCCCGCTCCTGGGGCAGGAACCCCGAGACATTCTGGTTGGCCTTGGGTCGGGCCAGGTCGATCTCCCGGTGCGCGGTGTTGACGTCCCCGCAGACCACGATCCGCGCGCCTTTCCGGAGCAGCTTCTTCATCTCTGCCAGGAACGCCTCGTAGAAGTCCATCTTGTACGCCAGGCGCTGGGGCGAGGCCTTGCCGTTGGGGAAGTAGACGTTGAACAGCAGGAAGTCGCCGTAGTCGGCCCGGAGGATGCGGCCCTCGTCGTCGAAGCGCTTCGCGCCGAACGACGTGCCGACCGAGCGCGTCTCCTGTTTCGAGAACAGCGCCACGCCGCTGTATCCCGGCCGCGGGCCCGACTCGAAGTAGTGGCGGTAGCCCTCGACCTGCCCCAGCTCCGTTACGACCTGCTCGGGCCGGGCCTTGGTCTCCTGCAGGCAGAGGATGTCCGGCCGCGCCCTCCGCAGCCACCCGGCGAACCCCTTGCGGAACGCGGCCCGCAGGCCGTTGACGTTCCAGGAGAGCAGCGTGAGCTCGGTCTTCGGCATGTCATCCCGCTATCTGACGGCGGCGTCGCCGGCCGCGATGAACGGATTGCGCCGCACCACCAG
>JALOPJ010000051.1 GCA_025453955.1 Candidatus Edwardsiibacteriota bacterium
TGGACAACATCCCGCGGGTGCTCCCGGCAACGTGCAACGTGGAGATCACGCTGGGCTCATGGCCGGTGCCGCCCGTCTTCGAACTGCTGCGGGAGCAGGGCGGCGTGCCGCAGGACGAGATGTACCGCGCGTTCAACATGGGGATCGGGTTCGTGCTGGTGGTGGCGGCCAAAGATGAGATGAATACGATGAAGATGTTGAAAACGATGAAAACGAGGGCGTACCGGATCGGCCGGGTGGTGAGGGGGAAGCGGACCGTGATGTTGCACGGGCCGGCGCTGTGATGCTGCGCCCTTGCACCGGCCATCCCCTCTCAGAGAGGGGACATAAGCGTTGAAGATCTATCTCAACGAGAAGAAGGTCACGGTGACGCCCGGGGCCAAGGTCGCCGAGCTCGTCAAGAAGCACAAGCCCGGGGCGGACTTGTGCATCCTCAACGGCTTCCCCTGCCTGATGGAGCACACCGTGGCCGCCAACGACCGGGTGGTGCTGATCGAGAAGGGGAAGCGGCCTTCGAAACGCGAGCTGGAGCACCTGCTGGCGGCGCGGCACACACCGGGCGTCCACGCCCGGCTCAAGAAGGCCTGCGTCGGCATCGCCGGCTGCGGGGGGCTGGGCTCGACCGCGGCCATGGCGCTGGCCCGCGCCGGCGTCGGCACGCTGATCATCGCGGACTTCGACGTGGTCGAGCCCTCGAACCTCAACCGCCAGCAGTACTACGTCGACCAGATCGGCGAGGCCAAGGTGGACGCGTTGGCCGGGAACATCCGGCGGGCCAACCCCTACGTCCAGGTCGTGAAGCACCGGGTGCGGATCGTGCGCCAGAACGTCAAGGCCCTGTTCCGGGACGCCGACGTGGTGATCGAGGCCTTCGACCGCGCCGACCAGAAGCTGATGCTGGCCGACGCCATGCTGGACCTGTTGCCGAAAACCCCGCTGGTGATCGGCAACGGCATGGCGGGCTACGGCGCCAACGACCTGCTGCGGACGCGGCGGGTGGGCAACCTGCACATCTGCGGGGACGAGGCCAGCGAGGCCGGCCACGGCTTCGGCCTGATGGCGCCGCGGGTGGGCGCCTGCGCCCTGCTGCAGGCCAACCAGGCGCTGGAGATCCTGCTGGGGCCGGACCCCAGAATTACCCGATCCGAAATCCGTAATCCGATACCCCGATGATCAACGTCAACGGCGAACGGCATCCCTGGCATGCCGGGCTCAGCATCACGCGGCTGCTGCAGGAGAAGAACTACGTCTTCCCGATGATCATCGTCCAGATCAACGGCGCCCACGTCCACGAGGAGCGCTACGCCGACACCATGGTGCGCGACGGCGACGACGTGGCGGTGATCCACCTGATCACCGGCGGCTGACGCCGCGAGGAGCCCGGTCACAGAATGCCAATGCTCACCGACCAGTTCGGCCGCAAGATCACCTACCTGCGGGTCTCGGTCACCGACCGCTGCAACCTGCGCTGCCGCTACTGCATGCCCGCCGCCGGCGTGCCGCCCAAGCGGCACGAGGACCTGCTGACCTTCGAGGAGATCGCGGCGGTGGTGGCGGCCGGCGCCTCGTTCGGGATCACCAAGGTGCGGCTGACCGGCGGCGAGCCGCTGCTGCGGCGGGGCGCCGTCGACCTGGTGCGGCTGCTGGCCGCGGTGCCGGGCGTGGCCGACCTGGCGCTGACCACCAACGGGCTGCTCTTGGCCCGGCACGCCGCCGAGCTGAAGGCGGCCGGCCTGATGCGGGTCAACGTCAGCCTGGACACCCTGCGGGCCGACCGCTTCGCGGCCATGACCGGCAGCGACGACTGGCGGGGCGTGATGGCCGGGATCGACGCCGCGCTGGCCGCGGGCTTCGCGCCGGTCAAGCTCAACGTGGTGGCCATCCGCGGCTACAACGACGACGAGGTCGCCGACTTCGTCCGTTTCGCCCGCGACAAGGGGCTGCACCTGCGGTTCATCGAGTTCATGCCGGTGGGCAACTCGTTCTGGGAACCCGGCAAGGTGATCCCGACCAAGGAGGTGCGGGCGCTGGCCGAGCGCGCCGCGGCCCTGGTGCCGGCCCAGAACGGCAATGCCGGCGACGTGGCCGAGCTCTGCCAGATGCCGGGCAGCGCCGCCACCGTGGGGTTCATCTCGCCGCTCTCCGCCAAGTTCTGCCGCCGCTGCAACCGGCTGCGGCTGACCGCCGACGGGTTCCTCAAGCCGTGCCTGGCCTGCAAGAACGAGATCGACATCAAGGTGCCGGTGCGCAGGGGGCTGCGGGGGGACGAGCTGAAGCGTGTGTTCTTCGAGGCCATGCGGCTGAAGCCGCGGGCCCATTCCATGGAGGAGGGCGCGGCCGAGAGCCCGCGCTGCATGGCCGAGGTGGGGGGCTGAGCCAAAATGAAGAATGACAAATGGAAAATGAAAAATACGCGGCTGTCGCATGTCGATGCCATGGGTGCCGCGAAAATGGTGGACATCAGTTCTAAAAGGAAAACACTGCGCGTGGCCGTGGCCCGCGGCGCGATCGGCATGAAGCCGGCGACGCTGCGGCTGATCGAGCGCAACAAGCTCGCCAAGGGCGACGTGCTGTCGGTGGCGCGGATCGCCGGCATCCAGGCGGCCAAGGGGGCGTCGTCGCTGATCCCGCTGTGCCATCCGATCGGGCTGACCAATGTCGACATCGAGTTCGACGTCGACCCCCAGCGGTCGCGGATCGCGGTCACCGCGCGGGTGGCCTGCCGCGACCGCACCGGCGCCGAGATGGAGGCGCTGACCGCGGTGGCCGCGGCCTGCCTGACGGTCTACGACATGGCCAAGGCGGCCGACCGCGGCATGGCGATCTCGGACATCATGCTGGTGGAGAAGCGGGGCGGCAAGAGCGGGACGTGGAAACGATGAGTCCTCACAGGACCCCTCCCTTGATCCCTCCCCGACGCGGAGAGGGAAACACCGGTCGGGGCGATTCACGGATCGCCCGGTCCCGATGATGGGTTTTGACATCAATACGTACCGTAGGGGCGATTCACGAATCGCCCGGCTCATATGATGGGCACCGTGATCGCGGTCTGCGTCAGCCGCAACAAGGGCGAGAAGAAACGCGACGTCGGAACGGCCGTGCTGCGGGCCGGCCACGGCATCGAGGGCGACGCCCACGCCGGCGACTGGCACCGCCAGGTCAGCCTGCTGGCCGATGAGAGCGTGGACACGATGCGGGGCCGGGGCGTCGAGCTCGGTCCCGGCGACTTCGCCGAGAACCTGACGGTGCGGGGGATCGACCTCAAGGCGCTGACCATCGGGCAGCGATTGCAGGTTGGGGGGTCGGTCCTGCTGGAGATCACCCAGATCGGCAAGGAGTGCCACGACGGTTGCGCCATCAAAAAGCAGGTGGGCGACTGCGTGATGCCGCGCGAGGGCGTGTTCGCGCGGGTGGTGGCGGGCGGCGCGGTCGCGGCCGGCGACGCGATATCGCTGGCGGACGATACATAGGACCAACACAGTCTTATTATAGGAATGCACCATGCAGGCCAAGGGCACGACCGTCAAGGCGCTGAAGGAGTACATCACCGAGACCCACGGCAGCGAGGGCTGCCGGCGCTGGCTGGAATCGCTGCCGCCGGCGTCGCGGGCCGTCTTCGCCCAGGGGCTGCTGCCCAGCCGGTGGTATCCGTTCGAGGACGCGATGCGGCAGCCGCTGGTGGCCATGGACCGGATGTTCTACGGCGGCAACGGCGACGGCGCCTGGAAGGAGGGGCGGTACACCGCCGAGACCAACCTGCGGGGCGTGTACCGGGTGTTCATCAAGGTGGCCAGCCCGCAGTCCCTGGTCAAGAACACCGCCTCACTGTGGCGGTCCTACTACGACGGGTCCACGGCCCGGGTATTGGAGAGCAGCGGCAACGGCGCGGTGCTGCTGTTGGAAGATATCGAGCCGGCATGCGCGGCGTTCGACCACCATGTGGCAGGCTGGATCGAGCGGGCCCTGGAGATCTGCGGCAGTTCCCGCACGGGGTTCACGATAACGAACCCGGCAACGGGAGCGACCAGGTACGACATCACATGGCAGTGAGCGGGAACCGGCACGGCAAGGGCGTATTCATGCCGGCGGTTCTGATCGGGGCGGGGCTGGCCGTGATGCTCTGCTCGTGCACTTCGGTGCGCCATGCCCTCGGGATCTACGATATCCTGACCCCGGAAGAGGCCGTGCTGGTCAACGAGGTAAATGAATTCCGGCCGGGATGCTGCGGCGGCATCGATGCGGCTTTCGTCGAGATCAACGGCGAGGACCCGAGTCCCTGGATTCTAAGGCGCTTGCAGAGGCGTACCACGTTGCCGTTGCGACCGGCGTCGGCCAGCGTCAACGTTCATGAAAGCTTGGCTTCCGGCCAGTCGTTGATGATCATGGACACGGCACGGCGAACGTACGGAGTTCTGATAAAGGTCTCGGCGGACAGCACGTTTGGCGATACGACCGTGGTGGATGCCTCGTATCTCGCCGGGCCGAGGTTCGGAAGATGGAGAACATATAAGGTGACGAACAAGGACCATCGATGGATCATTCGCCAATTCGGGGATGAGATAATCTCTGATCTATCGCCAAGAAGGCAACACCATTCCAGGGTGTAATTCAGTGGCAACGAATCGAACCTTGAGGATCGCCGTCCTCACCGTCTCCGACAAGGGCTCGCGGGGACAACGCAGGGACACGGCCGGGCCGGCCATCCGCGAGCTGCTGCAGGGCTTCTCGCCCGAGGTGGCCGCGGCCGAGATCGTGCCGGACGAGCGCGCCGCGATCGCCGCCAAGCTCAAAAACTATGCGGACGAGCTGCACTGCGACCTGGTCTTCACCACGGGCGGCACGGGCTTTTCCCCGCGCGACGTCACGCCCGAGGCCACGCTGGAGGTCATCGAGCGCTCCGTTCCCGGCATCCCCGAGGCCATCCGCGCCGGCGGGATGGCGCAGACCCCCAAGGCCATGCTGTCGCGCGCCGTGGCAGGCATCAGGGGAAAGACCCTGATCATCAATCTCTCCGGCAGCGAGAAGGCCGTGCGCGAGCAGCTGGCGGTGATCCTGCCGGTGCTCGGCCACGCGGTGGAGACGGCGCGGGGCGAGGGCGGGGAGTGCGGACGGTGAGCGAATCAATGTAAGGGCGATTCATGAATCGCCCCAACGAGTAAGAAAAGGGAACATACTCCAATGCCTTTCGACAAGAAGAACCGCCACGAGACCTGCGCCTTCTGCGGCAAGCCCGCGGTGGACGGCCCGCTGATCGACGGCCGCGACGCGGCCATCTGCGCCGACTGCGTCACCATCTGCGGGGACATGCTGTCGCGCGACCGCAAGCTGTCCGGCATCCCCACCAAGGAGAGCCTGCCGGTCCCCACCGAGATCAAGGCGGTGCTGGACGAGTACGTGATCGGCCAGGACCGCGCCAAGAAGGCGCTGGCGGTGGCGGTCTACAACCACTACAAGCGGATCCTGTCGCAGGGCGACAACCCGGAGATCGAGCTGGACAAGAGCAACATCCTGGTGATCGGCCCCACCGGCACCGGCAAGACCCTGCTGGCCCAGACCCTGGCCCGGCTGCTGAAGGTGCCGTTCGCCATCGCCGACGCCACCACCCTGACCGAGGCCGGCTACGTGGGCGAGGACGTGGAGAACATCCTGGTGCGGCTGCTGCAGTCGGCCAACTACGACATCAAGAAGTCGGAGATCGGCATCATCTACCTGGACGAGGTGGACAAGATCGCCCGCAAGGCCGAGAGCCCCTCGATCACCCGCGACGTCTCGGGCGAGGGCGTGCAGCAGGCGCTGCTCAAGATCCTGGAGGGCACGGTGGCCCACATCCCGCCCCAGGGCGGCCGCAAGCACCCGGAGCAGCCGCTGCTGCCGGTCAACACCCGCAACATCCTGTTCGTCTGCGGCGGCACCTTCGACGGGCTGGACAAGATCATCAACAACCGCACCGGCACCAAGTCGCTGGGCTTCGGGGCCGACCTGCAGGAGAAGGCCAAGGCGCCGATCGGCGAGACGCTGGCCCGGGTCCAGCCGGACGACCTGCTGAAGTACGGCCTGATCCCCGAGCTGATCGGACGGCTGCCGGTGATCTGCACCCTGGACGGGCTGGACAAGCCGGCGCTGATCGACATCCTGACCAAGCCCAAGAACGCGCTGACCAAGCAGTACCAGACCTACTTCGCGATGGAGGGGGTGGCGCTGGAGTTCCTGCCCGAGGCGCTGGACGCCATCTCCGACGAGGCCCAGAAGCGCGGCACCGGCGCCCGGGGGCTGCGGGCGGTGCTGGAGGAGACGATGCTGGACATCATGTACGAGCTGCCCTCCAAGAAGGACGTGGCCCGCTGCGTGATCGGCCGCCAGACCATCACCGGCCGCCAGCCGCCGCAGTACGTGATGAAGGACGCTGGCGAGGGCCAGGCGGCCTGACAACCGCGTTGAACGTCCGATGGAGCGAGAAGAATGCCAGTAAACAAGAACATCTGCGTGGTGGGCGCCCAGTGGGGCGACGAGGGCAAGGGCAAGATCGTCGACATGCTGGCCGAGCGGGCCGACGTGGTGGCGCGCTACCAGGGCGGGGCCAACGCCGGCCACACGGTGCGGGTGGGGGCCAAGGAGTTCGTGCTGCACCTGGTGCCGTCCGGCATCGTCCACCCCAGGACCACCTGCGTCATCGGCAACGGCGTGGTGGTCGACCCCAAGGCCCTGCTGGACGAGCTGGCGCTGATCAAGCGCCAGGGCATCGACGCCGGCGGCCGGCTGTTCATCTCGGCCCAGGCCCACGTCACCCTGCCCTACCACCGGCTGCTGGACCAGGCGCACGAGTCCCAGCGCGGCGGCGCCATCGGCACCACCCACCGCGGCATCGGCCCGACCTACGCCGACAAGATGGCGCGCACCGGCATCCGGATGGCCGACCTGCTGGAGTTCAAGCGGTTCGAGCAGAAGCTGCAGCGCAACTTCACCGAGAAGAACTTCCTGCTGCAGCACTACTACCGCTCGCAGTCCGGCAGCATCTACGAGATCCTGGAGGCGTACCTGGCCTACGCCAAGCTGCTGCGGCCCCACGTCACGGACACGGCGCTGCTGCTGGCCGGGCTGATGGCCAAGGGCAGGACCGTGCTGTTCGAGGGCGCCCAGGGCACGTTCCTGGACATCGACTATGGCACCTACCCCTACGTCACGTCCTCGTCGACCATCGCCGGCGGCGCGGCCACCGGCACCGGCGTGGGGCCCGGCATGGTCGGCAGCGTGCTGCTGGTGGCCAAGGCCTACACCACCCGGGTGGGCAACGGCCCGTTCCCGGCCGAGTTCGACGCCGCGATGTCCCAGCAACTGCGGGACAAGGCCGGCGACGAGGTGGGGCGCACCACCGGCCGGCCGCGGCGCTGCGGCTGGCTGGACGCCGTGATGCTGAAGCGCGCGGTCCAGCTCAACGGGGCCTCCAGCATCGCGGTCACCAAGCTGGACGTGCTGGACGGGTTCAGGCAGCTCAAGGTCTGCACGGCCTACAAGCTGCGCGGCAGGACCATCGACGCCGTGCCCTGGTCGGCCGAGGACTGGGCGGAGTGCCGGCCGGTCTACGCCACGCTGCCCGGCTGGACGGAATCCACGGCGGGCGTCCGCTCGTTCCAGCGCCTGCCGGCCAACGCCCGGAAGTACCTGGCGCTGATCGAGAAGCAGGCGGGCTGCCGGGTCTCCATCGTCTCGGTGGGCTCGGACCGGGCGGCCACCATCCGGCGGGGGAAAATCTGACCCCGGCCCCGAAAAACCTTGACCAATCCGGCCGTTTATAGTAAAATAAACGGTTGCATCCCGAGCCAGTAGCTCAGCTGGTAGAGCACCGCCCTTTTAAGGCGGGAGTCATGGGTTCGACCCCCATCTGGCTCACCACGCGATGTACCACAGCAGGAGGTCCGCCATGACGCCGCAAGAAGTGCTGAAGAAGGTCGTGCTGTTCAAGTACCTGTCGCCGACCGAGCTGGATTCGCTGGCCAGCCGGCTGCAGAAACGGGACCTCCCCAAGGGCTCCGTCGTGTTCAAGGAGGGGTCGGAGGGGCAGGAGATGTTCCTGATCACCAAGGGCGAGTGCGAGGTCTCCATCACCCGCAACGACTCCAAGCTGGTGCTGGCCGAGCTGGGCGAGAGCTCGTTCTTCGGCGAGATGGCCCTGATCACCGACAAGCCGCGCACCGCCACCATCACGGCCCTGGTCGACTCCGAGGCCTACGCCCTGACCAAGACCGAGTTCCAGGGCCTGCTGGTGAAGGAGCCCCAGCTGATGGCCCGCCTGCTGATGGCGATGTCCGAGATCCTCTGCCAGCGGATCCAGGCCACCAACGAGAACCTGGAGACCTACTTCCTGATCAACCGGGCGATCGTGGACAACGAGCAGTTCCGGCGGCTCTACATCCACAGCCAGCTCAAGACGTAGGGAACCGCGGCGGCCATCGAGTCGGCCGGCGTCTCGATACGTCCCGGGACGACTCGACGACCGGCCGGTATCGAGATGGCCGCCGCGACCAGCCCGGCACAGGACGTCCCCATCGACTAGCGGTTAGGTCACCACTCTTTCAAGGTGGCGGCACGGGTTCGAATCCCGTTGGGGACACCAATCACGAATGCTGCCGCCGGTCGCTGGCGGAGGACGCAGGCCCAGCGGCGGGAAAATGAGAAAAAACGATAAAAATCCCTTGACAGCAAGCGATTAAGTTGGTAAGATTGACCATAATTGCGAAATCCTGTTTGAACACTTCCGGAATTTTCCGGTTGCAGGGGAGGTGAAGGCATCGAACCGGACACAAATGTTTGCATCGATTTCCCACCCACGATCGTTCCAATACCCGGCTCATTACACAGCAAACACCACTCACTAACCTAAACGGAGGAAAGATCCAGATGAAGCGTCTAATCGCAATGGTTGCGGTGATCGCCCTGATGGCGGGAATGGCCTCGGCCGCCCCGACCATGTACGGCAGCAACGGCCTGTTCCGGACCATCAGCGCCAAGAACGCCGGCCCGATGAACTACGGCATCGGCACCTACGTCTACGGCTGGCGGTATGTTGTCGACTCGACCGCTGCCAACCCCGGAACAACCACGGTGATGAACATGGCGATCGTGCCGCAGGGCTACTTCAGCATCAACGACATGTTCGAGCTGTCGGTCGGGACGAGCTACCTGATGCCGTCGGCCACCTACAAGCTCGGCACCACCGAGACCAAGTCGAACCCCAGCGGCCTGGGCGACTCGCGGGTCGGCCTGAAGTTCTCCATGAAGGCGGCCGAGAACATCACGCTGGGCCTGTACGGCGGGTATGATATCCGCACCATGGCCGACACCTTCAAGGCCACCGGCGGCGGCTACGAGTACACCGGCGGCATCGACGCCCGGCTGCTGGCCGGCTTCGGCTTCGGCGCGGCCAACCTGGACCTGAACGCCGGCATGTACTATGACATGGACAAGACCCCGGATTATGCCACGGTCGACACCACGGACAGCAAGAGCATCTACCCGAACATGTACATCCCGTTCAGCCTGGGCGTCTGCTACGACATGGGCTGGGTCACCCCGTTCGTCGACCTGAGCATGGTCTACGTGATGGACACCACCGCGTACCCGACCTACACCACTGGCACCGTCAAACGCGGCCTGATGGACAACCCGATGTGGGCCGGCGCCGGGCTGCGGTTCTACGTGCTGAACGGGCTGAACATCACGGTGGGCGGCGAGTACAACCTGCTGGCCGACAGCAGCGCCAACTCCCCGTATTTCAGCGACGGCGAGCACTGGCATGCCATCCTGGGCCTGCACTACGCCCCCAAGGCCGAGAAGGGCCCGAAGGTCCCGGCCACCGGCATCATCGCCGGCAAGGTCACCGACAAGAACGGCAAGCCGCTGGCGGCCACCATCAGCGTCGCGGGCATGACCTTCAACGCCGACCCGGCCACCGGCAACTACACCGCCCCGGGCATCCAGATCGGCGTCGCCCCGGTCGAGGTCAAGGCCGACCTGAAGGGCTACATCGCCAAGACCGGCTCGGTGGTCCTCACCAAGAAGCACAAGAAGACCCCGGCCACCCAGGACTTCGTGCTGGACCTCAAGCCGATCCCGCAGAGCGACGTCAGCGGCAAGGTCATCGACTACAAGACCGGCAACCCGGTGCCCGCCACCCTGACCTTCGTGGGCAAGAAGACGGTCACGGTCAAGACCGACGCCAACGGCAACTACGTCACCAAGCTGGATCCGGACAACTACAAGGTGACCGCCGCTGCCGAGGGCTACAACGTCAACAACTTCGGCGTCACCGCCGCCGACGGCAAGCCGGTGGCCGTGAAGAACGTCGGCATGGTGAAGGTGAAGGAAGTCTTCAGCTTCAACAACATCAACTTCGCGGTCGGCAAGGCGACCATCACCCCGGAGATCGAGACCGCCCTGCAGCCGCTGCTGAAGGTGATGCTGGACAACCCGGACCTGAAGGTCGAGCTGGGCGGCCACACCGACGCCGTGGGCTCCAAGGTCAAGAACGTGAAGCTGTCGCAGGCCCGCGCCGACGCCGTCATGGCCTGGCTGATCGGCAAGCAGGTCAAGGCTGCCAACATGACCGCGGTTGGGTACGGCCCGAACGCTCCGATCGCCACCAACAAGACCAAGGCCGGCCGCGCGCAGAACCGCCGGATCGAGATCAAGGTCGTCCAGTAGTCACTGGATAACGGATCAACCCCGAAAAGCCCGGCCGCAAGGCCGGGCTTTTCATTTGTCCCATCAGCTGGAAAAGCGAAGGGCGTTCCCATTGTGGGAACGCCCTTGCATATCTCACATGACGACGATGTGATCCCGAGGAATCATCCCGCCCGACAAGTTGAGGGATCAGGATGGCTTACGTTTTTTCCCTGCTTTGCCTTTCGCCTGGTTCCACAGCCGGATCTTCTCGGCCGACGACGTGTCCTTGAACCCCTTGTTGCTCCTCTTCAGCCGCTGCTCGACGTGCCGGAACCGGTCGTGGAACTTCCGGATCGTCCCCTTCAGCGCGTCCTCGGGATCGACCTCCAGGTAGCGCGCCAGGTTGACCAGCGCGAACAGGATGTCGCCCAGCTCCTCGCGGATCATCCGCTTGTCCTTGCGGGCGTAGGCGGCCCCGAACTCCCGCATCTCCTCGTCCAGCTTGGCGAACACCTGGTCCACGTGCTCCCAGTCGAAGCCCAGCCGCGCGGCCTTGTCCTGCATGCGGTGGGCCTTGAGCAGCGCCGGCAGGTGGCGGGGGATGCCGTCCAGCGCGGAGCTGCGCTCCTGCTTCTTCTCCTGGTACTTGATCTGCTCCCAGTTGAGCAGGACGTCGCCGACGCCCCGGACCTTGGTCGTGCCGAAGATGTGGGGGTGGCGCCGCCGCATCTTCTCGGCGTGGACGCGGATGGCGTCATCGATGCCGAACCTCCCCTTCTCGGCCGCCAGCTGGGCGTGGAACAGCACCTGTCCCAGCAGGTCGCCCAGTTCCTCCCGCAGCTTGGCCGGGTCGGCCTCGTCGATGGCGTCGACCACCTCGTAGGCCTCCTCGATCAGATAGGGCCGGAGCGAGGCGTGGGTCTGCACCCGGTCCCAGGGGCAGCCGCCCGGCGCCCGCAGCCGGGCGTAGATGGCGACCAGGTCGTAGAAAGGGGACGGTTTCTTGCGGAGCGTCCGTTTGTCGGCCATCGTTGATCTTTCTGTTCAACACCAGGATTTTCGGCAATGCGGGAGCGATGCGATTTTGCGAATATCTCGAACTCAACCCCGACCCATCTCTTTGAAAGAGAAGGGATCAAGGGATGAGTTCAATGAACCGTAGCAGGTAGTATTCTCCGTGCCTCTGCGATTCGGTCCCTAAACCACGACCCGCTGCAGCAGCGGGTTGATGCGGGTCACCGCCTCGTAGTTGATGGTGCCGATCCAGGCGGCCAGCTGCTCGGCGGATACATGTTCCTTGCCCTGGCGCCCCAGCAGCACCACCTCGTCCTCGAGCTTGACGCCGGGGATGTCGGTGACGTCGGCCATGCACAGGTTCATGCAGACCCGGCCGCGGATGGGCGCCCGCTTGCCCCGGACCAGCACGTGGGCGGTGTTCGACAGCTTGCGGTCGTAGCCCTCGTTGTAGCCCACCGGCAGCACG
>JALOPJ010000002.1 GCA_025453955.1 Candidatus Edwardsiibacteriota bacterium
GTCAGCGCGTCGCGGTCGATCTCCCGCAGCGAGGTCCGCACCGCGCACATGCCGCAGCCGATGTCCACGCCCACGGCGTTGGGCACCACCGCGTCCCGCGCCGCCAGCACCCCGCCGATCGGCATGCCGTAGCCCTGGTGGCAGTCGGGCATCACCGCGATCCACTTGAAGGCGAAGGGCAGGTTGGCCAGGTTGCGGGCCTGGGCCAGCGCCCCGGGCTCGATGTCGTCGAGCCACAGCTTGATCGGCAGGGGCTCGGAGTCGATGACCCGTTTCACGGGGTCACTTCAGGGTGTCCACGGCCAGGAACTCGTAGAGGTTCTCGTCGGCGTCGAGCAGGTAGCCCATGCAGGCGGGCATCGGCACGGCGCCGTCGTTGGCGAAGGCGCCCCAGCGGGCCTGGAAGCTGTCGACCACGGCGGGTTGGAACACGGCCGGCGCCAGGAAGCGGTTGGTGACCGTCTGGCCGACGTGGAAGTGGATGTGGCAGCCGATGCCGGCGCCGGGCGGCAGGTACATCCGGGCGATGATGTCCCCTTTGCGCACCTGCTGGTTCAACGCGACGTTGATGAACTGCCGGTAGAAGCCGGGCGAAGGCTCGGCCACCATCGGCTCGATGCCATAGCAGAGGATGAAGGTGGTGTCGCCGTTGCGGGCGAAGGAGATCTCCACCCCGTAGCGGTCGCAGCCGCCGACCGGGAACGTCGAGTCGACCCGGGAGACGTAGCCGTCGACCGCCGCGTAGATGGCCGGATAATTCGACGGTGCGCTGCCGCCCACCGGCCAGGCGGTGTCGGAGTTGTCCCAGTGGACGTGGGCGCCCTGGTGCGGGGTGTTGGCCCGCCGTCCCTTGAAGGGGTGTCCGGCGGTCACGGCGGCGAGGTCGACGATGAACCGGTCGGAGCGGGCCGCTCGGAATCCCTGGATGGTCGGCAGCTGGGTTTGCTGGGTCGTGTCGCCGCCGGCGGGACCGGTCGGGTCATCGTTGCAGCGGCAGCCGGTGAAGGCGAACAGCGATGCCGCCAGGAGCGCGATGGTGTGCGTGCGGTTCATAGAGCCTCGATCGGTAATAGTGGGTCGTGCGATCAATGCGGCGTTCCGAAGGGAACAGCCCCGCTGGTGGCGGGGCTGTTCGCGTCGAGGGTGGCGCTCAGCGCCGCGTGTGGTATCCCTGGTCGCCGTAGGGCTGGAGCTTCTCCAGCCACAGCTCCAGCAGGCCCTCCAGGTCCCGCCGGTAATCATGGCCCGCGCCCTCGGTGGGCTCCAGCCGGTCCAGCACCTCGAACGTGAAGCGTTCGCGGCCCAGCCGGGCGTAATCGGCCTGCAGCTCGGCGTTGGGATGGGAGCCGTGGTCGAGGCTGAACCGCTGGCTGTTGATGATGCCCGGCAGGTTGGCTGCGGACAGCAGGTAGGCCCTGCCGTCGGCGTCGTTCCTGATCCGCAGCACGCCCATCGGGGTCGGCGTCTGCTTGTACTCCCTGATCAGCTGCTTGCGGTCGATCGCCATATCGCACCCGGTTGGCCGGCGTCAGCGCAGCGAATCCGGGTTGGCCAGCGAGCCCTTGTCCATCTGCTCGAAGTTCCAGTCGCGCGACTGGATGTTGACCGACTGCAGCTTGTGGAGGTCGCAGGTGCGCGCCGGCGCGCTGCCGGTGATGTAGCACTCCTTGCGGGGGTGGGGGCAGGCCGGGGTGGCCAGCAGGCCGGTCTCGGCGCAGATCGTCAGGTAGCTGATGTTGCCGGGCACGGCGAAATTGGCGACCGGCGCGCCGGCGGTGGCCCGCTTCATGAACTCGATCCAGATCGGCAGGGCGAAGCCGGCGCCGGTGGCGCCCCGGGAGATGGTCTTCTTCTGGTCGAAGCCCACCCACACGCCGCAGACCAGGTCCGGGGTGAAGCCGATGAACCAGGCGTCGGTGTAGTCGTTGGTGGTGCCGGTCTTGCCGGCGGCCGGCCGGGTGAAGCCCTGGGCCCGGGCGGCGTAGGCGGTGCCGCCGTTGAGCACGCTCTCCAGCATGCTGGTGGCGACGTAGGCGGTCTGGGGCGAGAGCGCGCCCGGCTCGGAGTAGGTGCGGGACTCCTCCAGCGCGGCGCCGGAGCGGTCGGTGATCCTGGTGAACAGCATCGGGTCCACCCGGGTGCCGCGGTTGGGCAGCACGGCGAAGGCGTCCACCATGTCCAGCAGCGAGATGTCGGCGCTCCCCAGCGCCAGCGACAGCACCGCCGGCAGCGGCGTCTTGATGCCCATGCGGCGGGCGTACTTGACCACCGTGCCGGGTCCGACTTTCTGGATCAGCTTGACCGCCACCAGGTTCTTGGACAGCGCCAGCGCCTTGCGCAGCGACATCGGGCCGTCGAACGTGCCGTCGTAGTTCTGGGGGTACCAGGGCAGGCCCGAGCCGTCGTCCTCGATCACGATCGGCGCGTCGATGATCACGTCCCCCGGCGAGAAGCCGTTGTCGACCGCGGCGATGTAGACGAAGGGCTTGAAGGTGGACCCGGCCTGGCGCCGCGACTGCACCGCGCGGTTGAACTTGCTCATCAGGTAGTCGCGGCCGCCGATCATCGCCAGCACGTGGCCGGTGCGCGGGTCCATCGCCACCAGCGCGTCCTGGATGTAGGGCGTGTTGACCACGCCCTCGCCGCCGCGGGGCGGCTTGGCGTCCTTCTTGGCCGGCGAGAGCTTGTGGGCCTCCTCCAGCTTGACCATCCAGTCCTCCGACGCCTGGTTGGCGATCCGCTGCAGCCGCAGGTCCAGCGTGGAGTAGACGGACATCTGGCCCTGGTAGATGGCGTTGGCGCCGTAGCGCGCCTCCAGGTGCTTGCGGATCTCCTCCACGAAGTAGGGGGCGTCGTTGAGCCGCAGCTCCCGGGGCTTGAGCACCAGCGGCAGCGCCTGGGCCGCCCGGCATTGCTCGCGGGTGATGGCGCCGGTCTGGGCCATGGCGTCCAGCACGGTGTTGCGCCGCTTGATGGCGGCCTGGGGCCGGTCGTACGGCGAGTACAGGGAGGGGCCGCGCGGCATGCCGGCCAGCAGCGCGCACTGCGCCAGCGCCAGGCTGTCGACGTGGGTGCCGAAGTACATCTGGGCGGCGGTCTCCACGCCGTAGGCGCCGTGGCCGTAGTTGATCTGGTTGAAGTACAGCTCCAGGATCTTGTCCTTGGGGTACATTGGCCGCGGCGGCGTAGCCCAGCAGGTCGATCCCCATGTGGCTGCGGAACCCGCGGTCCTCGATGGCGATGGTGGCGTCGACCAGGTGCTTGGGAACGCGTGACAGCGGGACCACGATCCGGTGCTCCTCGGCGAACTCGTAGACCAGCTCGCCGGAACGGTCGAACACCTTGGTGCCCTGCTTGGGCTGGAGGTCCTCCAGTGACTTGGTGGAGGGCATGCCGCGGCTGTAGAAGCTGAAGGCGCCGGCGGCCAGCCCCAGGCAGAACACCAGGCCGTACAGCCCCCAGCGCAGCAGCCTGCGGACCAGCGGCGGCGGCGAGAACGTCGGTTTGAATGGCAGCTTCATTCGTCCCTGTCGGTTGAACCCATCCGTCAATTGTAGCGCGAACCGCGCCCCGAGTCAAGAGAAAACCCGGTCGGTGACCGGTTCGGTTTTACGCGTTGACAACCGGCCGCCGAAGGGATATACTGGTGGCCATGGAGCGTATTCCCGCCGCCGAGATCTGGGATGCCCGTCATTCCCTGGCCGAGCCCCACCCCGTCGACCGGGCGCTGGTCGGCACGGACATCTTCTGGGACCTGCTGGGCGACGTCCGCGGCAAACGGGTGCTGGACCTCGGCTGCGGCCAGGGCGACCTGGCGGTGCTGCTGGCGCGGGCCGGCGCCCGGGTGACGGCGGTCGACGGGTCGGCCGGCGCCATCGTGGCGGCCCGGCGCCAGGCGGCATTCAACGGCGTGCGGGGCATCCGGTTCGTCCGGGCCGACGCCGTCGCGCTCGGCACGCTGGGGCAATTCGACCTGGTCACCGGCCGGTACATCCTGCACCACATCGAGCCGTTCGCGGATTTCGTCCCGCTGCTGCGATGCGCGCTGGCACCCGGCGGCCGGGCGGTGTTCATCGAGAACTCGGCGCGCAATCCCCTGCTGATGCTGGCGCGGCGGCACCTGGTGGGCCGGTTCGGCCTGCCCCGCCGCGGCGACGGCAGGGAGCGGCCGTTTTCCGACCGCGAGAGCGCGCTGCTGCGGCGGGAGTTCGGGCGGGTGACGGTCGTCGCGCCGGAGCTGGTGCTGTTCCGGCTGGTGGCCCGCTACTTCCTGCGGCGGCACGAACGGGCCGCGTCCCTGTTCAACCGGCTGGACCGGCTGTGCTACCGTTACTTCACCGCCCTGCGGCGCTGGGGGTATCTGCAAGTGATCGCGATCGACGCCTGAACAACGCGTGGGGGACATGACGGATCGACCGAACCGCCTGCGGGCCGAGTACCGGACCCGCATCAACCGGGTGATCGACCACATCGGCGCGCACCTCGACGGCGGACTGCGGCTGGAGGAGCTGGCGCGGGTGGCCTGCTTCTCGCATCTTCGCGGCGCTGGCCGGCGAGACCCTGGGCGACCACATCCGGCGGCGGCGGCTGGAGGCCGCGGCCATCCTGCTGCGCGACCGGCCGGACCTGCCGGTCACCGAGATCGCCCTGCGCTGCGGGTTCGGGTCCTCGGCCGCCTTCGCCCGGGCCTTCCGCCAGCGGTTCGCGATGAGCGCCAGCGGATGGCGGCAGGGCGGCCATCGCAAGGGCGGCAACACGCAGCGCAAGGCCGGTCAAGCCCGGCGCAACCGAGGGAAAGACGGATCGCGGGATCCCTGGTATACTCCTGCTGTCAACGTCAACAAACAGCAACGACAGAGGAGGAAGGACGTGAAAGTGGAGATCAGACAGCTGCCGGGCTACCACGTGGCCTACATGCGGCACATCGGGCCGTACGGGCCGGCGGTCTCGGCGCACTGGAAGAAGCTCAACACCTGGGCCGGGGCCCGCGACCTGTCCGGGCCGGGCTCGGTCAAGCTGGGCATCAGCCATGACGACCCCAGCATCACGCCGCCCGACAAGTGCCGCTACGACGCCTGCGTCCGGGTGCCGGACGGCTTCCGCGAGCAGCCCGGCGTCAACGTCGCCGACATCCCGGGCGGCAGGTACGCCGTGCTGCGGTTCCGGGGCACGGACCGCGAGATCGGCGGGGCCTGGACCGCGATCTACCGCGACTGGCTGCCGGGAAGCGGCTACCAGTGCGACGACCGGCCCTGCTTCGAGCTGTACGGCGACGAGCACCAGTGCCTGCCCGGCGGCCGCTGGGAATGCGACATCTGTATCCCGGTGAGGCCGCTCTGACCCGGTGCCAACGGAAACGGGCCATCCGATCGGATGGCCCGTTTCCCGGTGCGAAGTCGTGGACAGCAGGTCGAACTCAGGCGGCGGCGATCGGACCAGTCACCGTCGGGCAGTCCAGCAGCTTGCCGGCCAGCCAGCGGAACACCCAGGCCACGCCGTTGAAGAGGTGCAGCGACAGCAGGCCCAGCATCAGGCCGATGGCGGCCAGCAGCCAGGCCTGGCCGGCCGTGGCGACGGTGGCGTCGAACACCTCGAACGGCACCCGGGTATACAGGACGGGCGCCAGCAGCAGGGCGCCGGAGAGGGCCCCCAGGGTGACGACGATCACGAACGACGCCAGTCCCAGCGGGAACTTCAGCAGCAGGAACAGGAAGCCCTTCCAGCTGACAGGGCTGGCCAGCCGCGACTTCAGCCAGGGCCAGGGGCGGCGGTCGCTGCCCCAGTGCTGCACCGGCTCCGTCCCGACCTGCCGTCCCAGCAGCCAGCGCGATTGCAGCCGCTCGAAGCCGATGAACAGCCGCCAGCAGAGGAAGACCAGCACCAGCAGCGGCAGGCCGACCGCGACGATGTACAGGCCGAACCCCAGCGCCAGGCCGGTCACCAGGAACACGAAGTAGAACAGCCCGAGCGGGAAGGCCAGCGCCAGGTAGGCCAGGTTGCGGTAGGTCGCCGGGCGGAACAGGACCCCGAAGACGCTCAGGACCTGCCTGCCGGGTCGTCGTGCGAACAGTGAGGCCATCGTACTATCTCCGTATGATTTGGTTTCATGGATAGTACGTCGGCGGGGCGATGATTGTTTCACACCATCACCATCGGGCCGCGGTGATAGGGTATTGCGGAATCATCATTTTTATGGTATCGTTATGTCGTTGAATACGATCGGCAGTGGAACGAAAAGGATCCAGCATTGCGCAAGTACTTCTTGTCCATCATGTTGTCGGCCGCGGCACTGGCGGTCCCGCTGGCTGCCGCCGAAGATTGCCCGTTCGGGCAGGTGAACGACCATGAGCCCGGCAAATGCGGCTTATACGAGGACACGGACCGCGACAGCATCTGCGACCTTTCGCAGAAGGCGGCGCCCGTAGAGGCTGCCCGAACAGCCGTCGCCGTCCCCGTGCCGGAACCCGTGCGCCAGGCATCGCCGGGAAACCAAGACCCGGTGAAGACCATCACAACTGCACCCATCCCGGCACCCGACCCGCCTGCCCCCGCGCCGGCGCCCGCACGGCCGTCGCCGCTGCGCCAGCGCTACCCCGTGTGGCAGGTCTTCATCGCGGTAGTGGCGCTGGCCGCCGTCACGGAACTGCTCTGCGCGCGGCACCAGCGGCTGACGCTGCCGCTGCAGGCCGCGTGGAACTGGGCGCTGGCGCTGTCCTTCCTGCTGACCGCGGCCACCGGCGTGGTCTACGCCTACCCGGCGCTGCTGGCGCGGTTCTCCTTCAACCTGGGAACGTGGCACTCGGTCCCGGGCCTCGTCATGATCGCGGCCGGGGCGTACCACACGGTCCGCCGCTTCGGATGTCTGTGGCGGGGAGCGGGATCATGGTTCTCCCGCCGGGGCGGGTCCTGCGGCGGGTAACCGGCCGCGTCCCAGTCACGTGAGCTCCGAGCATCAGCCCGGAGCTTTTTCACTTGTCTTTTCCCCCTTGATATGGTATCGTATTTATTCGGAACCGTCGTCGAATCGGTGATGACTTGTCGTTACAGGAGGTGCGCCATGCCCAAGTTCCTGAAGATATCCCTGATCGTTCTGGCCATCGTCGTCGTGCTGCTGGCCGCGGCCGGGATCGCCCTCAAGCTGATGTTCCCGCCGGCCAAGCTGCGGGCGGTGCTGATGCCGAGGATCGAGCAGGCGGTGGGCCGCCCGGTGCGGATCGACCGCTTCTCCCTCAAGGTGTTCACCGGGCTGGGCGTGGAGCTGTCCGGCATCGAGCTGGCCAACGCCCGGGGGTTCGACCAGCGGCCGATGGCGGCGATCGACGCGGTGGTGCTGAAGGTCAACCTGCTGGCGCTGCTGAAGGGCCAGCTGGCGGTCTCCAGCCTGGCCATCGACCGGCCCCGGGTGCTGATCGAGAAGGACATCACCGGATCGTTCAACTTCGACGACCTGGTCAAGCCGGCCGCGCCGGGCGCCGCGCCCGCGGCCGCGCCCGGCACGATGCCGGTGAGCTTCGCCGTGCAGTCGTTCCGGATCGCCGACGGCTCGTTCGAGTTCAACGACCGGCAGGGCCGGATGACGGTCGTCGCCAACGGGATCGAGGACAAGCTGTCGCTCGACGCCGACCGCTCGCTGTCGCGCATCCGGACCAGGGGCGAGCTCACGGTCCGCGAGATCAGCGTCTCGATGGCGGCGCTCAGGCTGACCAAGCTGTTCGCCAGCGTCAGGCACGACGTGGCGGTGGACCTGCCGGGCAAGACGGTGACAATCCACGAGCTGACCGTCGCGCCGCAGGGCATCGCCCTGACCCTGGCCGGCACGGTCAAGGAATTCGACACCAAGCCGGTGCTGGACCTGGCGCTCAAGACCACCAGCATCGACATGAAGCAGGCCTTCGCCGCCATCCCGCGGGAGTTCCGGTCGCAGGCCAGGGACATCCAGGCCACCGGCAAGCTGGAGCTGGGCCTGACGGTCACCGGCCGGGTCGACCCCCAGGACCCGAAATCCAAGCCCAAGGTCGACGGTTTCGTCGGCCTGCGCGACATCGGCGTCAAGTACACCGCGCTGCCCAAGGCGGTGACCGGGATCAACGGCGACGTCCGCTTCAGCGAGGACGACCTCGACGTCAAGTCGCTGTCCGCCAGGCTGGGCAGCGCCGGCTTCAACCTGTCGTGCCTGGTGCGGCATTTCGAGGATCCCCACGTCAAGGCGGCCTTCAAGGGCGATCTCGACCTGGGCGAGATCAAGGACTACGTGCCGCTGGAGGAGGGCACCCAGCTGTCCGGCACCATCGACGCCGACTTCAAGGCCGAGGGCAGGGTGCGGGACATCAACTCGTTCAACATGGACGGGAAGATCAAACTGGCGGGCATCGGCGCCACCACGCCGGCGCTGCTGAAGCCGGTGAGCGACTGCGGCGGGCTGGTGCTGCTCAACAAGAACCTGATCGATATCAGGGACGTCTCCTGCAGGATCGGGAGGTCCTCGCTGGCGTTCAACGGCCAGGTCAAGAATTTCCTCAGCCTGGTGCCGGAACAACCCGCGGCCAAGGGCAAGAAGGCCGTGGCGCTGCCGAAACAAGGAAAGGCCCAGCTTGCCTTCGCGCTGACCTCGCCGCTGTTGGACCTCGACGAGATGCTTCCCCCGCCGCCCAAGGGCGGCGGGAAATCCGAAACCGCAAATCCGAAATCCCAAACGGCAACGCAGCCGGCAATGATGCCCCTGCCCGACATGGTGATGAACGGCACGGTGCGGGTGGCCAAGATCAAGTACCTGAAGATGGACTTCGACAACCTGGCCGGCACCCTGGCGATGAGCGACCGCAAGCTGTCGCTCGTCGGCGACGTCGCGGTCTACTCGGGCAAGGTCTCGGGCAACGTCTGGGCCGACCTCGATGACATGGAGAAGATCGCCTACCGGCTGGGTGCCGACGCGTCGAAGCTGGAGGCCAACGATTTCCTCTCGGCGCTGACGCCGTTCAAGGACCGGCTGTTCACCAAGCTGGACGTGACCGGCGAGTTCTCCGGCCTGGCGCCGGACACCGTGCTGGTCAAGCGGACGCTGAAGGGCCAGGGCAAGGCCGCCAGCGGCGAGGGCAAGCTGGTCAACTACCAGGTGCTGGCCGACGTGCTGGCCTTCTGCAAGCTGGGCGACACCAAGGAGGTCTCGTTCCGCTCGCTGTCGATGGGCTTCCGCATCGCCGACGAGAAGGTCTACCTGGACGACCTGCTGATGACCAGCAAGTTCGGGGACATCAACCTGTCGGGCAACTCCAGCTTCACCGGGTACCTCGACTACCGGGCCTCGATCAAGCTGACGAAAGAGGAGTCCGACAGGATGAAGGGCAAGGCCGGCAACGCGGCCGCGCTGTTCACCGACAAGGACGGCCGGGTGGTGCTGGACCTGCTGGTGAAGGGCCAGTCGCCCAAGCCGGCGGTGTCGTGGGACACGCAGATGGCGCAGGCCCGGCTGAAAGGCAAGGCCCAGGAGGAGATCGACAAGGTCAAGGCCGAGGCCCAGGCCAGGATCGACCAGGAGCGGAAGGCGCTGGAGGAGAAGGCCAAGAAGGAGGCCGACGAGGCGGCCAAGAAGGCGGCGGACGCGTTGAAGGGGTTGTTCAAGAAAAAACCATAATGAGGATTTGAGGCCGCGCGGAAGGGGTTGTTGCACATTAATGCAAGATGCAACACGCGAAAATGAAAATGCATAATACAGGATCCCGGATTGTCAAACTATAAACTGGATTTGTCGGATCGATTACTCGAATTCGCGGCTGCCAGCATCAAATTGTCAGCGACATTGGCAGGAACATATGCCGGGAAATATATCGCTGGGCAACTGCTGCGATCGGCATGTTCCGCAGGGGCCAATTACGAGGAGGCCTGTGGCGCCGAAAGCCGGGCTGATTTCATCCACAAGCTGCAGATAGTTCTGAAGGAACTTAAGGAATCGCTCTATTGGCTAAGGCTGGCTGGAAAATCATCATTGCTAAGATGCGATGATACGTCGTTGACCGAAGAGGCAACGAGTCTCGTCAACATCATCGCGAAATCCGTCATAACCGCCAAACGGAATAAACTGGGGAACGAGTGACCATTGCATCTCTCATCTTGCATTTTGCATATTCCATCTTAGGGGCAAGATGCCCAAGCTGATGCTGATCGACGGCACGGCCCTGGCCTACCGCGCCTACTACGCCTACATCCGCAGCCCGCTGATCAATTCCAAGGGGGAGAACACCAGCGCCAGCTACGGCTTCACCTCCACCATGCTGGGCCTGCTGCGGGAGCACAAGCCCGACTACCTGGCCGTGGGCTTCGACGTCCACGCCCCGACCTTCCGCCACGAGAAGTACGATCAGTACAAGGCCCAGCGGCCGCCGATGCCCGAGGACCTGCGGCCGCAGATCCCGCGGATCAAGGAGATCCTGGGCGCCATGAGCGTTCCGGTGCTGGAGAAGGCGGGCTTCGAGGCCGACGACGTGCTGGCCGGGCTGGCCAAGCAGGCCGAGCGCAAGGGCTGGACCACCTACATCGTCACCGGGGACAAGGATTTCCTCCAGATCGTGGGCGAGCGGATCAAGGTGGTGCGGCCGCGCGGCGGCAAGTCGGAGGAGACCGTCTTCGGGCCCAGGGAGGTCGAGGCCGAATGGGGCGTGGAGCCCGAGCGGATCGTCGACGTGCTGGCGCTGGCCGGGGACGCCAGCGACAACGTGCCGGGCGTGCCCGGCATCGGCCCCAAGACCGCGGTGGAACTGGTCAGGCAGTTCGGCTCGTTCGACGAGGTCTACCGGCACCTCGACCGGGTGGCCAAACCCCGCATCCGGAAACTGCTGGAGGACAACAAGGCCCAGGCCGAGCTGTCGAAGGAGCTGGTCACCCTGCACCTGGCGCAGCTGCCCGGCGTGGCGCTGGGCGACCTCAAGGCCCACGAGCCCGACCGCGAAAGAATGGCCGGGCTGTTCAAGGACCTGGAGTTCGGCTCGCTCTACCGCGAGTTCGCCGCCGGCCAGGTGAGGAAGCTGGAGTCGCAGGCCGTCCGCACCGCCGCCGAGGCCGAGTCGCTTGACGCCAGGGTCAGGAAGTCCGGCGAGCTGTGCTTCGAGCTGGAAGACAAGGACGGCGGCGCCGCCCGGATGGCGGTGTTCGCGGACGGCCAGCCCTGGATCGCCGAGGCCAAGCTGCTGCCGACGTTCAAGCCGCTGTTCGAGAACCCCAAGGTCGCCAAGACCGTCCACGACCTGAAGCGGGCGGTCAGGCTGCTGGCCGGCGCCGGCATCGAGCTGGCCGGGACGGTTTTCGACACCATGCTGGCGTCGTACCTGATCGACCCCTCCGGCCGCGGCCACGCGTCATTGGAGGCCCTGGCCACCGAACACCTGGGCGTGTCCCTGCGGCCGCCATCCAACGGTAAGAAAGCGCAGACCGAACTCAGTTTCGAGACGAATGACAAGGAAGCGCTCCAGCTGCTGGCCCGCCGGGCCGACGCCGTGGCAGCGCTCAAGCAGCAGTTCGCGCCCAAGCTGGCCGACGCCGGACTGCGGGACCTGTTCGACGGGGTCGAGGTCCCGCTGGCCGGCGTGCTGGCCAGGATGGAGTCCGCCGGCGTGCTGCTTGACACCGGCCTGTTCGCGGAGATGTCGAAGGACCTGGAGCGCCAGGTCGCCAAGATCGAGAAAAGCATCTACCGCCAGGCGGGCGAGGAATTCAACATCAACTCGCCGAAACAGCTGGGGGCGATCCTGTTCGACAAGCTCAAGGTGGGCAAGCCCCGCAAGACCAAGACCGGCTACTCCACCGACGTCGACGTCCTCACCCGGCTGGCCGTGGCCCACGAGCTGCCGCAGCTGGTGCTGGACTATCGCCAGTTGTTCAAGCTGAAGTCCACCTACGTCGACGCCCTGCCGCTGGCCGCCGACCCGGACACCCACCGCCTGCACACCACCTTCAACCAGGCGGTGACCGAGACCGGCCGGCTGTCCTCGTCCGACCCCAATCTGCAGAACATCCCGATGCGCGAGGGCGTGGGCCGCGAGATCCGCAAGGGTTTCGTCGCCCCGAAGGGCTGCGTGCTGCTCTCCGCCGACTACTCGCAGATCGAGCTGCGGCTGGTGGCGCACCTGTCGGGCGACGGCGCGCTGCACAAGGCGTTCCAGGCCGGCCGTGACATCCACACCGAGACGGCCTCGGCGGTTTTCGGGGTGAAGGGGAACGAAGTCACCCCGGACATGCGGCGCAAGGCCAAGGCCATCAACTTCGGCATCGTCTACGGCATGGGGCCGTACGGGCTGTCGCAGCAGCTGGGCATCCCGGTGGAGGAGGCGGCGCAGTTCATCGCGCAGTACTTCGCGAACTTCCCGCAGGTGCAGGCCTGGATCGCGCTGACCGTGGCCCAGGCCCGCAAGGACGGGTTCGTCTGCACCATGCTGGGCCGGCGGCGCTACCTGCCGGAGATCGCCTCGGACAACGGCCAGCGGCGGGCCTTCGCCGAGCGCACCGCGGTCAACACGCCGATCCAGGGCACGGCGGCCGACCTGATCAAGCTGGCGATGGTCAACCTCGACCGCTTGTTCGCCGAGCAGCAGCTGAAGAGCCGGATGCTGCTGCAGGTGCACGACGAGCTGCTGTTCGAGGTCGCGCAGCACGAGCTGGCCGAGGTCAAGAAGCTGGTGAAGCGGGAAATGGAGGGGGCGGTCGAGCTGTCGGTGCCGGTGGTGGTGGAGATCGGGACGGGGAAGAACTGGTTCGAGGCGCACTGAGCGCGTGAACCGTGAGGTCTGAACCATGAGACGGGGGCGTGTATGAGTTCCAAGATCGGTCCGGTGCGGTACGGCGTTGCGGCGGGCGCGGCGCTGTTGCTCCCCTTGGCGCTGCTGCTGGCGCAGGCCGCCCCGCCGGCGCCCCCGGCCCCGGCGGCGGCCCCGCAGAAGGCGGCCGCGGCAGGGGACACGGCGGCCGCCGATACCATCGACTACGAGTCGATGATGCTGCCGGAGGGCGAGCGCGACTACTGGTCGCTGGAGTACTACCAGTCGGAGGCCGACCAGGACGACGGCGACTGGGACGAGAACCGCCGCGAGCGCGACGAGCAGGGGTCCGACGAGCGCACCGACTAGGGAGGGCGCGGCCATGGGCGGCGCGCGCCGCTTCAAGCTGATCGGCCTGACCGGCGGGGCGGGGTCGGGCAAGAGCACGGTGGCCCAGATCTTCAAGAGCTGGGGCGCCGAGGTGATCGACGCCGACCGCATCGGCCATGCCCTGCTGCTGCCGGGCTCGCCCTGCCACGACGAGGTGGTGCGGGCGTTCGGCCCGGGCATCCGCTACGCCAACGGGCGGATCGACCGCGGGGCGCTGGGCGCGCTGGTGTTCGCCGACGCCCGCACGATGCGGCTCCTGAACGCCATCGTCCATCCCCACCTGCTGGCCGAGATCGCCTTCCAGGCGCTGAAGCTGAGGCGCGCGGGGAAGGCCGCGCTGGCGGTGATCGACGCGGCGCTGATCGTGCAGTGGAACCTGCACCGCAAGCTCGACGGCCTGGTCGTGGTGGACGCGCCGGAGCGCACCCGCCTGGCGCGGCTGGCCGCCGCGGGGGTGCCGGCCGAACGGGCCCGGCGGATCATGGCCCTCCAGCTGCCGGCGGTCCGGCTGCGGCGGGCGGCCGACATCGTGATCGAAAACGACGGCGGGCTGGCCGGGCTGCGGCGCCAGGCCAAGACGGCCTGGGAAAGAATCGCCGCCATGCCATGACGCTGCCCCGGAGCACCCGGTGCGGCATGATCGCAGTTTCATTGCGGCAACAAAGAATGGAGGACGGACCGGTGACGATCGCAGAGCTACGGGAGGGATGGACCATCGCCGACGGCAACCTCCGCAACTTGCGGAGGTATCTTTGACCTGGAGACGCTGGAGCGGGAGCTGGCCGGGTACGAGGAGCGGATGGCCGCGCCGGATTTCTGGAACGACAATCTCAAGGCCAAGCAGGTCATCGCCGAAACCAACAAGCGCAAGGACTGGGTGGAGGCCTGGGCCGGCCTGAAGCGCAGGAGCGACGACGTCTCCGCCCTGCTGGAGCTGGTCGACGAGGGGGACGCCGGGTCGCTGGCGGAGATCGAACGCGACCTGCAGGCGCTGGCCGCCGGGGTCGCCGAGCTGGAGTTCCGCCACATGCTGCGCGGCGAGGACGACCAGCGCGACGCCATCATCACCATCCACCCCGGCGCCGGGGGCACCGAGAGCCAGGACTGGGCCGAGATGCTGATGCGGATGTACGGCCGCTGGATGGACCGCAAGGGCTACGGCTACAAGGTGATCGACCTGCAGCCGGGCGACGAGGCCGGGGTCAAGAGCGCCACCGTCGAGGTCAAGGGCAGGTACGCCTACGGCTACCTCAAGGCCGAGAGCGGCGTGCACCGGCTGGTGCGGATCTCGCCGTTCGACGCCAACAAGCGGCGCCACACCTCGTTCGCCTCGGTGTTCGTCTACCCGGAGATCGACGACGACATCAAGGTCGAGGTCAACGAGGCCGACCTGCGGATCGACGTCTACCGCGCCGGCTCGGCCGGCGGCCAGAACGTCAACAAGGTGGAGACGGCCATCCGGCTCACCCACCTGCCCACCGGCATCGTGGTCTGCTCGCAGAACGAGCGCTCCCAGCACCAGAACCGGATCAACGCCTACAAGGTGCTGCGCTCGCGGCTCTACCAGCACTACAAGGCGCTGGAGGACAAGAAGCGCGAGGCCATCGAGGCCGGCAAGACCGACATCGCCTGGGGCAACCAGATCCGCTCCTACGTGTTCTGCCCCTACCAGATGGTGAAGGACCACCGCACCCTGGAGCAGACCGGCGACGTGCGGGCGGTGATGGACGGCGAGATCGACCGCTTCATCGTCGCCTACCTCAAGTGCGGCGGCAAGTTCGACAAGGCCGACAAGGGGGACGATTTGTGACGGCACCCGCTTGACATCGGGTCAGGGATTGGGATAAGATACGGATGGCCGTCCGGTCCGTGAAAAGCCGATCAGCGCATCAACCTCCACCATCCACTCAACGAAGGGACCGCACCACATGTTCGCCGCCTACGAGTTCATCAACTGCGACGCCGGGAAGGCCGAGCTGGTGGTCAAGCAGCTGCGCAAGATCAAGGGCGTCCGCCAGGCCCACGTGGTCACCGGCCTGCACGACATCGTGGCCTACGTCGAGTCGGCGTCGCTCAACGAGCTGACCCGGCTGATCATCAGCAAGATCCAGGGCACCAAGGGCGTCAACCGCACCCTGACCTGCATGGTGGTCAACGGCAACTGACACCGGCCCCGCCCGCGGCCCAGGCCGCGCGCAAAGGCCCTGCCAGCGGCAGGGCCTTTGCGTCGGGTCCCGGGCGATCGATCAGGGCTGCTGGTCGCAGCGGTGCTTGATCACCCGGGCCTCGGCGATGTAGATGGTCTCCTCGCCGATGTTGGTGGACAGGTCGGCGATCCGCTCCAGGTTGCGTGAGACCAGGATCAGGTCCATGGCCCGGGTGATCGAATCCGGCCGCTCCATCATGTAGGTCAGCAGCTCCCGGAAGACCTGGTCCTTGAGGTCGTCCACCTGGTCGTCGCGGGTGCAGACGTCCCGGGCCTTGTCGGCATCGCCGCCGACGAAGCCGTCGAGGCTGTCCTTCAGCATGCCGGTGGCCAGCGCCGCCATCCGCGGGATGTCGATCAGCGGCTTGAGGTCGGGTTGGTCCGCCAGCCGCAGGGCGCTCTCGGCGATGTTGACGCCGTGGTCGCCGATCCGTTCCAGGTCGTTGTTGATCTTGATGGCCCCGATCAGGAAGCGCAGGTCGCCGGCGGCCGGCTGGTGCAGGGCGATCAGGGCGATGGCCTGCTCCTCGATCTCGACCTCCATGGCGTCGATCTCCTTGTCCAGGCGGAAGATGTCCCGGGCCCTGGCCGCGTCCTTCCGGACCAGCGCCTCGACGGCCTGGTTGATCAGGGCCTCGGTGCGGGCCGCCATCAGCAGCAGCTTGTCCTTGAGCTGCAGCAGCTCCACGTCGAAATGCCGTTGTTCCATTAGTTCGTCTCCTTCGCTGGCGATGTGTGATCCGGGACGGCCAGTCCCAGCTTCCTCAGGAATGAATCGATCCGGCATTGCGAGAGCCACGGCCGCGCGGCGATGCCGGACCCGTCGGGGTTGAGTTCGGGGACCGGCAGTTCCTGCAGGGCGATGGGGCGTTGACCGGCAAGCTGCTCGAACCGTTCTATTGCCGGTGATGTGTTGCTGACGAAGTGGTCGGGCAGCAGCAACAGGCCAAGTTGTGGAAGATCGGCCCGATGGCGGCTGAGGAATGAACCGACTTCAAGCGGCATCCGGCCGCCCGGCACGGCGAAGCACAGCACGACACAGGCGAACGCCGTGGGATCGTGCTGCAACGGCCGCAGTCGGATGTCGCACCCAAACAGCCTGTGGCGGAGATGGCCCCAGATGCCCGGATCGCGGACGGGCCTGACCTGTTCCACGGCCACCGCCGGGTTGGCGCCCAGGCGCCGGGCGATGCCCCGCGTGCGCCCGTCATGACCGAACCACAGGATGAGGATAGTCATCGCCGCCCATCATCGACCGGTGGCTTCTCAACCGTACCTGCCGGTGATGTAGTCCTCGGTCCGTTTGTCGGCCGGCCGGGTGAAGACCTGGTTCGTTTCGCCGAACTCCACCATCTCGCCCAGCAGCATGTAGCCGGAAAAGTCCGAGACCCGCGCCGCCTGCTGCATGTTATGGGTGACGATGGCGATGGTGTAGTCCCGCTTCAACTCCAGCATCAGCTCCTCGATCTTCATGGTGGCGATGGGGTCGAGGGCCGAGCAGGGCTCGTCCATCAGGATCACCTCGGGCTGGACCGCCAACAACCGGGCCACGCACAGCCGCTGCTGCTGGTCCAGCGGCAGCCCCAGCGCCGGGGCGTCGAGCTTGTCCTTGACCTGGTCCCACAGCCAGGCGCCCCGCAGGCTGCGTTCGGCGGTCTCCGCCAGCTGCCTGCGGTCGTGCGATCCCGCGACCTTCAGGCCGTAGACCACGTTGTCGCGGACCGACAACGGGAAGGGATTGGGCCGCTGGAAGACCATGCCGACACGTTTTCGGAGGGAAGCGACCTCGGCATCGGGCGCGTAGATGTTCCGGCCGTCCAGGGCCACGCTGCCCGACACCCGGCAACCGGGGATCAGGTCGTTCATGCGGTTGAGGCAGCGCAGCAGGGTGGATTTGCCGCAGCCGGACGGCCCGATCAGGGCGGTGATCCCGTTCTGCCGCACCGCCATGCTGACGTCCTTGAGCGCGTGGAACTTGCCGTAGAACAGGTCCAGGTCCCGGATGTCGATCTTGTTCGTCATGGCATCAGCCGAAGCGGCCGGTGATGTAATCGTTGGTGCGCTTGTCGGCCGGCACGGTGAACAGCTTGCCGGTCGGCCCGGTCTCGACCAGCTCCCCCATCAGGAAGAACGCCGTCTCATCGGCGACCCGCGCCGCCTGCTTGGTGTTGTTGGTCACCAGGATGATCGTGTATCGCTGTTTGAGGAGGGTGAGGGCCTCCTCGATCTTGGCGGTGGAGATGGGATCGAGGCCGGAGCAGGGCTCGTCCAGCAGGATCACGTCGGGCTCCAGCGCCAGGGTCCGGGCCAGGCACAGCCGCTGCTGCTGGCCGCCGGACAGCCGCAGGCCGGACAGGGACAGGCGGTCCTTGACCTCGTCCCACAGGAACGCGGCCTTGAGCGACCGCTCGACGATCTCGTCGAACCGTCCCCGGCGGTCGCCGGACTGCCGGGGGCCGTAGACCACGTTGTCGTAGATGCTCATCGGCAGGGCCACCGGCAGGGCGAAGACCATGCCCACCCTGCGGCGCAGGGCGACCGCGTCGAACGAGGGGTGATGGATGTCCTGGCCGTCCAGCAATACCCGCCCCTCGGCGTGGAACCCCGGCTCCAGGTCGTTCATGCGATTCAGGGTCCGCAGGAAGGTGGTCTTGCCGGACCCCGACGGCCCGATGATGCCCAGGATCCGGTGCTCCGGCACCGCCAGGTCCACGTTCCGCAGCAGCGGCTGGCCGTCGTGGCTGACGGTCAACCCCTGGATGTCGATCTTGGGGTTCATGATCGCCTGGCCATCACGCGGTTCATCAACCAATAGGCGATCAGGTTGACGGAGAGCACGGCGATCACCAGCGCCGCCGCCGTGCCGTAGGCGTTCTCGGTGGAGATCCCTTCGCGGGCCAGTATGTAGAAATGGACGGCCATCGTCCTGGTGGAGTCGAACACGGACGACGGCAGCCGCAGCGACGACCCGGCGGTGAAGATCACGGCCGCGGTCTCGCCGATCGACCGGCCCACGCCCAGCATCACGCCGGTGACGATGCCGGGCAGGGCGTTGGGCAGGATCACCCGGCGCACGGTCTGCCAGCGGGTGGCCCCCAGCGAATAGCTGACCTCGCGGTAGGCCCTGGGCACGGCCCGCACGGCCTCCTCGGTGGTGCGGATGATGGTGGGCAGGATCATGAAGGCCAGGGTCAGCCCGCCGGAGATGATCGACCAGCCCATCCGCAGGGTGGTGACGAAGAAGATGAACCCGAACAGGCCGAAGATGATCGACGGGATCCCGGCCAGGCAGTCGGTGCCGAAGCGGATGACGCGGGTCAGCCGGGACTCGCGGGTGTACTCCGTCAGGTAGACCGCCGTGCCCACGCCCAGCGGCGTGGCGATGGCCACCGCCAGCAGGGGCAGGACGACCGAACCGACCAGCGTCGGGAAGATGCCCCCGGCCCGGCCCATGTCCTGGGGATTGGTGAACAGGAACCGCAGGCTCAGGACCGGCAGGCCCTTTTCCAGCACGAAGACGATGATGAAGACCAGCAGCGACAGGGTCAGCAATGTGGCCCCGCCCAGCGCGGCAATGGCGGCCCGTTGCGTGTGCTTCGGCAGGATCCTCATCGTCTGCCGGCCTTCTGCCGGATGGCCAGGCCGGCGATCGAGTTGAGGGCCATCACCACCACGAACAGTACCACGCCGGTGGCGAACAGGGCCTGGCGGTGCGTTCCGGTGGCGTAGCCCATCTCCAGGGCGATGTTGGCGGTCAGGGTGCGCACGGAGTCCAGCGCCGAGCCCGGGAGCTTCACCGCGTTGCCGGCCACCATGATCACGGCCATGGTCTCGCCCACCGCCCGGCCCATCGCCAGGATGATGCTGGCGATGATGCCGGATCTGGCGGCCGGCACGGTCACCATCCGCACGGTCTGCCAGGTGGTCGCTCCCAGCGCCAGCGAGCCCTCCCGGTACGACTGGGGCACCGCCATGATCGCGTCGATCGAGATGCTGATCACGGTCGGCAGGATCATCACGCCCAGGATGATGGAGGCCGCCAACAGGGAAAGGCCGGGGCCGCCGAACGTCGACCGGATCAGCGGGGCCAGCACCATCACGCCGATGAAGCCGTAGACCACCGAGGGGATGCCGGCCAGCAGCTCGATGGTCGGCTTGACCGCCCGCATCACCGGCCGCGGCATGAACTCGGTGAGGAAGACGGCACCGGCCACGCCCAGCGGCGCGCCGATGGCGATCGCGCCCAGCGTCACCCACAGCGTGGCCACGATCATGGGGAAGATGCCGAACTGACCGGCCTGGGGCTGCCACTCCGAGGAGAACAGGAACCCGCGCAGCCCGTAGCGCATGATGAACGGCAGGCCCTCGGAGAAGATGAACAGGGCGATCAACAGCAGGGCCGAGATCGCCGAGAAGGCGATCCCGGTCAGTAGCCGCTCGACGCCCTTTTCTCCGAACAGCTTCATGTCGGCCGGCTGGGTGTCAGCTGCCGTGAGCCGTCTGCCCCGGTCACTTGACCGGGATCAGGCCGTTGGACTTGATGGTCTGCTGGCCCTCGGGCGACAGGACGTAGTCGATGAAGGCCGTGATCTGCTCCGAACCGGTCCCCTTGACCAGCAGGTAGATGGGCCGGACCAGCGTGTACGTCCCGGCCATGATCGCCTCGGTGGTGCAGTCCCGGCCGTCCGCCTGCAGCGCCTTGATCTTCTCGTTGAGCAGGCCGTGGGAGAGGTAGCCGACCGCGTTGGCGTCGTTGGCGACCGTCTCGCGGATGGTGCCGTTGGAGTCCTGGATCAGCGCGTCCTTGGACAGCGCGATGCCGCCCACGATCTGCTCGAACGACGTCCGGGTACCGGAGCCGGCCTCGCGGGAGACCACGGTGATGGGCGCGTCCGCCCCGCCGATGTCCTTCCAGTTGCGGATGGTGCCGTTGAAGATGCCCCGGATCTGGGCCATGGTCAGCCCGGCGACCGTGTTGGCGGGATTGACCACCACGGCGATGCCGTCGCGGGCCACCGGCACGGCCGTCAGGTCCTTGGCCTCGGGGGGCAGCTGCACCAGGTCCGCCATGCCGATCTGGGCCGCGCCGGAAAGGGCCGACTGGATGCCGACCGCCGAACCCCCGCCCTGGACCGTGATGCTGATGTCCGGATGCCCGATCATGTACTGCTCGGCCAGCTTTTCGGCGAACGGCTGGAAGGCGGTGGACCCGGCCATGGTGATCGATGTCTTTTGACGGCCGCAGCCGGTTAGAACGATTGCCAGCAGCAGGGCACCCGTTGTCGGCTGGAGCATTTTATTCATGTGATCACCCCTTGTCCTCAAGTTTATCTTATGTCGTATTGCTATTATAGTGGCTTTATGTTGATTCTCTGTAAAATCCATGTTAAATCTGCATTAACGAAAAGACCGGAGCATTTGTTCCGGTCTTTCACAACATGGTACATTGCACCGATGCACTGATCTCTCGCCGGCAGACCGTTGTCTCTGATGGCTTGTTGAGCTTTCCTGAAGCAACGTACAGGCGTTTCGGTTGGGATGGCGATAAAACAAACGAATCGATGCGCATATACCGTAGCAGCGCTGCTCGCCCGACAGCCCGCACAGGCCCCCCGCTTGAATGCCATCCGCAGGCAGTCGCCACCAGCCAGCAGAATCGAGACCAGAACACCAACGCTTGACCCATCACCCACCAATGGCGGGCCGCTGATGTCGCCGGGTTGGGCATTGATATCCTCATCAAACGCCCGTACCAGCGCGACATCGTCGGTGGCCCTGAAGAACGCGGTGAAACTGCAGAGGTCGGCGATCAGGACGTAGCAGCGCTTGCCCTGACGGTCATACAGCTGATCGGGCCGAAAACCCTGCGAACGGATGAACCGGGTGCCAAAGTGAAATGCGTACCATTCACGGCCGACAGGCCGGCAAGGATCATGGATGATGTGGTGTTTCTTCGGCATGGTGCTTGATCACCTTGGCCTCGGCGATGTAGATGGTCTCCTCGCAGATGTTGGTCGACAGGTCGGCGATCCGCTCCAGGTTGCGGGAGACCAGGATCAGGTCCATGGCCCTGGTGATGGTGTCCGGTTTTTCCATCATGTAGGTCAGCAGCTCGCGGAAGATCTGGTCCTTGAGCTCGTCCACCTGGTCATCACGGCCGCACACGACGCGGGCCTTGTCGGGATGGCTGTTGACGAAGCCGTCCAGGCTGTCCGTGAGCATGCCCGTGGCCAGCGCCGCCATCCTGGGGATGTCGATCAGCGGCTTGATCGCCGGCTCCGACGAGAGACGGATCGCGCTCTCGGCGATGTTCACCCCATGGTCGCCGATCCGCTCCAGGTCGTTGTTGATCTTGATGGCCCCGACCAGGAACCGCAGGTCGCCGGCGGTGGGCTGGTGCAGGGCGATCAGGGCGATGGCCTGCTCCTCGATCTCGACCTCCATGCCGTCGATCTCCTTGTCCAGCCGGAAGATATCCTCGGCCAGTTTCGGATCACGCTGCTTCAGCGAATCGATGGCCTGATTGATCAGCGCCTCGGTGCGGGCCGCCATCATCAGCAGCTTTTCCTTGAGCTGCAGCAGTTCCAGGTCAAAATGCCGTTGTTCCATGCGCATCCGTCCGATCGAAGGGTTATTGCAGGTAGTTCTTGAGTTGGTCCCGGAACAGTTCCATTTTCCGCTGCGCGATCCAGGGCCGCGAGGCCTCACCTGCCGCTTCGGATAGTTCGCGCAACGGTAGTTCGACCAGGGCGACCGGTCGCTGGCTGGCATGCCGTTCGATGTCCGCCAGGGCGAATTCCGTGTTGGTGGTGAATGTGTCGGGGATCAGCACGCAGGCCAGGGCGCTGATCCGCGTCCGGAACTGGAAGAGCAGGGACCGGACCTCGATCGGCAGCCGGCCGCGTGGCGTGGCGCAACAGATGATCACCAGCCTGTGGGTCTTGGGATCGGACTGGGGGGGCTTGATGGCGACGTCGCGTTGGAGGAGACGGTCGAACCAGCCCACCGGCCGCTCGGTCTGGATGGCCTCGATCGCCGCCCCGGTGGCCGCCTGCAGCTGCCGGGCCAGCGTCTCAGCCGACCCGCGCTGGTCATGCCAGAGGATCAATGCGCTCATGGAGTCCCTCCGTATCGTTGATCAACCGAACCGGCCGGTGATGTATTCCTCGGTCAGCTTGTTTGACGGCGAGGTGAAGATCTTCGACGTCTTATCGTATTCGATCAACCGGCCCAGCATCAGGAAGGCCGTGCGGTCCGACACCCGCGCCGCCTGCTGCATGTTGTGGGTGACGATGACGATCGTATATTTCTCCTTGAGCCGGAAGATCAGCTCCTCGATCTTGGCCGTGGCCAGCGGGTCCAGGGCCGAGGCCGGCTCGTCCATCAGGATCACCTCGGGCTCCACCGCCAGGGCGCGGGCGATGCAGACCCGCTGCTGCTGTCCGCCGGACAGCTCCATGGCCGAGCGCTGCAGCCGGTCGCGCACCTCGTCCCAGATGGCCGCCTCCTTGAGCGAACGTTCGACCACCTCGTCCAGGCGGGTCTTCAACAGGCCGTTGCCGCCCATCCGCACGCCGAAGGCCACGTTCTCGTAGATCGACTTGGGGAAGGGGTTGGGCCGCTGGAACACCATGCCGACCTTGCGGCGCAGTTCCACCACGTCGATGCCGCGCTGGTAGATGTCTTCGCCGTCCAGCCGCAGCCCGCCATCGGTGCGCACGCCGTCGATCAGGTCGTTCATCCGGTTGATCGCGCGCAGCAGGGTGGACTTGCCGCAGCCGGACGGCCCGATGATGGCCGTCACCTCGCGCTCCGGGATTGCCAGCGTGATGTCCTCCAACGCCCGGGTGGCGTGATAGTAGAGGTTGAAGCCGGTGATGTCGATGCGGTCGGCTGTCGAACCAGCCATTTCAGCGTCCCTTTCGCAAGGCGTTGCGGGTGCGCGACCGGATGACCACGGCCACCAGGTTGAGCGCGATGGTCAGGCACAGCAGCACCAGGGTGGCGCCCATGGCGATCGGTACCGTGGCCTCGATGTCCGGCGACTGGGTGGTCATCACAAAGATATGGTAGCCGAGGGTCATGAACTGGTCGGTGGGCGCCTTGGGCAGCGACGGCAGAAAGTAGGCCGCGCCGGTGAACATGATCGGTGCCACTTCGCCCGCGCCGCGCGCAATCACCAGCACCGTGCCGGTGAGGATGCCGGGCAGGGCCTGCGGCAGCACCACGTGGCGGATGGTCTGCCAGCGGGTGGCGCCCAAGGCCAGGGCCCCGGCCCGCTCGTCCCGGGGCACGGCGCGCAGCGCCTCCTCGGTGGCCACGATCACCATCGGCAGGTTGAGCAGGGCCAATGTCAGCGCGGCCCACAGGATGCAGGGCTGGCCGAACAGCATCTCCTTGCCCAGCGAGGCATCCAGGCCGCGACCGATGAACTGGATGAAGAATCCCAGCCCGAACAGGCCGAAGACGATGGACGGCACGCCGGCCAGGTTGTTGACCGCGCCCCGCACCAGCTTGGTCAGCCAGTGGCCGGGCTTGGCGTATTCGTGCAGGTAGACCGCCGTGGCGACGCCGATCGGCAGCACGGCGATCAGCATGATCAGCACCGAGAACACCATGCCGAAGATGGCGGGGAAGATGCCGCCCCGGGTCATGCCCTCGCGCGGCGGCTGGGACAGGAACTCCCAGGAAATGACCCGGTGGCCGCCGGCCACCATGGTCCCCAGGATCACCAGCAGGATGGCCAGGATCAGCGCCGTGGCCAGCCCGGTCATCCCGATGCCGAGGCGGTCGGACACCTTGCGTCGGCTATGCTCGCTCATCGCTTCCGTTCCCCGGCAAATGTGAGATCCAGTCGCCGATCCGGCGGTCGAGCTCGTCCCGTGCTGCACGGAAGCGCGCCAGTTGTTCCGCCGGCGTTCCCGGCCCCGCGGGGTCGTCGACCGGCCAATGCAGCCGGATCGCGATGTCGGGGAAGGCGGTCGGGCAGTTCTTCTCGGCGGCGGCGCACACGGTGATGATGTACCCGAAGTGCTCGGACCCGAGGTACTCCGCGACGGATTTCGACCGCTGCCCGTCCATCGTCACGCCGATCTCCTTCAGCACCGGCCCGACCAGGGGATGGATCCCGGCCGGTTCCAGCCCGGCGCTGTGGGCGTCGAACCGGTCCCCGTGACGGTGCCGCAGCAGGGCCTCGGCCATCTGGCTGCGGGCGGCGTTGGCGGTGCACAGGAACAGCACCTTGATCGGTCTACCGGTTTGCTTGGTCACGGCTGCCTCGCTGTGGGTGGTGTCAGTTCCTGGCGCCGTACAGTTTGGCCATCAGGCGGTCGAACAGGGACCAGGAGACCAGGTTGATCACGAAGGTCACCGCGAACAGCAGCAGCCCCAGGAAGAACAGGGTGTGGTAATGGGCGCTGCCGAACACCACCTCGCCCAGCTCGGCCGCGATGGTGGCGGTGATGGTCCTGGTCGAGTGCAGAATGTCAAAGGTGAACTGGGGCGCGTTGCCGGCCGCCATCAGCACCACCATGGTCTCGCCGATCGCCCGGCCCATGCCCAGCAGCACCGCGGCCGAGATGCCGGGCAGGGCGGCCGGCAGCACCACGTGCAGCGCGGTCTGCCAGGGAGTTGCCCCCAGCCCCAGGGCCGCCTCGCGGAAGGAGCGGGGCACCGAGGAAATGGCGTCCTCGCACAGCGAGTAGATCGGCGGGATGATGGTCACGCCCAGCGCCAGCCCGGCGTTGACCGCGTTCAGCCGGATATGCCAGCCGAACAGCCGCTGCAGGAAGGTGGCCATGAAGATCAGCGCGAAGAACCCCAGCACCACGCTGGGGATGCCGGCCAGGACCTCGACCATCGGCTTGATGACCTCCTTCAGCCGGGCGGGCGCGAATTCTGCCGAGAACAACGCGGCGCCGACCGCCACCGGTACCGCGAACAGCATGGCGATCAGCGTCACCTTGAGCGAGCCCAGGATGATCGGCCAGAACGAGTACCGCGGGTACTCCGATACCGGCTGCCAGTCCAGCCCCCTGAAGAAACCGGCCACGGTCGCCTCCTGCCGCACCACCTGGTCGTACAGCACCGGCATCGACTCCTTGAATACGAACAGGAAGATCAGGAAGATGCTGACGATCGCCGACAAGGCGGTCAGCCTGATCGCGTTCTCGATCAGCTCTTCCTTGAAATATTTGAATCTGCCAGCTTTGAGGCTCATGGTCCCGTCCGCTGATAAAGACGTGGAGACCCCGTTTGCCTGGCGCCGGGATCTCGCACGTTCGCTGCCGGAGGTTGCAGCGGGACGGCCGCGATCCAGACGGTCCGCCCCGCGTACGTCGGTCCGGCTATTTAATGGTGAAGTATCCCACCTTGGTCACGATCTCCTGGCCGGCCGGTGACAGCGCCCAGTCGACCAGCTTCTTGATCTCGCCCGAGGGCTTGCCCTTGAGATACCAGTACAGGTCGCGGGACAGCGGGTAGAGGCCGGACTTGACGTTTTCGGAGGTCGGCTTGTAGCTGCCCTTGGCGGTCTTGATGGCGATCTCCTTGACGCCCTTGGCGTAGGCCGCGCCGCCATAGCCGATGCCGTTGACGTCCTTGGACACCGCATTGACCACGGCCGAGGTGCCCGGCAGGCTCTGCATGCTGGCGCTGTAATCGGCGTTCTTGAGCGCCACCTCGCGGAAGAAGGCGTAGGTGCCCGAGCTGTTCTCGCGGCCGTAGAGCACGATCCCGGCGTCCGGCCCGCCCACCTTGCTCCAGTTGGTGATGGCGCCGGTGTAGATGGCGCGGATCTGCTCGATGGTCAGCTCGCTGACCGGGTTCTTCTCGCTGACGTAGAGGGTGACGCCGTCCTTGGCCACCGGTATCTCGACGCCGGTGGAGTAGTAGCGGTCGCGCAGCTTCTGCTTCTCGGAAGCCTTCATCGCGCGCGACGCCTGGCAGATGTCGGTCGAGCCGTTGATCAGCGCCGCGATGCCCACGCCCGAGCCGCCGCCGGTGACCTGGATCACCGTGCCGGGATTGGCCTTCATGTATTCCTCGGCCCATCGCTGGCCCAGCAGCAGCAGGGTGTCGGAGCCCTTGAGGGTGATGGAGCGGCCGGCGAGGGCGACCCCGGCCAGGGTCACGGCCAGCACCGCCGCCATTGCGATTACCAGGGATCTCTTCATCATGGTCGATCCTTTCGATTGAGCATCTGGTTAGAACTTGATCTGGACCTGGCAGGTCAGCTTGTTGTCACGGGGATCGAGCACGGCGCCGGCCGGGTTGGCCGGGTTGGAATGCTTCATCTGGGCGTCCATGTTGGTGTGCGTCAGGTCATAGGCCACGGTCAGCCGCACCGCGTCGTCCCACCAGTAGTTGATGGCCGGGGTCAGGGTCCAGGTGTGGTTGTACTCGCCGCCCTTGACATCGGAGTTATACATGTCGCCCCGGAAGGCCAGGTTCAACCGGTCCCCGACGTTCTGCACCAGCATCAGGTAGCCGCCCTCGACGTCCTTGCCCTTCTCCTTGCCCATCACGCCCTCGGCCAGCAGGGCGGTGCCGCCCAGCGGCAGGAACTGGTAGTAGGCCTCCACGCCGCCGCCGATCCGGCCCTTGTACCTGCGCTTGTCGGCGGTCGTGGTGGTGCTGGTCATGCTGCCGGACGCCGGGACCGAGCTGCGCAGGCTGGTGGTGGAGGTCGCCGGGTCGTAGTACTGGCCGTCATAGTACGAGCCGGTCAGCGCCACGAAACCGAGGTCGACCTTGGCCCGGGCGATCACGTCCTTCTGCTTGGTGGGGTCCTGCCAAGTGAACGTGCTGTTGTCGACGCCCCAGCCGTTGAACAGGCCGAGGTCGACGGTCACCTTGGCGTGCGGCTTGACCGTCAGCTTGACGCCGCGGTCGCGCTCGCCCGGGAACAGGCTGCGGGTGGCCAGCGACCGTTCCGGCACCTCGCGGCTCGAGGACGAGCGCTCGACCTCGATGCCCCACGGCCAGTTGAACTGGCCGGTGGTGAGGCTGATGCCCAATCCGGTCCAGGGCTCGGTCAGCACGACGTACAGGTCCTTGCAGGTGACCTTGTCCTTGGCGCCGTCAATGGTGATCACGTACTGCGAGAGCGGCCCCGGGGTATAGGTGAGCTTGAACCGGCCGCGGCGGACGTAGAACACCGACTGGCCCTGGGAGCCGGGGGTGGAGGTCGACTTGACGCCCAGCTTATCGGTGGTCGTGGCCCGCTCGACAAACGGGTCGTAGTCGAGGTACTCGTACCGGGCCTGGATGTAGCCCGAGACCTTCAGCTTCTTCAGGCCGGCCAGGTCGCTCTCGGTCACGGCCAGCCGCTCGTCGTGGCCGGCCAGCTTGTCGTTCAGGTCGGCGATCTTCCCCTCGGCCGCCGTCTGGCCGGTCTGTTGGGGCTGCTGCTGTGCGATGGCCAGCTGGGCCCTCAGGCCCCCCAGTTCCGTGGTCAGCTGCTCCATCCGGGCCTGGAGGTTGGTGATGGCGGTGTCGGCCTGCGGTTTCCTGCGGGTTTGGGCCAGTGTCGTGCCGGCGGCCGTCGCCAGCACCAGCGCCAGGGTCATGACCTTCCGAGCTCTCATGGGTTTCCTTTCCTGCGGTTGCTGTTGACTGATGGATGATACACCACGAATGTGATGACGTCGTTGATGGTGTGTTATGTGCAGGTTAAATCGCATGGGATTGGCTGATCGCGCCGCCCTTGGCCCCGAACAGGTCCATCTTGCCCTTGAGGTGGTTGCGGACAAAATCGGCCACCGCGCCCAGTTTCCATGGGCTTTCCCAAACCGAGGTCGTCTTATAATAGATGGCCCGGCGCAGCATCTGAACATCGGTGCCCGGAAAGAGGGTGATGGCTTGGCCCACCGCCACTTCAGTATGGGCATCAGAACCACCGACCCCGGCCAGATGTGTGACCTTCCGGTTGTAGGACTCCGTCCAGGCGTTGGACCAGCCCTCGGTGATGTTGCCGTTGGCCGTCTCGATGGCATCGAATTGCAGCCGTTCCACCAGCCGTCCGACGCCGCCGCAGTCGAACAGTTTCAGCCAGGCAGAGAAGGGGTGGACCGCAACTGCCAGGCCGCCCTGGCGGTGGATCTCATCGACCGTGGCGGCGGCGGTCAGCAACGGCCGGATGCGTTCTTTCAGGAACAGGCCCACCAGGTGGCCCTCCGAGGTCGTCACTTCCTCGCCCACGATCACCTGGACGGGCAGCTGCCACCGTGTTGCCAGCCGTCGGGCCTCCTGGGCGCCGGCGATCTCGTTATGATCGGTGATGGCGATGACATCCAGGCCGAGGTGCCGCGCCCGGAACAGGATTTGGGCGACCGTCGCCGCCCCATCGGAATGATCGGAATGGATGTGCAGGTCGGCGCGTCCCATCAGCGGATCACCCCGAACGGGCCGCCGCCGTCATGCCGCCGGCAGCGATCCTCGGGCTGGGAGGAGAGCACCGCCACGGCGATGATCAGCAGCAGCAGGCCGAGGAACAGTGCGCTGAGCGCCAGGTCCAATGTCGGTCGCGTTTTCTTCACGGCGGGATTATACTCGCGGCGGGTTAGGGTGCGGTTGACGCCGTTTGAAATCGGCGTGAACGACGACCCGGCAAGCCTGCCACGACCTTTAACCTGATCGTTACATCACGTTCACAACCATTTCACTTTACTTTTACCCGGGAATTGGTTATTATTGCACAGTACCATCAATGAGGATCGTATGCCGAAACGGATCGCCATCGTCGAAGATGACCGGGATGTCGCGGACCTGATCGAGCACTACGTGCGGAAGAACGGCCACGACTCCGTGATGTACGACAACGGGGAAGCGGCCCTGGCGAAGATCCGCTCGAATCCTCCCGACCTGCTGATCCTGGACTTGATGCTGCCGGGCATCGACGGGCTGGAGCTGTGTCGGATGCTGCGCGCCGATCCGGCGACGAAATGGCTGCCCATCATCATGCTGACGGCCAAGGGCGAAGAGACGGACCGGATCGTGGGGCTGGAAATGGGGGCCGACGATTACGTCATCAAGCCCTTTTCCCCGAATGAGCTGATGGCGCGGGTCAAGGCGATACTGCGCCGCAGCCAGAAGGCCGGCCCCGTCTCGAAGGTGATCAGATACGGCCAGCTGCTGCTGGATGACGAACGCCACATCGTGACGATCGGCAAGACGGAGATCGAGCTTTCCGCCAAGGAGTTCGGCCTCCTGACGTACCTCCTGCAGCGGCCGGGCCGGGTGCATTCCCGCGACCAGATCCTCGCCGCGGTGTGGGGCCATGACTACAACGGCGAGTCGCGCACGGTCGACGTCCACATCCGCCATCTGCGCGCCAAGATACCAATGCTGACCAAGGCCATCGTCACCGTGAAATCGTTCGGGTACAAGCTGCAGGAGCGGCCGTGATCCGCAGCCTGCGCGCCAAGCTGACCGTCTACGGCCTGCTGTCGCTGCTGCTGGTGTTCGCCGCGCTGGGCCTGTTCCTGGCGCTCGACGCCCGCCACTACCTGCTGCGGCTGGCGGCCGAGGAGATGCGGGAGCAGGCGCTGCTGCTGGGCCAGCAGTACGAATCCCTGCTGGCCAAGGGGCGCGCATCCGATTCATTGCAGGCGTTCACGCTGGCGCAATCAGGACTGCTGGGGAAGCGGATCAGCATCATCGACCGCAGCGGCGCGGTGGTCAGCGACTCGGACATCCGGTCGGCCGACATCGGTGCGATGGACAACCACCTGGTCCGGCCGGAGATCCTCCGGTCCAACGCCGAGGGCTGGGGCTATGCCATGCGCTACAGCAGGACGCTGCGGCAGGACATGATCTATCTGGCCGTGTCCCTGAAGCAGGACGGCACGGTGTGGGGGTACTGCCGCATCGCCTGGCCCTGGCAGCGGTTCATCCGGTTCCAGCGGCGGCTGGTGGTCAGCCTGGTGATCGCGCTGGCCGCGGCGGTGCTGCTGCTGCTGGCCTCGACCAGCCTGATCTGGGACCCCGCCGCCCGGGCGATCAAGCGTACCGGCGCCGTGGCCCAGCGGATCGCGGCGGGCGAATTCCAGGCGCGGGCATCCATCAGCGACGGGCCGGCCGAAACGATGCAGATCGCCCGTTCGCTCAACGCCATGGCCGAATCCTGGGAGCAAGCGGCCGGCAGATTACGGGAGAAGACCGCCCAGCTGGAGTCGATCCTGGGCGGCATGAGCGAGGGCGTCGTTGTGATCGGGCCGGAGGGGAAGGTGGTGCTGGCCAATCCGGCGGCGGCGGCGATGATGGGGACCGACCGGGAGGGCGCGCCCGGGAAGCTGCTGCTGGAGCTGATCCGGTTGCCGCAGATGGAACAGCTGGTCAGCGGTGACCGCGACCGGGTGGAGATCGAGATCAACGGCAGGATCCTGCTGGCGCACGCGTCGCGCTCTGACGACCCGGCAATCGGACAGGTGCTGGTGCTGCTGGACATCACCGACATCCGGCGGTTGGAGGGCCTGCGGCGCGACTTCGTGGCCAACGTGTCGCACGAGCTGAAGACGCCGCTGTCGGCCGTGGTCGGGTACGCCGAGGCGCTGCGGGACGGGGCCAAGGACGTCCCGGCCCAGCGCGACGACTTCCTGGAGCGGATCGAGCGGCAGGCGGGGCGGATGACCAAGATCGTCAACGACCTGCTCGACCTGACAGGGCTGGAGACCGGGAGCATCCGGCTCGACCGGCAACCGCTCGTGGTGCGCCAGCTGATCGACCGGGCGCTGGACGCCGTGGCTCCGCAGGTCCGCGGCCGGGGCCTGCGGGTGGCGCTGCCGGACGGTCCCGCGCTGGGCCTGACGATCGCGGCGGACGAGGGGCGGATCACCACGGCGCTGGTCAACCTGCTGGACAACGCCGCCAAGTTCGCGCCCGCGGGGTCGACGATCACCGTCAGCGCCGCGGCCGTGCCCGGCGGCGTGAAGCTGGCGGTGAGCGACCAGGGGCCGGGCATCCCGGCCGAGCACCTGCCCCGGCTGTTCGAGCGGTTCTACCGCGTCGACCGATCGCGGTCGCGCGAGCTGGGCGGCACCGGGCTGGGGCTGTCGATCGTCAAGCACGTGGCCGAGACGCACGGCGGCTCGGCCGGCGTCGAGAGCGAGCCGGGCAAGGGCAGCACCTTCTGGATCGTCGTCCCGGCGGCGCCGTGAAGCGGGCAAACGAAAAGACCCTGCCGCCGGCAGGGTCTTGCTATTGGTAGCGCTACGGGGAATCGAACCCCGGTTTGATGGCTGAGAACCATCCGTCCTAGGCCACTAGACGATAGCGCCGTATGTCCCGAACCACCCAATTTTATACCATTTGCCCCGTCGCTGTCAAGCCCCTCGTGCCGGGGCCGTTTTTTTTATCGCAATTGACAAACAACGCGGTTTCAGGTATAATTGCACTTTACGGCCATAACTGGGGGATCGTCCAACGGCAGGACACATGGCTCTGAACCATGGTATCGGGGTTCGAATCCCTGTCCCCCAGCCAGTGAGAACGATGAAGCCCTTCGGCTGCCAAGCCGATGGGCTTTGCCGTTACCGGTCATGCGGTTTGACCATCACCGACAGGCCGATGGGCAGCCCGGGCCGGTCGGGCCGGAACCGCATGACCACTTCCTGATAGGTGGCCGACTGCCGTTGCTTCGGATCCTCCGTCTGCAGGGAACGGGAACGCAGGTAACGGGCCTGCGACCGGACGCGCGCCGTGCCGACCGGTTCGCCGGTCTCGGCGTTGAACACCCGGTAAGTCCGGAGCGTGTCGAGGCGGCCGATCCACAGCGTCTCCAGGTCGCAGACCAGCTCCAGCTCGGGCGGGCCGATGATGATCCTGTCCCGGTCGGCGGGCGTGAACTGCTCGCCGGGCCTCAGGTCGAGCTTGTACACGACCCCGTCGATCGGGGCGGCCACCACCTTCTGCCTGAGCTGGGCGTCGGCCAGCGCGGCCTGCCGGATGCGGACCGTGATATCGGCGTCGTCCAGCCGCTGCTTCAGCTTCAGCTGGGTGTACTCGGCCTCGGTGATGCCGCCCGACGGCAGCAGCGCCTCGTTGCGGCGGAGGTTCTCGGCGCTGATGGCCGCGGCGCGCCGGCTGTACTCGATCTGGGCGTCGGTGACATCATGCTGGGCGCGCTCGACCGCGTCGTCCAGCAGGCAGAGCGGCTGCCCGGCGCGGACCGCCCGGCCCTCGGCGGCCATGATTCGCCTGACGGTCCCCGCCACGGCGGGCGCCACCGCGACCGGCTTGCCGGCCGGCTGGACCAGGCCGTACATCACCAGCGGGGCCCGGTTCAGGTCGGGCGCGGCGGCCGCGGGGTACCGCTTCCCCGCCCGGCCGATGGCCGACACGATGAATATGACCAGCAGGACGACGGCGGCCGCGGCCGCGACGGGAAGGAGTTTCTTACGCATCGGCGCTCGCATCGGTTGTGTGCTTGGTCCCGGTGTCGGTCGCGATCCTGCCGTCGACCAGCTGCACCAGGCGGTCGGCGTAGGGGAAGACGCGCGGGTCATGGGTGACCAGGATGACGGCCCGTCCCTCGGTCGACAGCCGTTTCAGGGTCTTGAGCACGATGGCGCTGCTTTCCACGTCCAGGGCCGAGGTCGGCTCGTCGCACAGGATCAGCTCGGGGTCGTTGACCAGGGCCCGGGCGATGGCCACCCGCTGTTTCTGGCCGCCCGAGAGCTTGCTGACGTTGATGTCCCAGAAATCGGCCATGCCGAGGGTGTCCAGCGCCTCCTGGGCGCGGCGCCGCGCCGCCGCGGTGACGGCGCCCCCCTGCACGGCCGCCGCCATCAGGGCGTTCTCGGCCACGCTCAGCGCCGGGATCAGGGCGGCGTTCTGGAACACGAAGCCGAAGTGCCGCAGCCGCAGCGTCGCCCGCAGGTCCTCGGTCGCCCCGGCCACGTCCTGCTCCCCGATCAGCACCCGGCCCTGCGACGGCCGCTGGATCAGCGCCATGATGGTCAGCAGCGTGGTCTTGCCGCTGCCCGACGGCCCGGAGATGATGGTCAGCTCGCTGCGGTGCACCGACAGGTCCAGCGGGAAGAGCACGCGCCGGTTCTGGCGGCCGTCGTGGAAATCGCGCGCCACCCGCTGCAGCTGGATGACCGGGGCCGGCCTCACGCTCGCTCCATCATCGGAACGCGCTGGCGGGCTCGATCTTCACCGCCCGCCGCATCGCCAGCAGCGACCCCAGCAGGCAGAGCAGCAGCGTCGCTGCGGCCAGCGCCGGGCCCACCAGCCACGGCAGGGAGACCGGCAGCGCCGATTCGCGCGTGCCGGACAGGAACCCGGCCAGCAGCAGGAACCCCAGCAGGATGCCGATCGCCGCGATGTACAGCGACTGCAGGAACACGATGTACAGCACGTCGCGCCGCCGGGCGCCGAGCACGCGCAGCATGGCGTAGTCCTGGGACTTGGAGATCACGTTGGTGTACATCGTCAGCGCGATGATCACCAGGCCGACCAGGGCGGCGATCAGCGTGGTGAACCCGAAGCTGGTGCCGATGCCGCTGTTCTTGAGGTAATACAGCTTCGTGCTGCGCGACAGGTCCGCCGTGGCAAACACCTCCGCCCGCGGCAGGATGCCCCGCAGCAGCGCGACCATCCCGACGGCGTCCCTGCCGGGCGACAGCCCGATCAGCAGCGCGGTGCAGCGGTCCCCGCCGCTGCCGGCGATCTCGCGGGCCTTGGCGATCGAGCAGTACAGCAGGGTGCCCCCGAAACCGCGCAGCCCGGTGGTGACCGCCGCCACCCTCACCCGCTTGCCGTTGATCTCCAGCGCGTCGCCGACCCCCGGATACCCCAGTTCGGGCAGCTCCAGCTTGTCGACCGTCACCGCCTCGGGATCGAGCAGGTCGGCGATCGAGCCCTGCGCGAAACGGTTTGGTCCCCCGGCCAGCCGCGGCGGGTTGCAGCCGACCACCTGCACGCCGATGGTGTTGCCGTCGCGGCGCCGGAGCTGTCCGGCCGTGATCACGACCGGCTCGACCCACGCCACGCCGTCGACGCCGGCGACGCGGTCGCGCCAGGACAGCGGGATGGACCCTGCGGCGTTGATGTTCTCTGTGTTCCTGGCCAGCACCCAGGCGTCGGCCCCGCTGGTATCGGCGATGCTGGACATGAAGCCGGTCAGACCGAAGAAGATCGCCAGCTGCTGTCCCACCAGGAACACGATGGCGATCACGCCGGCCACCGAACCCAGGGCGGTGGCCCGGTCGTGGAACAGCATCTTCAGGGCGGCCGCCCTACGCACCGCGCCCCCCCCGCTCCAGCAGCGCGTGCGCCTGGGCGAAGGTGGCCGGCACGCCGTCGCACCACCGCCCCAGCAGGGCCCCGATCCGGGCCGGCCCGCCGGCCAGCAGCAGCGTGGCGGGCAGGGCATCGCGGACCGCGCCCGCCAGCTCGGCGAAGGCGGGCAGGAATGCCGTCATCCGCACCGAGACCAGGATCGCATATGGCCGCGCGGCGGCGAGCGCCTTGACCAAATCGGGCTGCGGCATGCTGGCGCCAAGGAACAACGGGTTCCAGCCGCGGCACCCGAGGTATCGCGCCAGCAGTTCCCCACTCAACGCATGGACATCGCCGGGCACGCAGGTGATCGCCGCGGTCTTTCTCCGCGACGGTTCGGGACGGCATGCCGCGAACATCTGGCTCGCGACCTGCGACAGGTTGCCTGTCGCCAGGTGCTCATCGGCCACCGAGATCGATGAGCCGCTCCAGCGCCGTCCGATCTCGGCCAATACCGGCATCAGCAACTGGTCGACCAGGTGATCGATCGGGCGCTTCCCGACAGCGGCGCGGGCGAGGGCCAGGGCGTCGTCGGCCCGGTTCTCCAGCAACGACTGCAGGAACCCCGACTGCTCCGGGCTCAGCGCTGGATCATCCTGCCGCAGCCGGAGGAACAACTCGTCGATCCGCGCTGCCAGCCACTGCAACGGGGCAACCAGTTCCGCGGCATCGGGCGTTCGCAGCGTCGCATGGATGGCGATCACCCAGGCCTGCAGCATCCGTCGCAGGAACCGGGCGTCCAGCCCGCGCCCGGCAAATGAGCGCGCCAGGTCGGCAGCTTCGCCGAGCAGGACATCCTGCAGGCCGAACTGGTAGACCGCCGCCATGGTCCGCCCGAAGTACGGCTGCAGCTCGAGGATGAAATCGAGCCGGCCCGCTCCCGCGCCGTCCCTGCTCGCACGGGCATCAATGGCAAGCGCCTCGCACACGATCGCCTGCAGTTCGGGAAGCCGCTCAACGAAGTGGCGTACCGTCTGGGCGTCAAGCGGCGGCGCTGCCGCGATCGGGTCTTCCGGAGCAATCAAATGGGCCTGGCTCATGGATCGGACGATGATGCCCTTAGGGAGCGGCGGTAATGGTCGGCCTGTTCTTCAACCGCTTGATGCTGAATTGTAAACGATTATCCGGCTGATTGCAAGTAGACTCAGCGCAACATAGACACATTCAACCGGTCCTCATCGATGAACCACGCCTCGATCATGGGAGGGGCTGATGAGAACGGATGTTGGGTTCGTCATTGCGTTCGCGGATCGGGAATCTGGAGATAGCCGCCATGCCCGCGGACTGCGGTTCGGACCAGCTCCACGGTGTCCAGAGAGGGATGCGAGGAAGAGGCAACCCGATGGGTTGCCTCTTCCTCGTTGCTGCGGGCGGCGCGGTCACGGCGCTGTCATGCCCGTTCCGCCGCTTGGATCGAACCGCCGGGGTCCAAGCCCTCCCTGGGGACCGTCCGGAGCAGGAGCAGGTGGATGCTGACGCCGATGCCGACTGCCAGCAGGAGGATCCGGATGATCAGCGTGTCAAGCAAGAGCGCCGATGCTGCCAGCGATGCCCAGAGGATCGTGATGGAACAGACCTTCGTGGCCGGCGTGACAGCCCGATACGCCACGTAGGCCCTCAGGTGCGCGCCGCAGAGCCTGTTGCCCAGCAACCAGCGGTGGAGCCGCTCCGAGCTGCGGGCGAAGCAGTACAGCGCCAGCAGCAGGAACGGGGTGGCCGGGAGCAGCGGCAGGAACAACCCCGCCGCCCCCAGCCCCGTCGCGGCCAGCCCGCAGGCGGCCAGCAGCCGTCGTTTCATGGCCGGTGCCGCGAGAATGAAACTTTACCTGCCTCCCAGCGCTTTCCGCACACCCTCGGCATAGGCGGGGTCCGCCTTCTGGAAATGCTCCAGCTGCCGTTCGACGATCTCCTTGGGTACGCCCTGCATCGACCCGGCGATCGCCTTGTGCAGCCGGTCACGTTCCGCTTGCGGCATCAGCCGGTAGAGGTCGCCGGCCTGGGTGAAGTCGTCGTTGCCCGCGCGGCGATCGTAGCGGTCGGCGTCCCCGCTGATGCGCAGCGGCGGCTCCTTGAACCGCGGGTCCTCCACCGGGCCGTCGAAGCTGTTGGGCTCGTAGTTGACGGCGCCGCCGCCGTTGCCGTCGAACCGCATCGCGCCGTCCTTGTAGTAGGTGTCGACCGCGCAGCGCGGCCTGTTCACCGGCAGGCTCTGGTAGTTGACCCCCAGCCGGTAGCGCTGGGCGTCGGCGTAGGAGGTCATCCGCAGCTGCAGCATCTTGTCCGGGCTGTGGCCGATGCCGGGCGGCACGTCCTTGGGGCAGAAGGCCGCCTGCTCGACCTCGGCGAAGTAGTTCTCCGGGTTGCGGTTCAGCTCCACCATCCCGACGTCGATCAGCGGATAATCCTTGTGCGGCCAGACCTTGGTGACGTCGAACGGGTGGTAGGGCACCTTCTCGGCGTCCAGCTCGGGCATGATCTGGACCTGCAGCTTCCACTTGGGGAAGTCGCCCCTGGCGATGGACTCGAACAGGTCGCGCTGGCTGCTCTCGCGGTCGGCGGCGATGACCCTGGCGGCCTCCTCCTCGGTCAGGCACTGGATGCCCTGCATGGTGCGGAAATGGAACTTGACCCAGTACCGCTCGTTCTTCTCATTGAACAGGCTGAAGGTGTGGCAGCCGAACCCGTGCATGTGGCGGAAGCTTCTGGGGATGCCGCGGTCCGAGAACAGGATGGTCACCTGGTGCACCGACTCCGGCGACAGCGACCAGAAGTCCCAGGCGGCGGTGGCGCTGCGCAGGTTGGTCCTGGGGTCGCGCTTCTGGGTGTGGATGAAGTCCGGGAACTTGTAGGGATCGCGGATGAAGAACACCGGGGTGTTGTTGCCCACGATGTCCCAGTTGCCCTCGGCGGTGTAGAACTTCATGGCGAACCCGCGGACGTCGCGTTCGGCGTCGGCCGCGCCCCGCTCCCCGGCCACGGTGGAGAAGCGGAAGAAGCACTCGGTCCTGGTTCCGGGCTTGAAGACCGCGGCCCTGGTGTACTTGGTGATGTCGCCGCCGATGGTCAGGGTGCCGTAGGCGCCGGAGCCCTTGGCGTGCACCACCCGCTCCGGGATCCGCTCCCGGTTGAAATGGGCATGCTTCTCGAACAGCTGCCAGTCCTGCGCCAGCAGCGGCCCGCGCGGCCCGGCCGTCAGCGCGTTCTGGTTGTCGCCGACCGGTATCCCGGCGTCGGTTGTCAGCTTCTTCTTCATTGGTTCCTACCTTTCTTGGTTGATGGGCTCTTCAAGCGCTGGTTCTCTTTACTGCAGCGGGTACATAGGCCATAGAACTGGATGGTGTGCCCCTTGATGTCATGTCGTGTTTTCCGGCGAGCCTCAGCAGTGATCTCCGCATGGAGCGGCAGGTCGAGATCACTGACCGTGCAGCATTGCTCGCAAACGAAATGGCAGTGGTCTGATGTCGTGGCGTCGAAATGTTCGATCCCATCCCGCAAGGTTTTCCGTGCCAATCGCCCCTCCTCGACCAGAATCGCCAAGTTGCGGTAGACATTCCCTAGGCTCGCTGTCGGCGAATCATGGCGCAGCCGGTCGTAGATCTGCAGGGCGGTGGGGTGGTCGTTCACCGCGGCCACCAGCTGCCAGATCAGTTCGCGCTGGCCGCTGTTGCGCCGGGCCTTTTTATTATTAGTAATCATTCTTAATATTAATATATCATTTTCCGGGCGGTTTGTCAAGCGGCGGCCACGGTTTTATTGGGGATCGCCACGCTGCGGGAAAAGCTGAGGGCCGGCGCCTGCGCGTCGGCCCTCTCTCCCCGGAGAGCCCTGTCGCCTTCATCCCCGCTCCGCCAGCACCACGCCGGCCAGCACCACCGCGGTGCCGGCCACGAAGCGGACGGTGACGGCCTCCCGGAACACGATCCAGGCCAGGGCGGCGGCCACCACCGGCTGCAGGTTGGAGATCACCGCCACCTTGCTGGCCTCCATCCGCGACAGGGCCCAGGCCCAGATCAGGTAGGCCACCACCGAGGTCATCACCGCCAGGTACAGCACCGAGAAGACCCCCGTTCCGGTGACCCGGCCGTAGTCCTGCCGCAGCATGAACGGCAGGCCCACCGGCAGGAACAGCAGCGCGCCCAGCGACAGCGAGATGCCGGTGACCTCCAGCGGCCGGTAGCGCCGCAGCAGCTTCTTGCTGTAGATGGTGTACACCGCCCAGGTGGCCACCGCCGCCAGCACCAGCAGGTCGCCGCCGATGGTCCGCCGCGCGAACGCCAGCCCCTTGTCGAACAGCACCAGCACCACGCCGGCGAACCCCAGCGCGATGCCCGCGACCTTGGGCCAGGTGGGCCGCTCGCCCAGGAACAGGCAGGACAGGAACAGCACCATCACCGGCGTCGAGGCGTAGAGCAGGGCGCCATGCGCGGCCGGCGCGTACTTCATGCCGTAGAGGAACAGCCCCTGGTTGAGCGGCACGCCCAGGGCCGCCAGCACCAGGAAATGCCGCCAGTCGGACCGGTCGAACCAGCGGGTGCCGAGGCGGGGGACCAGCAGCGCCGCGAAGATGGCGGCCGATATCAGGAACCGGATGCAGCCCAGCGCGAAGGGCGAGAACTCCTGCAGCCCCAGCTTGACCACCAGGTAGGTGCTGCCGGTGATCAGCTGGGCGCCGGCCATCACCCAGATCACCGGCGCGTTCGACCGCCCGGGGGCGCTCATGCCGGCACCGCCGTCGCCGGGAACGGGGCCGCGCCCGGCGATTTTGGGATTGACATTGGATCGCTTTTCGTCATATCATTATCTTCCATGGACTTCTCGCCCGCCGACCTGCACATCCATTCGACCTTCTCCGACGGCACGACGACGCTGGAGCAGATCGCCGCCATCGCCCGGGAGCGGGGCATGGACGCCGGCGTCGCCGACCACTGCGGGCCGGGCAGCTTCCAGCTGGACACGGACCAGCGGTTCGAACGATACTTCGAGGCCGTGTCGCGGCTCCCGGTCTACCGGTCGGTGGAGCTGGACCTGGGCCGCGAGATCACGGTCTCGCCGGGCAACCTGGAACGCTGCGACTACCTGATCGGCGGGGTCCATTCCCTGGACGGACGGGATTTCTTCGACGGTTCGCTGGACTGGGAGGACGTGCCGTCGCTGCTGGACCGGATGCTGGAGACCATCGAAGAGAAGGCCAGGATATTCGCCTTCGATATCCTGGCCCATCCCGGTCTGCTGCCGGTGAATCTGCGGCCCCGCCGCGGGGACATCCTGGACGGACGCTGGGGCGACCGGCTGATCGGACTGGCGCTGGAGCACGGGTTCGCGCTGGAGATCAGCTCGCGCTGGGAAGTGCCATCTGCCGGGATCATCAAGCGGGCAGCGTCGGCCGGTGTGCGGTTCTCGCTGGGTTCCGACGCCCACCGCCCCGAACAGGTCTGCCGGCTGGACCGTTCCCTGGCCCTGGCCCGGGAGTGCGGCCTGGACGGCGCCGACCTGTTCCGGCCGGCCCGTCAGCTGGCCGAGAAGATCGCCTGAATCCGCTCGTTGAGCACCCGGATCCGGGCCGACAGGATCCGGGACATCGCCAGCATCATCTTGGCCGCGATCTTGGGGTCCTTGTCCACCAGGTAGGCGATGTGCTTGCGGGTGATGACGAAGATCTCGGTCTGCTCCAGCGCCACGCAGTTGGCCGAGCGCGGCGCCTTGTCCAGCAGGGACATCTCGCCGAAGAACTTCCCCGGGCCCAGCTCCGCCAGGATGACGTCGGCCTGGTCGGCCGGCAGCGAGATCTGCACCTTGCCGCTCTTGATCAGGAACATGCTGTCGCCGGGCATGTCCTTCTGGGCGATCATCGCGCCGGGCATGAAGTTCTCGGCGTCGGTGGACATGATCTGGGACAGCCGCAGCAGTTCGTCGTCGGACAGCTCCTGCAGCAGCACGCAATCGCGCAGGTAATCGAGGTTCTCCATCGCGGCCGCCTTTCATCAGATAGTGCATCGTTTGTAGTGGGGGATGACCATGACCAGCCTGGTCGACGTCCTGCGGAACAACAACCTGTTCGCCGCCCTCACCCCGGACGAGCTGGAACGGATCTGCAAGCTGATCTTCCTGCGCAGCTACGCCGAGGGCCGCACCCTGTTCTTCGAGGGCACGCCGGGCGAGGTGATGTACCTGATCCACAGCGGCCGGGTGGCCGAGATGTCGATCCTCGACGCCCAGCCCCGCTCGGCCTCGGCCAGGGTCGTCGCGGACGCCGAGCTGGTGGTGATCACCAAGAAGGCCTTCGACCTGATGCTGGAGACCGACCCCGGCATCACCTCCAAGATCCTGATCGCGCTGCTGAAGACCGTCTTCGCCCGGCTGCGGTCCACCGACGAGAAGTTCAAGGCGCTCAACATCGTGGACGGCAGCCAGGCAGCGACCGGCCAAGAATAGCAGAATCCCCCGGCGATGTCAAGTCAAACTTCACCGAGCGGCGCCGCCGGACGCCGCGACCAACCAACGCAGGCACGACGATGGAGCACAAGGCGGGGCACCGGGCCAAGCATACTGCGCAGTCCGAGACCCGGTACGACTACTACCAGGAGATGGTCAAGATCCTGGAGAAGCTGAAGCGCGAGGAGGACCTCAAGATCGCGCCCAAGCTGCTGGACCGCATCCTGGACGGCCAGAAGAACGGGCACCTCACCGCCGAGCAGGTGTTCGAGCTGTCGGAGCGCATCGACAAGTGGACGATGCGGCTGCAGCTGAAGTTCGCCAGCCAGGAGTACCAGATGACCAAGCTGCTGCGGGCGCTGGAGAGCGACCAGCGCAAGCGCGAGGGCAAGAAGTAGGGGCGCGGCGCGACCGCGAACGACAGGAGGGGACGATGGAGAAACAGGAACTGCTGCGCCGGGTGCTGGACCGGCTGAACCAGGTCACCGGGTCGTCCGAGCCGGTGGCGGACGCCGCGCTGGAACCGGCGGTGTTCCGGCGGCTGGACCAGACCGAGAAGATCGTCGGCGCCATCCGGCAGTACCTGCCCAAGCGGGTGATCGACAAGATCCTGCTGAACCCCGACGGCGTCAAGGTGGAGGGCGAGCGCCGGCCGGTGACCGTGCTGTTCGGCGACCTGTCGGGCTTCACCGCCATGTCCGAGACCCTGGACCCGGAGCAGGTGGTGGAGGTGGTCAACCAGTACTTCGACACCATGGTGGAGATCGCCGAGCGCTACGGCGGCCACATCGACAAGTTCATGGGCGACGCCCTGATGGTGCTGTTCGGCGCGCCGGTGGTGCACGAGGACGACCCGCTGCGGGCCTGCCTGGCCGCCGTCGAGATGCTGGAGGCCATGGACCGGTTCAGCGCCGAGCGCAAGATGGACCTGGCGATGAGCATCGGCCTCAACACCGGCGAGGTGGTGGCGCTCAACGTCGGCTCCAAGGGCCGGATGGAGTACACCGTGATCGGCGACGGCGTCAACCTGGCGGCCCGGCTGGAGAAGGTGGCCACCGCCCGGCAGTGCGTGATCGGGGAGAACACCTACCGCCAGGTCAAGGGCAAGATCCGGCTCCAGAAGCTCAAGCCGGTGATGGTCAAGGGGAAGTCCAAGCCCCAGAACGTCTACCTGATCCTGGGGCGGGCGGAGACGGCCGAGACCGCCGCCGGCCTGCGGGCCGGCTCGATCCCGATGGTCGGCCGGATGGCCGAGATGGACGCGGTGCGCGCGGCCGTCGCCAAGGCCAAGGACGGCGCCGGGCAGGTGGTGGCCATCACCGGCGGCCCGGGGCTGGGGAAATCGCGGCTGGCCAAGGAGCTGGAGCTGCTGGCCCGAGACGAGAAGTTCGGTTTCGCCAAGGGCAAGTGCTACTCCTACGCCGCCGGCGTCGCCTACCTGCCGTTCCTGCGGCAGCTGCAGCTGCTGCTGGGGGTCCAGGACAAGGACGCGCCCGGCAGGAAGAGGGAGAAGCTGGTGGAGAAGCTGCAGGCGCTCGACCTGGCGGACTTCGAGCCGTTCCTGGGCTCGCTGCTGGGGATATCGTACCCCGAGATCGCCGACCTGGACCCGGAAAAGCGCAAGCGCAGGACCTTCGACGGTTTCACCGGCCTGTTCCGCAAGGAAGCGGGCCGGCGGCCGCTGGCGCTGGCGTTCGAGGACCTGCAGTGGGCCGACTCGCTGACGCTGGAGCTGCTGGAGCACCTGGTCGACGCGGTGGCGGACCAGCCGGTGCTGGTCTGCTGCGACTACCGGCCGGAGCTGGCGCTGCCGTTCGTCGCCCGGCCGCACTGCACCAGCATCGTGCTGGCGCCCCTCGACCAGCGCGAGGTGTTCAAGATGGTGTCGGCGCTGGCCGGCACGGCCGACGTGGCCGACCAGGTGCTGGGCAAGGTGGCCGAACGCACCGAGGGCAACCCCCTGTTCATCGAGGAGATCACCCGGCACCTGCTGTCGCGGCGGCTGGTCAAGCGGGAGGGCGAGAACCTGGTCGCGTCGAAGCGCTTCGGGACGATGGCGCTGCCCACCACGGTGGCCGGCGTGGTGCTGGGCCGGATCGACAAGCTGTCCGAGGAGCTGCGCCGCACCCTGCAGTACGCGGCGGTGATCGGCAAGGAGTTCGACCACGAGCTGCTGGCGCACATCACCAGGACGCCGGCCGACCAGCTGCGGCCGCGGCTGGACAACCTGGAGCACTTCGAGGGCCTGCTCTACTCCAAGGAGGTCGAGGGCAGGCGGTACTACCAGTTCCACTCCACCACCACCCAGGAGGCCGCCTACGGCACCCTGCTGAAGGGGCGGCGGAAGGAGCTGCACGGCACCGTGGCGCTGACCTACGAGCGCGACTACAAGGACGACCTGGAGCCGTGGCTGGAGGACCTGGCGCACCACTTCTTCCACAGCACCTACGAGGACAAGGCGGTCCAGTATTTACATGCGGCCGGAGACAAGGCCCGGGGGCTGTACGCCAACGAGACGGCGATCGAGTTCTACCAGAAGGGTCGTGACCTCTGCAAGAAGCAAAAAGTGACGCAGCAAACACAGATGCAATTGGCTGAGTTCTACGGAGCACAAGGTGCTGTGCTTCGCCTCATCGGGGAGCGGGAACGAGCGTTAAAGAACTTCGTCGCGGCGGCTAAGATCAGTCAGAAGTACAATGAAACGACCGTTTCGAACAAGTACGTCATCGAAACGGGCATCTCCTACGATATGTTGGGGGAACAACGCCGGGCGGTGCAGTTGTGGAAGAAAACCTGCGAAGCGGCGATCGCAGCGCACGACCTGTTCGCGGCGGCCTCGACGTTGAATCTCCAAGGAATCGTTGACCTCCGAAATACGGACATCGACAAAGCGATCCAGTTTTTCCAGAGATCGGCAGAGATGTTTGTTAAGCTGGGAGAAAAGAAGCAACTGTCGCGAGTTTATGGGAACCTTGGCCAGGCATATGATAGTAGCGGTCAGACCGAGAAAGCTATCGAGCAGTACCAAGCAGCTCTCGAAGCGGCAACTGCGTGCAACTATCTCGAGGGCGCTGCTATGGTAAACAACGATCTTGGGAACAGTTTTCTTGCATTGGGTGATATTGAGCGTGCGGAAGAACACCTGATGGAAAGCCTGCGGCGCTCAAAACAAATAGGCGATAAGCGTGTTGAGGGATTATCATCCGGGAGCATGGGTATTCTCTACGCCATGACCGGTCGATATCGGGAAAGCATGGAATCATTCACGACATCCTTGACCGCGGCCGAGGAGACGAATGATCCTCGCCAGATAGTAATGATGAACATCAACATCGGGTGCGTTCATCAGACCTGGGGCGACGCGGGGAAAGCGATCGCGCATCACAACCGTGCCTTTGAACTGTCAAAACAATTCGGCGACCTACCCAATGAGATCGAAAGCCGAAGAAACATAGGCATCGACTTGCTGATCAACGCGCGATATCGGGAGGCATTGGAGGAACAGAACACCGCCTTAACTGAAGCGCAGAAGGTCGGTGATCCCAGAATCGAAGCTTACGTCAGTGCGTGTGTTGGATTGTTGCAGGTGATCGTGGGGCAACCCAGCGAGGCGGAGACGACCTTACAGAAGGCTCTGGATCTTGCACGCCAAGTCGGCGATCCTGAAGTGATACTTGCTGCCGCGCGAGGCCGAATCGAGTTGCATATCACGCGAGGCGAGTTCGATGAGGCCTTGCAGCATATCGAACGGGCCGGGAGACTCGCTGATGAGTCTCAGAATATGCGGGAGAAGGCATATATCGACCTATCCCACGCCATCGTGCTGATGCGGCAGGGCGATCTGGAAGCGATGAGCGGACCGCTGGCCGAGGTGCTCGACATCAATCATGAGATTGAGGATAAGGTGTTGCAATGCCGTGCGGCCTTGGTCGGGGCTGACCGGGCCATCGGGCTCAAATCGTTCCCCGAAGCCGAGCGGTATCTTGACGAGGCCGGTGAACTTTCCCGGTCGCTCACGATGCCGGATCTGCTGTGGCGGGTCTATCTTGCCAAAGGACAGCTGTATCAACGACAGGGCTTGGCCGATGGTGCCAAGGAACAGCTTGCCCTGGCGCGACTGACCGTGGAGGACATGAAACCGCAGGTGCCGGAGGGAATGTGGGAGGGCTTTATCAACAACACCGAGCGAAAAATGGTGTATCAAACTCAAGAGTAACTGAACTATAGCGATTGTTCACAAGATGCTGAACCATGGCATGCGGTCATCTCGATACAGGCCGGTCGTCGAGTGCCCCGCCTGGCCTCGATACGGCTTTCAGCAACTCGGCCAACGGCGGGGCGTATCGAGACACCGGCCAACTCGATGACCGCATGTAAAGCAGTTTTTACCAAAACGAGGTATAAATAACAAAGGGGCTCTTGCGAACCCTTTGTGCAGCCAGGTATCAATAGAATGTACTGTAAAACGTAGCGCGGCACCGCATCCAGTCCGGATCCATCGGGTCGGTGATCTCTCCGGTGTCTTCCCCCTCGCCGCCCAGCACCTTGAGCAGTTCTTCCCGGTTCAGCTCTTTCATGTAATCCCCTTCATGTTAATGATAATGGAATTCAAAACAAGTATACAATACCCCCCTGTTGTCAAGTAAAAAAGGCCCCTGACGGGGCCTTTTACTTTTTTACGACGCGCCGGTCATCATCGGAGTATGGTCATTTTTCGCGTGATCCGCTGGCCGCCGGCGGTCAACCGGTAGAAGTAGACGCCCGTGGCGACTGCGCGACCGTCGTCATCGGCGCCGTCCCAGGTTATGCCGTGCTGGCCCGATGGCAATGTATTGCCTCCCAGCGCCCGGACGCGCCGGCCGCAAATATCGTAGATGTCCAATTCGATCCTGCCGGCCGCGGGGAGGGAGAACCGTATCGTCACGGGACCATTGGCCGGGTTGGGTCGGCACGGCAGCAGCGCGAACCGGGCGTCCACCCCGCCGGCGGTGGTAACCCGCACCGGTCCGTGCCACACGACGTTGGCCTGGTCGTCCTGGTCGCCCAGCAGGTAGTAGTAGGTCGAGTTCGCCAGGGCGGTGTTGTCGGTATACTGGTAGGCATGCCCGACCGGCGAGTTCCCCAGGCCGGGGACCTCGGCGATCCTGGTGAAATCGCGGTCGGGATGCGGCGACCGGTCGATCAGCCACTGGTAGGTGTCGGTCTCGCTGCCGGTGCGCCACGCCAACGCCACGCCGCCCGTCTGCCACAGCGCCGAGAACTCCGTCAGTTCCACCGCCAGGATGCCGGAGACGCCGCGGGGTTCCAACCCGCTGCGCAGGCCGTTGTCGACCTGATAGTAGTGGCCGTAGCTGGCCGGGGCCTTGCCGCCCTTGGTCAGCCCGTTGAGGGCGGGGAAGGCGTTCCAGGGATCGTTGCTGGATTCCTGCTGGGCCACGGCCAGGTAGCGGAACACCCGGGTGGTGTCGTAGGAGCCGATGTAGCTGAACGGCACCTGCAGCTCGGCGTACTCGTAGGTGTTGATGCTGTCGAGGCTGACGTATGCCGGGTATGAGATCGTCAACGTGTCTGACCACGTACTCCCGTCCCACCGCTTGATGATGTAGTTTGCCCCGTCGTCGACCACGATGCAGAAATCCGGCTGGAAGTCCTTGCCCGAATCGAAGGTCGACTTTACGCCAGTGCCGTTGTAGTCGACGGTCGTGTCCGCACCGCCGGCGCGGGTGTCCAGGTAGATCAGCAGGTCGCCGGCGGTGCGCCAGTCGCAGCGGCTGTAGCCGAAGAACACGGCACCGTCATCCCAGGTGCAGAACAGGGTGTCGGTATTTCTGACCTCGATCAGCTCGGTGCTGATGAAATCGCGCACGCAGCCGTAGCTGTATCCCACCCCCAGGGAGTGGGGCGTCACCCGATCACCGTACACCACCACCCGGGGCTCGTTCCCCAGCTCGCTCCAGCGCCGGGGATTCGACTCGTCGCGGGCCTTCATGGCCAGGATCAGGGTGTCGCCGGGCGGCAGCCCCAGCATGTACCTGGTCTCGGCGGCGCCGGCGGACTTGGGTCCCCAGGTCTGGTAGTAGACATGCCCGGAGTCGCGGTAGTCGGTCTCGCTGCTCAGACGGCCCAGGTCGGAGGCGCCCTCGTTGTACCAGCTGTACTTCAGCTGGTAGGCCCGGGTCGACTCG
>JALOPJ010000162.1 GCA_025453955.1 Candidatus Edwardsiibacteriota bacterium
GCCGCCAAGGTGGTGGCCGCCGACCTGTTCCCGCTGGAGCAGTGCCGCACCGGCCTGGTGCAGCACCTGGAGGTCCACCTGGAGCAGCCCCAGCTGTCGCAGGATTTCAACGAGAAGCTCAACGCAGTGTTCGGGCACCATCCCGGCGACTGCCCGGTGGTGCTGCTGCTCAAGACCGAGACCCGCCAGGTCGTGCGGATCAAGGCCCGCAAGCATTCCGTCAAGCCCGAGCAGGCGCTGTTCACCGAGCTGGCCGCCCTGCTGGGCACGCCCAGCTACCGCTTCTGCGGCACATGGGAGCCGGCCCCGCCCCGCCGCCGCGGCCGCTACGGCGGGAAAGGCAGGCAGCAGTGAACGGACCTCGCTGGAATGCGGCCGCGCTGCTGGCGGCGCTGCTGTTCCTCGTTCCGGGTGCGGCCCTCCCGCAGGCGAAACCGGCGCCGGCCGCGAAACCGACCGCTGCCGCCGACACTTCCGCGCCGGTTCCGCGCGCGATCCTGCGGCCCTGCGACACCTGCCTGCCCGGCGTCGTCAACTTCGCGAAGGTGTCGCCCGCGCTGTGGCGCGGGGCACAGCCGACGGCGGAAGGTTTCAGGAACCTGGAAAATGCCGGGATCAGGACCGTCGTCAACCTGCGGCACGACCACGACGACCTGCCGCTGCTGGCAGGCACGAAGCTGAAATACCTCTGGCTGCCGTGCCGCACCTGGGACCCCGACGACCAGAACATCGTCATCTTCCTGCGCGTGCTGCGCGACTCCGCCAACTGGCCGGTGTACGTGCACTGCGCCCAGGGCCGCGACCGCACCGGCTACTGCGTGGCGTCCTACCGCATCGTGGACCAGGGTTGGCCGGCCGACTCGGCGATCGCCGAGATGAAGAACTTCAAGTGGAACAGGGTCTGGTTCCGCAACCCGGGGTTCCTACGCAAGCTGGACGCGGCGGACGTCAGGCGGCGGGTGCAGCTGGCGCCGTGACAAGGGATCGCGATGGATCGGATCGTTGAGCAACACCTCGCCGCGATTCGCAAAGATGTAATCGCTGGGAACTTGCCACCCCTGAAGAATTCCTTGCGGAACTGATAATTGTTCTGCTGTTCAGCACGCGTTTCTTCTGAACGATGAATTGCATATGAAGACCACGGAACTGCCAAAGCCGCTTGCGGGTTTTTTTGACGATATCACATCCGGCAGTCTACATGATACGATTGAGGATCCAAAGATCGCAGTCATGTTCGAATCGACACCTGAACATTACCTGAAGAAGATCGAAGATCTGCCTGACTGATTAAAATGTCTTACATGCTGAATGCATAGATGGCCCGGTCATACAACCGGGCCATTTTATAATACGTTAACGGTTTTTTATTGATTTTTTTCTTGAAAAACACTACAAATTGTGGTATAATAATATCAATACAACCCCTTGTATTATCAATCCGTTAAGGATAAGATCATGAAAAAAGCCATTATTCTGCTAACCGCCTTGGCGATGGCTGGTTCGGCCGGTTTCGCCATCCAGTTCACCGAGATGGTCGACCTGCCGACCGCCGGGACGCTGAACCGCGGCTCGTACGACATCCACCTGCGGATGCAGCCGTCGGGCGGCCTGCTGTTGGGCTTCGGGTTCGGCCTGTTCGACAAGCTCAACTTCGGCTTTTCCTACGGCGGGGACAACGTCATCGGCTACGGCAACATCGACTGGAACCCGCAGCCCGGCTTCCTGATCAAGTACCGCATCTTCGACGAGAGCTACTACATGCCGGCCATCTTCGGCCCGTGGTCCGGCAGCCGCTACATGGTCAAGTCGCGCGGGTTCTACGGCGCGGCCAGCAAGAACTACAAATTCCTCGGCACGCTGGCCTTCCACGGCGGCGTCAGCTACAGCCTGGAGGACCGCCACAACGCGGACAACACGCTGGACGCCTTCGTCGGCCTGGAGAAGTCGCTCAACAACGAGCTGTGGCTGGTGGCCGAATTCGACGCCGCGCTCAACGACAAGGTCAAGGACCACCAGTTCGGCGAGGGCTACGGCTATTTGAACCTGGGCGTGCGCTGGCTGTTCTCCAACCGGCTGATGCTGGAGGCCGACCTGCGCAACCTGCTGCGCAACGGCGAGCACGACACGCCGGCCGGGATGATCGGCCGCACGGTGAAGCTGGCGTACTTCGACTCGTTCTGATCCTCCCCGGACCACCCAAGCGCAGAGCCCCGCATCGAGCGGGGCTCTGTTCGTTCTCATCCGATCCGGCCGGGGTTCTCGTCATCCCGGGGCCAGTTCGATGGATTTTCGAGTATGTACTGCCTGATCCTGTCGTATTCCTCGCCGTTTCGGATGACATGCTCGTAGTAATTGCGCTGCCAGAACGGCCTGCCCGGCGTGTCGCGGGCCAGGTTGATCCCCCGCGCGGAGAAGGTCTTGAACGCGCGGATGATCTCCGGCAATGCGTGTCGTTTCACCACCGTAGGGGCGGGTTTCAAACCCGCCCCTACGGTGTCGTTGTTCCGTTTGACGGTGATATCGCCGGTGATGACGATGATGCCGTGGACATGGTTCGGCATCACGATGAACGCGCCCAATTCGATGCCGGAATAATGCCTGGGCAGTCCTTCCCAGCATGACCTGGCGATCTCCCCGAATCGAGACAAGGACAGTATCCCGCTTGCGATCTTCCCCAGCGCGCATTCCCGGTCCCTGGTGCACACGGTGACGAAATACGCGCCCTGCGACGCATAATCGTACCCCGGCAGGCGGACCGTCCTCCGCTCCCTATGCATCGGCCGGCGTCGGATCGGACGCGATCGCGCTGCGCAGCACCCGCACGCCGAACAGCAGGTCGCGCAGGCAGTCGCCGTCCACCGCGAACGGCCACCAGATGAGGCGCTCGCGGATCCAGACCGGCTCGAACTCCAGCCCGATGACGTCCCGCTCGCGCTTGTTGACCAGCAGCCGCAGCAGCACCGGCGCCATCCCCCGCGCGTCGAGGCTGCCGTAGCGGCAGAGCGGCCAGGGCGCGTCCCGCGGCGCCGGGGACAAATCGCGGCCGTCCCAGCGCCCGGAGAGCTCCAGCCCCAGGTTCGACGAGTAGTTGACGAAGTTGGTGGTGCCGAACGCCGGCACCAAAAGCGCCTGGCGCTGGTCCAGCGCCAGCGGGGCCGGGGGATCGGGCGGCGGTACGCTCTCGTCGGGATGCGGTTGGAACACGCTGCGCGGCGGCAGCCGCTCGATGTCGGCCGCGGCGACCTGGAACTCGACCAGCCACAGCGGCAGCCACTGGTCGACGGCGGCCGCGGCCGGCGGAGCCACCGCGGCCTCGCTCACCGCCACCGCGGAGCTGCCGATGATCTGGTGGCCGGCGCGGCAGTGGCCGCAGCGGGCCATGGCGTCCGCGGGGTCGGCCTTGAGCGGGGCGCCGCAGGCGCGGCAGCGCAGGATCTCCAGCCGCATCCTACACCCCCCACACCAGCCGGGCCAGCCGTTCCGCCAGCCGGCCGACGGCGTAGTCCTTGAGCTTGACGCCGGCCCATACCGCGCCGGCCAGCGCCAGCGTGGCGAGCGCGATCCGCAGGTCGTAGCCCGTGGTCGGCGCGTAGACCAGCGACAGCGCCAGCGCGCCGGCCAGCACCGCCGCCAGGTGCCGGGTGGGATGGCCGGGCGCGGGCCGGCGGTAGTGGCGCACCTGCACCCGGTCCCCGGACACGGCGTCCACCAGGCATTTCAGCCGGCCCTGCGCCGTGAAGCCCCACACCAGCCAGACCGGCCGATAGACCAGCCGCCGCACCGTCCGCGATTCGCCGACCGCGGCCCGCAGGATCGGATACTCGCCGTAGGGGAACAGCAGCCGGCCCCGGAAGGTGCGGGAGGCCTCGGCGGCCGCGGCGTCCGCCGGCAGGTCGTGCGGCTCGACCATCACGCCCCCGCCCGGCGGGTCCTGGTCGGCCAGCGGCTGCAGCCGCGTCGGTTCCCCGTCCCGGGCGCCCAGCCCTGCCAGCTCCGGCCGCTTGACGCCGGGCGCGCGGAACTCCTGCTCCAGCCACAGCGCCTTCTTGATCACCTCGCCGCCCAGGAACTGCACCGCGCCCGGCGGCGCGTCCTGGGACCCGGGGGCCGCCGGCACGATCGGCCGCTGGCCGGCCACCACCCCCGACGTCTCGGCGGTGACGTGCCAGTACGGGACGTACAGCAGCCGGGCGGCGATCACCTCCACCGGCAGCTCGGTGGCGGTGACGGCGACCGACACGGCGGCCGCCCTGCCGATCCGCGGCTCGACGTAGTAGCGGAAGGTCCCGGACGGCGCCGGCAGCGACAGCGCCGCCGCGCACGACCGGCATCTGCCGCGCTGGGCCCCCTCCTCCAGGTCGACCCGGCCGCCGCAGGACGGGCAGGACAGCGCCTCTACCTGCGCCACAGCAGCCCCTCCCACACCAGGCCCAGCACGACGTTGGCGGCCGCGAAGGTCGCGCCCATGGCGATGATGCGCGCGGTCAGGCCGGGGATCAGGAACGCCTCCAGGGCCAGCAGCAGCGCCGCGATCCCGAAGCCGGTCCAGCGGCGCCGCCGCAGGTCGCGGCCCCGGGGCAGGGCGCCCCGCACCGCGCCGGTGGCCGCCTCGATCACGGCCCGCTGCACCGTGCCGCCCGCCCGGAACGCCGCGACGTAGACCGGCAGGTAGACGGTGCGCTCGCCCTCCGGCGCGCGGGACTGCGGCAGGTCGAACCCGCCGGCCTCGTCGGCCGAGAACGGCAGGTGCTGGCCCATCGGCAGCCGGCTGCCGCGGAACTCCGGGAACAGGCCGGGGTCGCGCGGCTCGGCGGTCCAGGCCGCGCCGGCCTGGGGGTCGGCCGGCGGCGCGTGGCGCCAGGCCATCCACTGCTTGCCCGTGATCCCGGGGTCGGACGCCGCGCCGCGGTAGTTCTCCCACAGCCAGGCCGACAACAGCCGGAAGCAGTCGTTGTGCGACAGCTGCGGCCGCACCAGCCACTGGCGGACCTCGGCCAGGCCCGAGACCGACAGCACCGACCCGCAGTAGGGGCAGGTGCGCAGGCCGCGGCCCGGCAGCAGCTCGATGTCCGCGCCGCACTGCGGGCATTGCGCCGCCTGGAGGTCCGCGGGCCGCTTTGTTCCTTGACTTTTCAGGAAATCCCTATTATGATTGAACAT
>JALOPJ010000052.1 GCA_025453955.1 Candidatus Edwardsiibacteriota bacterium
GCGGAACTCGGCCGGCTTCTCGCCCGGCTTCCCGATGCGGGTGCGCAAGCTGGAGCTGCGCCGGGGGCTGTACGACAACAGCGTCAACAACCTGCGGGTCCACGCCAACGGCGGCACCATCCTGCGGGACTCGGGCACCATCGCCGCGACCCCCGTCATCTTCAACTCCATCAACGTGGTCTACACCGGGCCCCAGGCCTTCCTCAGCGGGCCCGAGCTGCCCGAGGCCACGCCGGCGGACTACACCCGCCTGCGCAGCCTGACGCTGACCGACGGCGCCAGCCTGACCCTAAGCAAGGACATCTTCTGCGTCCGCAACCTCTACCTCGACGGCGGCACCGTCAGCACCGGGGCGTTCTCGATGGGCGTCAAGGACACGGCGTTCCGCTACAGCGGCCACGTGATCGGCAACTACTACGCGGTGTTCGACACGCTGAACACGGTCGAGACCTGCCCCGTGGGCACGGCCAACGGCTACACCCCGGTGACGGTGGCGCTGGACACCGTCTACGGCGAGGGCGCCCTGATGGTGCTGGTCACCGAGGGCGTCAGTCCCCGGCCGGACTCGGCGCAGAACACCCTGTTGCGGTGGTGGACGCTGAGCCCGTACCCGCTGTTGCCGCTGGCCTTCGACAGCGCGGCGCTGACGTTCTCCTACCTCGACGCCGACTTCAACACCGGCCTGACCCCGGCCGACGAGGGCGGGATGGTGGTCGGCAAGTACGATACGGGCTGGACGCTGCCCGCGGTCACCGGCCGGGACACGGCGAACAACGCCATCACCGTCGGCGGCATCGCCTCGTTCTCGGAGTTCGTCGTCGCCCGGGACCAGGCCTCGCTGGACACCACGGGCGCCTCGGGGACGGGGGGCGGGCCGGGGGAGCCGCGGCGGACGGCCTACTTCGGCGCGGCCCGGCCCAACCCCGCGTCCGGACCGGTCACGATCCCCTTCGGCATCGACCGGCCGGCCGCGGTGAGGGTCGCGGTCTACAACGCGGCCGGGCAGCGGGTGAGGGTGCTGGTGGACCGGACGCTGGGCCCGGGCGAGCACCTGGCGTCCTGGGACGGCAGGGACGGCCGGGGCCGGCCCGCCACCGCCGGGGTCTACTTCTGCCGGCTGGCGGCGGGGGACCGGACGGCCGTCCGGCGGGTGACGCTGGTCAGGTAAGCGGCGCCGCGGGCGCCACAAACGGGAGCGGGGCGAGTGTCACTCGCCCCGCTTCTCTTGGTCCATCACCGCCAGCTTCAGCAGTTCCCGCAGCGCGAACCGCCAGTGGCCGCAGTCCTCGTTGTCCGGCTTGGCGATGCACCCTCCCTGGCACCAGGGCAGGATGTTGCAGGTCCGGCAGTGGGGATGGCGCATCGGGTCCCACGACATCCAGCGGAACAGCTGGGGCGAGAAGGGGTCGTCCAGCGCGGCGGCGCAGTCGGTCTCCTGCTTGCCCACGTCGTTCCAGCACTTGTGCACCCGGCCGGCGGCGTCGACGATGAACGACTGCGGGTCCACCGCCCGGCAGGCAGTGCGGCGCGGGGCCGGCAGGTTGGCCACCGCCACGCCCTCCATCATCAGCCGCCGCACGATGTCCAGCTCCTCGTCGGTGTAGTCCGGCACGGTCTGGCACAGGCCGTTGACGTTGCGGCACAGCGCCGCCGAGGGCCTGTCCGGGATGAACCGCAGGCTGGTGCCGGCCGCGAAGCGGCCGTGCCGGCCGGCCACGCGCTGGAAGCCGGTGAGGAAGGTCACCGGCGCGGCGGCCGTGCCGGCGAACGACGGGTCGTTCAGCAGCAGCCGTTCGATGCCGGCCAGCCGGCCATGGTCGAACTCGCGGGGCAGGGCGCCGGCGATCACCCGGCAGGACCAGTCGAACCCATGCTGGCGCGACAGCGCCGCGATCTCGCGCTCCAGCGCCCGCCAGGCCGGCCAGGCCAGGAACGGGTCGCCGCCCCACAGGGTCAGCCGCAGCCGCTTGAGCGAGGGCGTCCGGCCGGCGATCAGGCCCAGCACCCGCCGGCGCGCGGCGTCCGACAGGTCGGCCCGGGGCTCGTTGCAGGGGCAGTCGGCGCAGCCGGCCTGGCAGCGGGTGGTCAGCTGCAGCGCCAGGTCCAGCCGCGACCGGTCGTGGCGGTGCAGGTCGCGCTCCAGCTGCAGCTCGGCGGACTCGTCGCAGGCCTCCTCCACCAGCATCCGGCGGCCGCGCAGCTCGTCCAGGAAACGCTCCATCACCGGGTCCTTGGGGTTCATCAGGTTGCGGGTGATGGGGATCTGCAGTCCGTTGTAGATGGCGCCGCGGGCCGCGTCCAGCTCGCACAGGCCGCGGCTGCGGCAGTTGTAGAGCACTGGCAGGCGGCCGCGGCGGCGGACCAGGTGGTTGTATTTGGATGGTTTCATCGGTTCCTGTCGTCATCGTAGGGACATGGCGCGCCATGTCCCTACGGGGTCATTTTCGCGGGTGCGCAGAAACGGCAAAAGGCCGGGAACCCCGACCTTCTGCCGCGGCGCGTCCGGGCGCTATTTGGGCGGTGCCGCCGGGCGGGCCGCCGCGGCCGCCGGCCGCGACAGCAGCGCCCTCAGCTCCTCGGGCGTGTCGGTGTGGTTGATGGCCTCCTCCATCGTCACCAGCTTCTTGGACACCAGCTCGGCCAGCGAGTGGTTGAGCGGCATCATCCCCAGCTTGGTGCCCATCTGGATGGCCGAGGGGATCTGGGTGGTCTTGCCCTCGCGGATCAGGTTGCGGATGGCGCTGTTGGTCAGCATCAGCTCGTAGGCCACGATCCGGCCCTTGCCGTCGGCCCGCCGCAGCAGCACCTGGGAGAGCACGCCCAGCAGGTTGCCCGACAGCTGCATCCGCACCTGCATCTGCTGGTGGGGCGGGAACACCTCGACGATCCGGTCGATGGTGGACATGGCGTCGGTGGTGTGGAGGGTGGACAGCACCAGGTGGCCGGTCTCCGAGGCGGTGATGGCCAGCTGGATGGTCTCCAGGTCGCGCATCTCGCCCACCACGATGACGTTGGGGTCCTGGCGCAGCACGCTCTTGAGGGCCGCGCTGAAGGAATGGGTGTCCTTGCCCACCTCGCGCTGGTTGAGCTCGGCCTTCTTGTCCTGGTAGATGAACTCGATCGGGTCCTCGACCGTGACGATGTGGCATTCCTGGTTGGCGTTGCGGGTCTCCACCATGGCGGCGATGGTGGTGGACTTGCCGCAGCCGGCCGGGCCGGTCACCAGCACCAGGCCGCGGGGCCGCATCGCCAGGTTCTTGCAGGTCACCGGCAGCCCCAGCTCGTCGATGGTGGGGATGCGGTTGGGCACCACCCGGAACACCAGCCCGAACTCGCCGCGCTGGTGGAACACCGACACCCGGAAGCGGCAGATGTTGGCGATGGAGCAGGCCAGGTCCAGCTCCCGGTCCTTGCGGAAGCGCTCCAGCTGCTCCTTGGTCATGATGTCGACGGCGAAGCGCTTGGTGTCCTCGGGGGAGAGCGGCGGCGCCGCCAGCGGCGTCAGCTCGCCCTGGACGCGCAGCACCGGCTGGGAGCCGACCTTGAGGATCAGGTCGGAGGCGCCCTTCTGGTAGGTGGTGTACAACAGTTCAGCGAGCTGCATGGGTCACCTGCCGATGGCCTGTTCGAGCTCGACCGGGTTGGAGGACTTGGACAGCGCGTCCTCCAGGGTCACGGCGTTCTTGAGGTAGAGCTCCTTGAGGGTCTGGTCCAGGCTGATCATCCCGAACTTGGAGCCGGTCTGGATCAGCGAGTAGATCTGGGGCGTCTTGCCCTCGCGGATCACGCTCTTGATGGCCGGGGTGCCCAGCATGATCTCGAAGGCGGCCACCTGCCGCTTGTTGCCGACCGTGGGCAGCAGGGCCTGGGAGATCACCGCCTGGATCACGGTGGCCAGCTGCACCCGGGCCTGGGCCTGGGCGTCGGGCGGGAAGGTGTTGATGATGCGGTCGACGGTCTGGGCGGCGTCGGTGGTGTGGAGGGTGGCCATCACCAGGTGGCCGGTCTCGGCCGCGGCCAGGGCCAGCGACATCGTCTCGTAGTCCCGCATCTCGCCCACCAGGATCACGTCGGGGTTCTGCCGCATCACGTGGCGCAGGGCCGTGGCGAAGGAGGGCGTGTCGCTGCCGATCTCGCGCTGCTCGATGATGGCCTGGGCGTCCTTGTGGAGGTACTCGATCGGGTCCTCCAGCGTGATGATGTGCCCCTTGCGGTTCTGGTTCATGTGCTCGACCATTGCCGACAGGCTGGTGGTCTTGCCCGAGCCGGTCGGGCCGGTGACCAGCACCATGCCGCGGGGCAGCAGCGCCAGCTCCTTGAGGATGGGCGGCAGGCCCCACTCGTCGATGGTCTTGACCCGCAGCGGGATCACCCGCAGCACCGCGCCGACGTAGCCGCGCTGGCGGAAGACGTTGATCCGGAAGCGGGCCACGCCGGGCAGGCCGAAGGCCATGTCCAGCTCCAGGTCGCGCTCGTAGCGGCGCTGCTGCTCCTCGGACATCACCGAGTACAGCAGGCTCTTGGTGTCCTCCTCGGTCAGCACCGGGAACTCGCTGCGGGCCAGCCGGCCGCCCACCCGGTACAGCGGCGGCTCGCCCACCCGCAGGTGCAGGTCGGAGGACTCGCGCAGGACCACCTCCTCCAGGAGCTGGTCCATCTTGGGGACTTGATCGTGCAGTTCGGTCATGCGGGACAGTCGCGCCGTGGCGTTGTCGGTTGACCGGGCGGGATTGGTGCCGGCGGAGGGAATCGAACCCCCATGGTATCGCTACCGGAGGATTTTGAGTCCTCTGCGTCTACCAGTTTCACCACGCCGGCCGGGGAAAGACCCATCGGTTAGGATAGCAGATGTCCGCTGGTTTGTCAAGACAAAATGCCGGCCGGGTAAAACCAAGGCGCCCCTCCCGGCGGGAGGGGCGCCCGGTGCTGCGGTCCGGTTACTTCACCAGCACCAGCTTGCGGGTGGCCGATGAGTTCCCGGCATCCAGCTTATAGATGTAGATGCCGGCCGACAGCTCGCGCTGCCCGTCGTCCCGGCCGTCCCAGGTGTAGGAGTAGGAACCGGCCGTCTGGGCGCCGTCCACCAGGGTCCGCACCGCCTGGCCGGCGATGTTGTAGACCCGCAGGACCACCCGGCCCGCCTGCGGCAGCTGGTAGCCGATCTCCGTCCGCTGGCCGAAGGGGTTGGGCCGGTTCTGCGACAGGCTGACGCGCAGCGGCAGGGCCGGCGACCAGGGCGTGCCCGCCACGCCCAGGAAGGTCCGGTCGTAGACCGCCTGCGCCGAGTCGCACATCTCCCAGAACTCCGGCGCGGTGTCGGCCGCCACGAAGGCGAAGGCCACCGTGGTGGAGTCGCCGGCCGGCAGGTCGAACGGCCCGGCCGAGATGAAGGTCGAATAATCGGCGGTGTCGGCCACGGCCATGGCCGATGGCTTCTTGATGGCGCCGCGCAGGAACTTGTAGGCGGTGGAATCGTTCCAGATGTTCGTCGCGCCGTTGTAGACGTAGCCCGGGTAGCTGACGGACGCGTGGTTGTTCCGCAGCAACGAGGCGTTGGCGTAGGCGCCCTCCAGCAGCTTCAGGCCGACGCAGGGGTTGCCGGGAGTCCGCTGCCGCTGGTAGACCGCGTGCCGCACCGTGGTATCGGCCTCGCCCAGGTTGGTGGCGGCGCTGGCGCCCATGTCGAAGTCGGCCACGATGCCGGCGTACATCCCGTTGAGCGCCGTGCCGCCGCGGTTGTGCAGCTTGTACTTGAGGACCACGAAGTCGTAGGGGGCGATCCAGGAATAACCTTCCTGGGTGACGGTCAGGCCCTTGGCCGTCGAGGCGCCGCCGAACCAGGCGCTGGAGTCGTTGAACTGGGCCCAGCTGTCCTGCATCGAGACGATCGCGCCCAGCGGCGTGACGCCGCTGTCGGGCCGGGTCAGGCACTTCCAGTCGGTGTTGCCCGAGTCGGATCCGGTCTGGCCGGTGCTGGGATAGAAGCGGTCGACCACGTAGTTGTTGGCGTTGCCGGCCATGAACGAGGCGTGGTAGAGGTGCTGGGTGGCCTGCGGGTACTTGAAGCCGTTGCCGGTGGCGGCCACGTTGAGGAATCCGATGCTACCCCACTTGGTGACGGTCAGCAGCACGTTGCTGAGGTTGTGGTCGTAGGTGGCGTAGCGGGCGATGCCGCAAACCAGGTTGAAGGCGATGTTGGCGCTGTCGCCGGCCGCGTCCTCCCAGTGCAGCACGAACGGGATGGTGGTGCCCTCCGGGGTGCCGCCGGCCATCGTCACCAGGAAGTTGTCGCCGGCCGAGCTGCCGCCGTTCGCGGCCAGGGTGCCGTAGGCGGCGGTGCTGTCGACCTTGGTGACGTAGGTCGAGCCGGTTCGCAGCTTGGCGGTGACGCCGGCGGCGTCCACCGGGCCGGTGTTGACCAGCACGATGCGGATGGAGTCGGTCTCGCCCGGGTCCAGTTTGCCGTTGGGCCGGGTCTGGCCGGCGTCCAGCACGGTGTTGGAGAGCACGCCGATCAGCGGGGCCGGGGTCCAGGTGAGCGACCCGGACACCGGGCCGGTGACGGCCAGGGCGTAGGGCTGCGGCCCCTGGGGCGTGTTGCGGGCCGAGACCCGGACCACGTAGGTCCCGGTGCGGTAGGCGGCCCGGTTGCGGCGGACGTTCTCCTCGACGTTGACCGTGTCCAGGGTGGCGTTGGTGTTCGACTGGCTGGAAGTGAAGTTATTGCCGCGGTAGGTGGTGCCGTAGGGGTCGATCACCGTCAGGTCCAGGTCGTTGACGATCATCCGGCCCGCGCCCGGGCTGCCGGGGTAGTCGGTCCAGCAGAGGGCGACGCGCATGATGCACAGGCTGTCGGGGATGGAGACGGTGTACTCCTTGTACTGCCCGGTCTGCAGCCCGACGGTGTCGTCGATCACCGCCAGCCTGCGGTAGTCGCCCGAGAAGTACAGCGAGCTGTCCAGGTCCAGCCGGCCCCAGCCGTAGCGGGTGTCGGGGATCACCGGGCTGCCCTTGTCGGCGCCGGCCAGCAGCACCGACTTCAGCAGCGCCGCCGAGGGGATGAAGGCGTCGGCCGGGGTCTTGACGCCGGAGGGGTACCAGCCCTCGGTGAAGTACTGGCGGGCCAGCACCGTGGCGCCGGCCGCGGCCGGGCAGGACATGCTGGTGCCGGACATCGTCTGGTAGCCGGTGCTGTTGGCGCCGTTGACCGAGTAGAGGTTGTTGCCCGGCGCCACGATCATCGGCTTGCGGCGGTTGTCGGCGGTCGGGCCCACCACGCTGAAGCTGGCCACCGTGGCGGCGCTGGCGCCGTTCATGGTGGCGCCGACCGACACGCAGTTCTTGGAGACCGCCGGTGCGCCGATGTACGGCCCGCCGTCGGTGTTGCCCTGCGAGAAGAACGGCAGGAAATCCTTGTGCTGCCAGGTGTAGTCGTCCAGGGAGGCGCACTGGGCGTCGTAGGGCATCGGGCCGCTGGACTGCTGGCTGCCCCAGCTGTTGGACATCATGTAGGCGCGGGTCTCCGGGTAGCCGGACACGCCGGAGTGGGCCGGGCCGAACAGGTAGGCCAGGTCGTTGTACATGTAGAGGCCGCCGCTGGAGCCGCCGCAGTCGAAGAAGTACAGCCGCGCCTTGTAGGCCATGCCGTCGTAGGCGCTGCTGCCGCCGTTGACCGAGTCGTCGCCGCACAGCGTGCCGCCGGTGTGCGATCCGTGGTAGTAGTTGGCGCTCTCGTCGCCGAAGGTGGCCGAGCCGACCTGCTTGTAGGCCACGACCTTGCGGTGGGTGGGGTAGTCGCCCCAGGTGGTCAGCGACACGGAGCCGTCAAAGAAGGCGTTGTGGGCCACCCGCACCCCGGAATCGCTGGAGGAGAGCACCTGGCCCTCGCCGCGGATGCCCTTGGCCCAGATGGTGCGGCTGCCGCCCACGCCGTCCTGCACCACGTACTGGCACTGGTCGTTCATCAGCCGGATGGGGTGCCAGGGCTCGACCCACGACACCGCGTCGATGGCGGCGATGCGGTCCAGCGCCGCCAGGTCGGCGTCGGCCTTGATGATCTGGAGGCGCTTGGAATCGGTGGCCTCCAGCACCTGCGCGCCCAGTGCGGTCAGGGCGGCGGTGGCCCGCGCCAGGTCCTCGCCGCGGTGGAGCATCACCACCACGGTCTGGCGGCCGGACTTGGCGGTGAATTCGGGCTGGTTGGAGACCTTGTAGGCCGGCTGGTAGGTGCCGACCCACCGCACCGCGGCCAGCGAGCGCACGCCGCCGGCGGCCTCGGCCGTCATCCGCACCACGAAGGCGTAGTTGGGCAGGTAGTCCAGCAGCGCCGCGCCGCGGGCCTCCAGCTCCTGCTTCCAGGACTGCTGGACGGGTCCGGCGAACTGCACGATGTAGTACCCGGTCTGGCCCGGCGCATAGTCCTTGATGGTGAGCTCCGCCGGCAGGGCGGGCTGGCCCCGGTCGGTGTCGATGACGATGCCGTTGGAAAACGTGATCAGCCCGGCGCCGCCGTAAGGCTCGGCGGCCTGGACGCCGGCGGCCGCGGGCGCGATCGGCGCCATGGCCTGGCCGGCGCCGCCCATTGGCGCTGCGAGACAGGCCGCTGCCGTGAAGGCGAGGCAGCAGGCCGCGATCACCACGATGCGGATGGGACGGTACATGGGTGCTCCTTGCGTTCGATGGGATTGATTGGTGAAGATGATTATAATAGTGCATTTTCCCCTGTTTGTCAAGCGGCAAAAACGGCCGTCCCATCCATCAGCCCGGGCGCGGCGGCCATCCGTTCGAAAAACTCTTGCATAATCAATAAATCAATGATAACATTGGGGTTAACCGGGGCCCATCCATGACGGAAACCCTGGACGGCGTCCATTTGCCGTCCCGGTCCCAGAACGATCCGGCATCGCCCGGAAAAGGATTCGCATGAACCAGAACATCAGACTGACCCTGCCCGACAACAGCGTGCGCGAGTACCCGGCGGGCACCACCGCGCTGGACGTCGTCAAGTCCATCGGCCCGGGCCTGGCCAAGGCCTCGCTGGCGGCCTCGCTCGACGGCAAACCGGTCGATCTGTCGACCACGATCGACCACGACGCCAGGTTTTCCGCCCTGACCTTCGACTCGGAAACCGGCAAGGAAGTGCTGCGCCACTCGGCCAGCCACCTGATGGCCCAGGCCGTCACCGAGCTGTTCCCCGGCACCAAGGTGGCCATCGGCCCGGCCATCGAGGACGGATACTACTACGACTTCGACCGCCAGACGCCCTTCGAGCCTGCGGACCTGGAGAAGATCGAAGCGCGGATGGCGGAGATCGTACAGCGCGATCTGCCGATCGAGCGCCAGGAGATGCCGCGCGACCAGGCGATCGAGCATTTCAAAAAGCTGGGCGAGACCTACAAGGTGGAGCTGATCGAGGCGCTGCCGGCCGGCGAGGCCATCTCGTTCTACGCCCAGGGCGGCTTCATCGACCTCTGCCGCGGGCCGCACGTGCCCTCCACCGGCCGCATCCGGCACTACAAGCTGCTGTCGGTGGCCGGCGCCTACTGGCGGGGCGACGAGCGCAACAAGATGCTGCAGCGGATCTACGGCACCGTCTTCGACAAGAAGGAGCAGCTGGACGCCCACCTGGCCAAGCTGGAGGAGATCAAGAAGCGCGACCACCGGCGGCTGGGCCGCGAGCTCGATCTCTTCTCCCTGCACGAGGAGGCCGGGCCGGGGCTGGTCTACTGGCATCCCCGGGGCGCGCGGATGCGGGTGCTGATCGAGGACCACTGGCGCAAGCGGCACTACGCCGGCGGCTACGAGATCGTCTACACGCCGCACGTGGGCAAGGAGTGGCTGTGGCAGACCTCGGGCCACCTCGACTTCTACAAGGACGGGATGTACTCGCCGATGGAGCTGGACAAGGCCAACTACTACGTCAAGCCCATGAACTGCCCGTTCCACATCATGATCTACAACAGCGGCCACCACTCCTACCGCGACCTGCCGCTGCGCTGGGCCGAGCTGGGCACGGTCTACCGCTACGAGCGCAGCGGCACGCTGCACGGCCTGATGCGGGTGCGGGGCTTCACCCAGGACGACGCCCACATCATCTGCACGCCGGCCCAGATGGACGACGAGGTGCTGCGGGTGCTGGACTTCTCGCTGTCGCTGCTGGGCGACTTCGGCTTCAGCGACGTCAAGATCGAGCTGTCGGTGCGCGACCCCGGCAATCCCGGCAAGTACGCCGGCTCCGAGGAGATGTGGGTCAAGGCCGAGCAGTCGCTGGTCAAGGCGCTGACCGCGCGGAAGATCGGCTACCAGCGGATGGAGGGCGAGGCGGTGTTCTACGGGCCCAAGATCGACATCAAGATCAAGGACTCGCTGGGCCGGCTCTGGCAGTGCACCACCATCCAGTTCGACTTCAACGAGCCGGCGCGGTTCGGCATGAGCTACGTGGCCGAGGACGGCAGCAAGCAGCGGCCCTTCATGGTGCACCGCGCCCTGCTGGGCTCGCTGGAGCGGTTCTTCGGCATCCTGATCGAGCACTACGGCGGCAACTTCCCGCTGTGGATCGCGCCGGTGCAGGTGGCGGTGCTCAACATCACCGGCGCCCAGGAGGCGTACGCCCGCAAGCTGGCGGACGTGCTGACGGCCCAGGGCTTCCGGACCACGCTCAACCCCGGCGCCGAGAAGATCGGCGCCAAGATCCGCGACGCCGAGCTGGCCAAGGTGCCCTGCATGGCCATCGTCGGCGCCAAGGAGGCCGAGGCGGGCAAGGTCTCGCTGCGGCGCCACGGCAAGGGCGACGTGGGCCAGCTGACGGTGGACGAGCTGGTGGCGCTGCTCCATAAGGAAGTGGCGGAGCGGATTTGAATTTTGCCACGGAGACACCCTTCTATTCATCAGGGTAAACTCCGGCACGGAGGGGCTTTTCTTGGTGTCATTCGCGCCCCGTTTTTCAACGGGGTAAAATCCATCGGGAATCCAGTGAACCCGGGCCTGGATCCCCGGTCGAGCCGGGGATGACAACCAGACTATGTGCCCCGTGTCATTCCCGAGCAATCGGGAATCCAGACGGAATGGCCGGACACGCAATGATCGGATACCAAATCACCCAATCCCAAATCGTAAACGGACACGGAAGGGGACAGCCATGAAGAAGGTCTCACAGGCCCTGGTCATCCTGGCGGGCGTCTGCCTGCTGGCCGCGGTGCTCTACAAGCTGGGCGCGCTGCCGCGCAACTTCCTGGGCACCGTGCCCACCAGCTGGCTGGAGCTGGCGCAGACCCTGTTCCTGGGCGCCATCGCCGTCAAGTGCTTCCGCCGGTGCTGCTGCAAGAGCCACCACAAGGATGGCGAGCAGAAGACCGGCGAGCCCTGCTGCAAGTAACCATCGATCCCTGGACCACGGCGGCCGGTAGCGATACCGGCTGCTTGGTTTGATGGATAGCAAGGCCAACGTCACGATCATCCGGCCCAGGAAGGGCTGGGTGCCGATCGATCTCCGGGAACTATGGCAGTACCGGGAGCTGCTGTTCTTCCTGACCTGGCGCGACATCCTGGTGCGCTACAAGCAGACCGCGCTGGGCGTGCTGTGGGCGGTGATCCAGCCGGTGGTGACGATGGTGATCTTCAGCCTGGTGTTCGGCAAATTCGGCAGGCTGCCCTCGGGCGGGGTGCCGTACCCGGTGTTCACCTTCTGCGCCCTGCTGCCCTGGAACCTGTTCGCCGCCGCGCTGACCCGGGCCACCAACAGCGTGGTGGGCAGCGCCGGCATGGTCAAGAAGATCTACTTCCCGCGGCTGCTGATCCCGGTCTCCAGCACCCTGTCCCCGCTGGTCGACTTCGCCATCTCGCTGCTGGTGCTGTTCGCCCTGATGGCCTGGTACCGCCTGCCGTTCGGCTGGGGGCTGCTGCTGCTGCCGCTGCTGGTGCTGG
>JALOPJ010000053.1 GCA_025453955.1 Candidatus Edwardsiibacteriota bacterium
CGGAGCGACGCCATGATCAAGGACCTGTCCTCGTTCTACTCCAAGAACGCGCTGGCCATGAAGCGCTCGGAGATCCGCGAGCTGCTGAAGTTCACCCGCAAGCCGGAGATCATCAGCTTCGCCGGCGGCCTGCCGGCCCCGGCCACCTTCCCGGTGAAGGAGCTGGAGGAGATCGCCGTCCAGGTGCTGCGGGAGAAGGGCGCCATGGCGCTGCAGTACGGCACCACCGAGGGCGAGGCCCCGCTGCGCGAGGCCATCGCCGGCTGGATGACCCACGAGAAGGCCACCATCAAGCCGGACAACATCCTGGTGACCGCCGGCTCCCAGCAGGGGCTGGACCTGGTGGCCAAGGTGTTCGTCGACCCGGGCGACATCCTGATCGTGGAGCTGCCCAGCTACATCGGCGGGCTGCAGGCCTTCACCTCCTACCGGGCCAGGATGGTGGGGATCCCGATGGACGACCAGGGGATGCGGATGGACAAGCTGGAGAAGGCGCTGGCCAAGCTGGCCAAGCGCGGCAAGAAGCCCAAGTTCATCTACACCGTGCCGGACTTCCAGAACCCCTCGGGCGTCACCATGTCGCTGGAGCGGCGCAAGCAGCTGCTGGCGCTGGCCTACCGGTACGGGGTGCCGATCCTGGAGGACAGCCCCTACCGCGACCTGCGCTTCACCGGCGAGCCCGTGCCCGCCATCTACACGCTGGACGACCAGGACCAGGTGATCGTGCTGGGGACGTTCTCCAAGATCTTCTGCCCCGGGCTGCGGCTGGCGTGGATCATGGCCCCGGCCGAGTGGCTGGACAAGATGATCGTGGCCAAGCAGGGGATGGACCTCTGCTGCCCCACCTACAACCAGCTGATCGCGGCCGAGTACCTCCGGCGGGGGCTGCTGCCCAAACAGATCGAGTCGATCCGCGAGCTGTACGGCCGCAAGCGCACCCTGATGCTGAAGGCGCTGAAGCAGCACATGCCCAAGGGCGTCCGCTGGACCAAGCCGGAGGGCGGGCTGTTCCTGTGGGTCAGGCTGCCCAAGGGCATGGACGCCTCGGCCCTGTTCCCCAAGGCCATCGAGGAGAAGGTGGCCTACGTCAAGGGCTCGGCCTTCCACTGCGACGGCAAGGGGCTCAACACCATGCGGCTGAACTTCTCCTACGCCTCGGACGAGCAGATCGCGGAGGGCATCCAGCGGCTGGCGAACATGATCCGGAAGAACATGTAACTACTACCGGAATACGGAATACTGAAGACAGGAGACAGGAGACAGGAGACGTATACAGTATCCCGTATTCAGTCTCAGTATTCGGCATTCAATTGATCCTTCTCAGTGTAGGAGCGAGCATGGCAGAGAAACGAGAACAGTGGGGTTCCAAGCTGGGCGTGATCCTGGCCGTGGCCGGCAGCGCCGTGGGGCTGGGAAACTTCCTGCGGTTCCCGGCCAAGGCGGTGCAGAACGGCGGCGGCGCCTTCATGATCCCGTACTTCGCGGCCTTCCTGCTGCTGGGCATCCCGCTGATGTGGGTGGAGTGGACGCTGGGACGGATGGGCGGACAGCGCGGCCACGGCACGGCGCCCGGCATGTTCGACAAGCTCGACGGCGCCGGCCGCTGGGCCAAGTACCTGGGGGTGATCGGCGTGCTGGGGCCGTTCGTGATCCTGATCTACTACATGTACATCGAGTCCTGGACCCTGGCCTACGCCTGGTACTCGTTCACCAACCACCTGCCGTTCGGCGCGGGCCAGGCCGAGATGAAGTCGTTCCTTATGGGCTACCAGGGCCTGGTGCAGAACCAATACTTCCAGGGCTTGGGGCCGGCGCTGCTGTTCTTCGGGCTGACCTTCCTGGTCAACTTCTACTTCATCGCCAAGGGGGTGCGGGGCGGGATCGAAAAGCTGTCCCGGTACGGCATGCCCGTACTGGTCGTGATCGGCCTGTTGCTGATGGCCCGGGTGCTGACCCTGGGCACGCCCGATCCGGCCTTCCCCGAGCTGTCGGTGCGCAACGCCCTGGGCTTCTGCTGGAACCCCGATTTCTCGCGGCTGGGCGACGCCCGGGTCTGGATCGAGGCCGCCGGGCAGATCTTCTTCACCCTCTCGGTGGGGATCGGCGTGATCCTGACCTACGCCAGCTACCTCAAGAAGCACGACGACGTGGCGTTGTCCGGCCTGACGGCGTCGGCCACCAACGAGTTCTGCGAGGTGATCCTGGGAGGTTCCATCGTCATCCCGGCGGCCTTCATCTTCCTGGGCGGGGCGGCCGGCGCGCTGGCCGCGGCCCAGGGCGGCACCTTCAACCTGGGCTTCGTGACGATGCCGATGATCTTCGGCAGGATCCCGCTGGGAGGGGTTTTCTGCGGCCTGTGGTTCGTGCTGCTGTTCATCGCCGGCATCACCTCGTCGGTGTCGCTGATCCAGCCGGCGATCTCGTTCCTGGAGGACGAGCTGAAGTGGTCGCGCCGAAGGTCGGTCGCCGTGCTGGGCGCGGTGGCCCTGGTCGGCTGCCTGCCGGCCATCTTCTTCCTGGGCCACGGGTTCCTGGACGAGCTGGACTTCTGGGGCGGCACCCTGTTCCTGGTGGTGTTCGCCACCATCGAGACCATCCTGTTCGCCTGGGTGTACGGCATGGACAAGGGGTGGAAGGAAATGCACGAGGGCGCCCGGCTCGCGATCCCGGGGCTCTACCAGCACGTCATCAAGTACGTCACGCCGCTGTGCCTGCTGGCGCTGCTGGCGGTCTGGTCCTACCAGCAGTTCTGGCCCTTCATCGCCATGACGGGCGTCAGCCCGGCCGACCGGCCCTACCAGTGGGCGGCCCGGGGGCTGGTGTTCGGCCTGGGCGCGGCGCTGGTCGCGCTGGTGGCGCACGTTTGGAAACGGCGGACAAAGGAGGTGGCGCGATGAACGGCTGGGGCGTCCTGTTCATGGCCCTGTCCTGGGGCCTGATCCTGTTCCTGGCGGTCTACTCGTTCGCCAAGGTCCTCAAGCACAAATGAATCACACAGCATGCGGGAGCGTACACCGATGAAACGGATCACCACCTGCGGGGCCGCCCTGGCGATCATTGCGCTGGCGGCGTCCTGCAATCTGGGCCCCAGGACCGTCAAGATCGGCGTGGCCGGGCCGATGACCGGGCCCAACGCCAAACAGGGGAACGATTTCCTCAATGGCGTCCAGCTGGCGGCCGACGAGTGGAACGCCAAGGGGGGCGTGCTGGGCCGCAAGGTCGAGGTGGTGCCGGTGGACGACCGCTCCGACCCCAAGGAGGCGGTGATGGCCGCCAACAAGCTGGTCAACCAGGGCGCCGCCGGCGTGATCGGCCACTACGAGTCGTCCTGCTCGATCCCGGCCTCGGTGATCTACGCCGAGGCGGGCGTGGTCCAGATCACCCCGTCCTCCACCAACCCGGACCTGACGCTGAAGGAGCGGCGGTCGACCATCTTCCGGTCCTGCGGCCGCGACGACCAGCAGGGGTCGATGGCCGCGCAGTTCGTGCGCGAGACCCTCAAGCTGAAGCGGGTGGCGGTGATCGACGACAAGACCACCTACGGCCAGGGCCTGGCCCGCGAATTCCGGAAGAGCCTGGGGCCGGGCGTGGCGGTGGTGGCCTACGAGAACCTGCAGCGCGGCGACAAGGACTTCTCGGCCATCCTCACCAAGATCCGGCCGCTGGCCCCTGAGGCGGTGTACTTCGGCGGCTACTACACCGAGGCCGGCCTGCTGGTGACGCAGATGCGGCGGCTGGGGATGCGGGCGGCGTTCATCTCCGGCGACGCCACCATCGACCGGGAGTTCCTGACCATCGCCGGCAAGGACGCCGAGGGGACGTACCTGTCCTACGGCCCCGAGGTCAAGCAGCTGGCCAGCGCCCGGCAGTTCCTGGAGACGTACCGGGCCGCGTACGGCGAGGTCGGCCCCTACTCGCTCTACGCCTACGACGCGGCCAACGTCCTGCTGCAGGGCATCGCCACCGCCGCCTCGACCGAGGGCGCCAGGGTGGCCCGGGCCATCCACGAGCTGACGTTCAGCGGCGCCCGCGGCGCGCTGGCCTTCGACGAGAACGGCGACCTGCGCAACATCCCCTACGTGATGTGGGTGGTGAAGAACGGCGCCTTCGAGACGGTGAAGTAGCCGCGGCGATCGGCCGGCAGGGGCACCGGGAACGATGACAGGGGATCGGGCGCACCAGTTCCGCCCGCGCCGGCTGTGGCTGACCGCGCCGGCGGGCGGCGAGCGGCACCCGTACCAGGCGCAGCTGCAGCGCGCCGACCTGCTGGAGAAGACCGGCGAGTGGGGGTTGGCGGAAGCGGCCTGCCGGGCCAGCGCCGACTGGTGCCGCCGCAACGGTTTCCGGGCGGAGCTGGCCGAGGCCATCGTCTGGCTGTGCCGGCTGCGGCGCAACATGGGCAAGGGGGACGGACAGCTGCCCCTGGTGCGCGAATCGCTGGAGATCTGCGAGGCGCTGGGGGACCGGCGGGGCGTGATTCGCGGGCACGTCAACCTGGGGCTGGTCCACGCGCTGGAGGGCCGGCTGGCCGAGGCCGCCGCCGAGTACCGCAACGCCATCGCCCTGGCCGGGCAAACGGGGCTGGAATGGCTGTCGGTGTCGGCGCTGGGCAACCTGGCGCAGGTGCTGATGCTGCAGGGCGATTACGCGGAATCGATCGCGGTCAACCAGCGGGTGATCGAGCTGGGCCGGGCCCACGGCGACGACCACAGCGTGGCCAACGCCCACTGCAACCTGGGCAACGTCTATTTCTACCAGGGCCGCTACGACCGGGCGATGGAATGCTACCGGTTCCAGGCGTCGCTGTCGCGCGCCTGCGGGGACATCCACGCCTACAGCGTGGCCGCCGGCAACATCGGCAACGTCCACTACCAGACCGGCGACCCGGCCCGGGCGATGGAGCGGTACCGCGAGAAGCTGGCGCTGTCCGAGCGGCTGGGGTTCGCCACCGGCATCGGGCAGGCGCTGGGCAACATCGCCAATATCCTGCTGGACGCCGGGGACGTGGACGGCGCCATCGCCTGCGACAACCGGGTGCTGGCCATCGCCGACCACAGCGGCGACGCCGAGCTGCAGGCGTCGGGCTGCATCGACCTGGGCTGCCTGCTGCAGATCAAGGGCGATGATGCCGCCGCGCTGGCGATGCTGGACCGCGCCGTGGCCATCTGCCGGGTCTCCGGCGTGGCCTACGACCTGGCGATGGCGCTGGTCAAGCGGGCCGACGCCCGGCTGCGGCTGGGCGACCGCGAGGGCGCGCGGGCCGACGCCGCCGAGGGCCGGGCCGCCGCCGGGCGCATCGGCGACGACGGGATCGCGCTGGAAGGGGCGCTGATCGGGGCCAGGGCGGAGGACGACGCGGGCCGCGGGACGGCGCTGATCGAGGAGCTGGTCGCGGCCTGCCGCCAGGAGGAGCACCGGGCGATGGCCCTCTACGAGCTGGCGCTGCTGGGCGGCGGGCCCGAGCGCTGCCGCCGGGCGCTGGAGGCCTGCCGGTCGCTGGAGCAGCGCGGCCCCAACTACGTCAACACCCTGCGGGTCCGGGAGCTGGAGCGGCGATGCCCCGCCGGACCCTGATCCGCTGGTCCTGCCTGCTGGCCGCGCTGCTGCCGGCGGCCTGCGCGCCGCGCTACGCGGTGCGGGCCGGCCTGCCGGCCGCGGAGCAGGAGGGGCGGCGGGAGATCATGGCCTACGCCGCGACGCTGGTCGGCACCGGCGACCTCCGGGCCGTCGACCGCAGCTTCCGCAACGACTGCTCGGGATACGTCAACGGGGTGTTCGCCATCAGCGGCCGGCCCATCGCCTACGCCAAGGTGCGCCGGGACCGGCCGCTGTCGGAGTCGCTCTACCGTTCGCTGGAGCACCGCGGCCTGGTCTCCGCGGCGGGGCCGCCGGCGCCGGCCGACGCGGTGTTCTTCCGCAACACCTACGACACGCCCTACGACTGCATCACCCACGTCGGCCTGGTGGAGGCGGTGGGCGACGACGGCACCGTCACCATCCTGCACTACGCGTCGGGCCGGGTGGGGCGGATCCGGATGAACCTGCGCCGGCCCGACGTCCACCGGGACGCCGGCGGCCGGGTGCTCAACGACTACGTCCGCAAGTCCCGCGACGGGTCTCCGCGCAAGGACTACCTGGCGGGACGGCTGTTCCAGGCCTTCGGCGATCTCTACCGGTACACCTCGCGCTAGCGCGGTTTTCCCAGTTGCGGGGCGGTCCCCGTTTATAGTACAATCACCATTTCCACGCACGACCGGAAGGCGGAACGATATGCCAGCGATATCCGGGAAGAGACGGGCCTGGGTGGTCTCGGTGGACATGGGCTACGGCCACCAGCGGGCGGCCTATCCCCTCAACGAGATCGCCAACGAGCGGATCATCACCGCCAACAACGACCAGATGGTGTCGGCCCGGGAGCGGGCCATCTGGCACTGGACGCGGATCGGCTACGAGACGGTGTCCCGCCTCAAGTCGATCCCCGGCATCGGGCCGTTCATCTTCGGGGCCTACGACCGGCTGCAGGCCATCGCGCCGTTCTACCCCTTCAAGGTCGACGCCCGGCCCAACATGACGGTGATGCAGACCAAGCACCTGATCACCAGGATGGGCCTGTGCGGCGGGCTGATCGACTATGTGAAAAGGGAGAAGTTGCCGTTCATCGCCACCCACTTCATCCCGGCGCTGGCCGCCGACTACCTGGGGCTGGACGACGCCTACTGCGTGGTCACCGACACCGACCTCAACCGGGTGTGGGCCATCGACAAACCGCAGCGGACGCGGCTGACCTACCTGACGCCGTCGCGCCACGCCACCATGCGGCTGGTGCAGTACGGCGTGCCCGAGCAGCGGATCGTCTTCACCGGGTTCCCGCTGCCGCGCGAGAACATCGGGGGCCGCGACCGCGGAGTCCTCAAGCGCGACCTGGCCGACCGCCTGGCGGCGCTGGACCCCAACCGCAAGTTCATCCAACCATACGAGGACACCATCCGCAGGCACCTGGGGACGGTGCAGACCCAGTCCAAGCGCCCGCTGACGCTGAGCTTCATGATCGGCGGCGCCGGCGCCCAGCTGGACATCGGGATCACCATCGCCCGGTCGCTCAAGAAGCGGATCGAGCAGGGCAAGATCATCCTGCACCTGGTGGCCGGCACCCGGCTGGACGTGGCCCTCTACTTCAAGAAGCAGCTCAAGGCGCTGGGCCTGGACCCGGACGGCGGCTCGGGCGTCAAGATCATCTACGCCCTGGACAAGCGGGCCTATTTCCAACTCCTGAACAAGGAGCTTCACGACACCGACATCCTGTGGTCCAAGCCCTCGGAGATCTCGTTCTACACCGCGCTGGGGTTCCCCATCATCATCGCGCCGCCGGTGGGGGCCCACGAGAAGTTCAACCAGGAGTGGCTGGAGCACATCGGCTCGGGCTTCGTGCAGGAGGACCCGCGCTACGTCGACCAGTGGCTGTTCTACGTGCTGGAGAGCGGCAAGTACGCCGAGGCGGCCTGGCACGGGTTCATGAACGCGCCGTCGCTGGGCACGTATAACATCGAGGACGCCCTGTTCGGGGCTGCTGGCTCTTAGCTCTACGCCATACGTCATACGCGTATGCGTTTGTTGTCGGGTATTCACTGTATCATTGATCGTAAAAACACAATGATGGAGTGAACTGCAGGATTTTAGGAATTCACTGGTCTGGCGGAAAGCACACGCCGTGACGTTGGCCGTGTATCAAGCGACACGAGTGTTCCCCGAGGAAGAAGTATACGGGCTGACCAGCCCAATGCGGCGTGCCTCCCCCTCGATACCGGACAACATTGCCGAGGGCTGCTGCCGTTCCGGTGACGCCGAGTTCAGACGTTTTCTGTATTATGCGGCCGGCTCAACCAGCGGGTTGGAATACCATGCAGTGCTGGCAAAGGATCTTGGTTGTCTGGATGAACAACAATACAGGGTGCCGAACGATCAACTTTCCGAAGTAAAACGGATGTTGATCACTTCCATTGAAAAGCTCAAAGCCTAAAACCAAGAGCTGATAGCTTACAGCCGATAGGATACAGATGCCTGAGAACGGAAAGAACGGGGTCGCGCTGTCCGCCTCCCGCCAGGGGATGGACAAGCACGCGCTGAAGCGGTCCTTCACCGACAACCTGACCTTCACCATCGCCAAGGACCGCTACTCGGCCACGGCGCGCGACCACTTCAACGCCCTGGCGCTGTCGGTGCGCGACCGGCTGGTGGCCCGCTGGATGAAGACCCAGCAGACCTACTACAAGACCGAGGCCAAGCGGGTCTACTACCTGTCGATGGAGTTCCTGATCGGCCGGCTGCTGCGCAACAACCTGCTCAACCTCCAGCTGGAGGAGGCCTGCCGGGACGCCATGGACGACCTGGGCCTGGACCTGGAGGAGCTGGAGTGGCAGGAGTGGGACGCCGGGCTGGGCAACGGCGGCCTGGGGCGGCTGGCCGCCTGCTACATGAATTCGATGGCCACCCGGGGGCTGCCGGCCTACGGCTACGGCATCCGCTACGACTACGGCATCTTCTTCCAGCACATCGCGGGCGGCCAGCAGGTGGAGACGCCCGACAACTGGCTGCGCTACGGCAACCCCTGGGAGCTGCCGCGGCCCGAGTTCCTCTACACGGTGAAGTTCTACGGCCGGGTGGCCGAGTCGGCCGGCCCGGACGGCCGGCCCACGTTCGACTGGGTGGACACCGCCGACGTGATGGCCATGGCCTACGACATCCCGGTGCCGGGCTACGGCAACAACACCGTCAACACCCTGCGGCTGTGGTCGGCCAAGGCCACCCGCGAGTTCGACCTCTCCTACTTCAACAGCGGCGACTACGTGGCCGCGGTGGAGAACAAGAACCACAACGAGAACATCACCCGCGTGCTCTACCCCAGCGACAACTTCTACAAGGGGCGCGAGCTGCGGCTGAAGCAGGAGTACTTCTTCGTCTCGGCCACGCTGCAGGACGCCATCCGGCGCTACCGCAAGACCCACGACGATTTCTCGGAGTTCGCCGCCAAGACCTTCTTCCAGCTCAACGACACCCACCCCGCCATCGCCATCCCGGAGCTGATGCGGCTGCTGACGGACGAGGGGCTGGAGTGGGACGCGGCCTGGGGCATCGTCACCCGGGTGTTCGGCTACACCAACCACACCGTGATGCCCGAGGCCCTGGAGCACTGGCCGGTGGGCATGCTGGAGCACCTGCTGCCGCGCCACATGCAGATCATCCGGGAGATCAACCGGCGGTTCCTGACCGAGGTGGCGCAGCGCTTCCCCGGCGACGGCGGGCGGCTCCACCGGATGACCCTGATCACCGAGGGCGACGACCCCCAGGTGCGGATGGCCCACCTGGCGATCGTCGGCAGCTGCTCGGTCAACGGCGTGGCGGCGCTCCACACCTCGATCCTCAAGAGCGCGGTGTTCCCGGAGTTCGACCAGTTCTACCCCGGCAAGTTCAGCAACAAGACCAACGGCATCGACCACCGCCGCTGGCTCAAGGCCTGCAACCCGGAGCTGGCCGCCCTGGTCACCAAGAAGCTGGGGCCGGATTGGGTGGGCGACCTGCCGCGGCTGAAGCAGCTGGAGCGGCTGGCCGGGGACGCCCTGTTCCGGGAGAAGTGGCAGGTGGTGAAGCGCTCCAACAAGATCCGGCTGGCCGAGTACGTCCGCAAGCGCCAGGGCATGGAGCTGGCGGTGGACTCGATGTTCGACTGCCAGGTCAAGCGGATCCACGAATACAAGCGGCAGCTGCTCAACATCATGGGCGTGATCGCCCGCTACCACCGCATCCTGGACGACCCGGCCGCGGCCGTCGTGCCCCGCACCGTGATCTTCGCCGGCAAGGCCGCGCCCAGCTACGCCATGGCCAAGCTGACCATCCGGCTGATCAACGCCGTGGCCGACATCGTCAACAACGACCCCGCGGTGGGGGAGAAGCTGAAGGTGGTGTTCCTGGCCAACTACGGCGTGTCCCTGGCCGAGCTGGTGATGCCGGCCGCCGACCTGTCCCAGCAGATCTCCACCGCGGGCATGGAGGCCTCGGGCACCGGCAACATGAAGTTCGCGCTCAACGGCGCGCTGACCATCGGCACGCTGGACGGGGCCAACGTCGAGATCCGCGAGGAGGTCGGGCCCGACAACATCTTCATCTTCGGGCTGACCGCGGACCAGGCGCGGGGCCTGCGGGACGGCGGGTACGACCCGCGCCGGTACTACGACCGCGACCCCGAGCTGCAGCGGGTGGTGGACGACATCGCCGCCAACCGCTTCTGCCCGTCCGAGCCCGGCCTGTTCCAGCCGGTCGTCGACTACCTGCTGAACGGCGGCGACCGCTACCTGATGATGGCCGACTTCGCCGCGTACCTGAAGTGCCAGGGCGATGTCGACGCCGCCTTCCGCGACCGCGAGCGCTGGCTGCGGATGTCGATCAGCAACGTGGCCAACATGGGGAAGTTCTCCAGCGACCGGGCCATCGACGAGTACGCCGGGGAGATCTGGGGCGTCCAGCCGCTCACCATCAGTCTCGATTAACCGATACGGGGGATGACACCATGAACCGTCTCTGCGCACTCGCCGCCCTGGCGCTGCTGGTCGCGCCGGCCGGCGCCGCTGATTACAAGCCGCACCGGGACAGCTACCACGCCGGCCGCACCGAGGACCAGCGGCCCTACGTGATCGCCGGGGTCCCCATCGCCGCGGCGTTCGCCGACAGCTCCTACGCGCTGCTGTCGCCGGAGGCCGGCCGGATCGGCTCCACCGACTACGTCAAGCTGTGGCTGCTCTACCAGAACCTGGGCGGCGAACCGTACCTGTTCGACCCCCAGCTCCACGTCAAGGCCACGGTCCAGGCCGACGGGGAGGTGCTGGCCGGGCTGGTACCGGCCCCGCCGTCGCGGCTGGCCGAGGCCATCGACGCCGAGGAGCAGACCGGCGCCATCCACGCGCGCTACAGCGCGGCGCTGCGGTCGGTGGCGGGGGAGGAGCCGGAGCAGTCCGCCCCCGCGGTGGCGCCCTACGATGCCGCCAACCCGCCGGACCCGGCGGCGGCCGAGGCCGAGGCCGCCCGGGCCCGGGTGCGCGGGCCGTCCTACATGTACCAGACCTTCATCAACAGCGCCCACAACGGGCTGCTGAAGCGCAACACCGTGTTCGCCGGCCGGGCCGTCAACGGCCACGTCTACATCCCGGTGCCGGACCTGGACCTGCGCAAGTGCACCAAGGTCACGGTGTACCTGACGTTCAACGACGGGATCCGGGCGGTGGAGTTCACGCCGCTGGCCGGGGAGTAGGCGCCGATAAAAACGAAGGTAGAAAACGAATCCTGAACAATGTCCGGGATCGCCACAGAGACACTGAGACACTGAGACACGGAGAAACTCGTCGTCATCCTGAGACGGGCATCGCGCCTGACAAACCGAAGGATCTATCCTGAACCAGAACGACACCAAGACACAAGGGCTGCTTGATCCTGCGGTACTTCCGCATGCGTAGCAAGGAACTCATGAAACGCGGAAAGTCCCGTTGCGGCTGGGCCGGGACCGACCCGCTCTACGTCGCGTACCACGACCGCGAGTGGGGCCTGCCGCTGCACGACGACCGCAGGCTGTTCGAGATGCTCATTCTCGAGGGCGCGCAGGCGGGGCTGAGCTGGATCACCATCCTCAGGAAGCGGGAGAGCTACCGGCGGGCGTTCGACAACTTCGATCCCGCGAAAGTTTCGCGGTACGACGCCGGGAAGGTCCGCGCGCTGCTGCGGGACGAGGGCATCGTCCGCAACCGGCTGAAGATCGCCGCGGCGATCTCGAATGCCAAGGCCTGTCTCGCAGTGCAAAAGGAATTCGGCTCGTTCGACAGGTACCTCTGGCAATTCACCGGCGGCAAGCC
>JALOPJ010000163.1 GCA_025453955.1 Candidatus Edwardsiibacteriota bacterium
GTGGTCGATGGTCCCCTCGTGCACCACCTGGTGGCCCAGCACCCGGTTCTTGGCGTCGAGGAACACGGTCAGGAACGCCTCGTAGCTTAAGCCCGCCAGGGCCGAGCTGGCGAACGCCACCACGGCCTGCGGCGAGCCCAGCGCATCGCCCTTCCGGATGTCCTCCGACAGCCGGGCCGTGCCGAGGTCGCCGACCAGCCGGACCAGCGCGGCCGACGTTCCGCTCATCCCCTTGACGCCGCGCAGCTCCTCCGGCGTGGCGCACAGCACCGCCGACAGCGAGCCGAACCGCGCCAGCAGGGCCTTGGCCAGCGGCTTGGTGTCGCGGCGGGGCACGGCGTGGAACAGCAGCAGCTCCAGCAGTTCGTAGTCGTGCAGCGCGGCCGCGCCGTTTTTCAGGAACTTGTCCCGCAGCCGGCCGCGGTGGCCGAGGTGGTCGGGTTTCTCAGGCATCAGTGCGCATCGTCCTCCCGAACCCCACCCTCGATCCCTCCCCTCGAGGGGAGGGACGGGGAGGGGTCGGCGGAGGTCGTCACAATCTCTTCTCGATCGCCCGGACCACCGTCCGCAGCGCCTTGACCCGCGCGAAGTACTTGTCGTTGGCCTCGATGATGGTCCAGGGCGCGTAGCTGGTGCTGCAGTTGGCCAGCATGTCGTTGATGGCCGTCTCGTAGGCCGGCCACTTCTTGCGGTTGCGCCAGTCCTCGTCGGTCAGCTTCCACTGCTTGTAGCGGTCGCGCTTGCGGTCGTTGAAGCGCCGCAGCTGCTCCTGCTGGTCGATGTGCAGCCAGAACTTGACGATCACCGCGCCGTAGTTCGCCAGGTGCGCCTCGAACTCGTTGATCTCGCGGTAGGCCCGCTGCCAGGCCGCGGGCGGGCAGAAGCCCTCGATCCGCTCCACCATCACCCGGCCGTACCAGGTGCGGTCGAAGATGGTGACGTGCCCGGCCTTGGGCAGGGCGTGGGTGAAGCGCCACAGGTAGTGGTGCGCCAGCTCCTCCTTGGTGGGCGCGGCGATCGGCACCACCTCGTAGCCGCGGGGGTCGAGGTTCTCGGTCAGCCGCTTGATGTTGCCGCCCTTGCCGGCGGCGTCGCAGCCCTCGTAGCAGACCACCACCGGGATCCGCCGGCGGTAGATGACGTACTCCAGCTCGCGGATGCGGTCCTGCAGCTGCTTGATCTCGCGGTCGTACTTTTCCTTGGGCAGCTTCTGCGTCAGGTCCAGCTTGGAGAGCACGGTGACGCTGTGGGCGGGCAGCCTGGCTGCTATGTGCCTATTCTTGTTTCTGCTTTCGTTTTCGGACTTTTCCAGGGCGGTTTCCCAGGTGGCGGCCAGGGTCTCGAACACCTTGAGGATGGCGTACTCCTTGTCGTGGGCCTCGACCACCACCCACGGCGCGCGCGCGGTGTTGGTCTTCTCCATCATCTCCTCGGCGGCCCGGATGTACTCGTCGTAGGCCTTGTGCTGCTTCCATTCGTCCTTGCCCACCTTCCAGGAGCGGGCCTTGTCCTTTTCCTGTTCGGCGAAGCGCTTCGCCTGCTCCTTCTTGGAGATGTGCATCCAGAACTTGACGATCACCGCGCCGTCGTCGGCCTGCTGGCGCTCGAAGGCCAGGATCTCGGCGAAGGTGCGCTCCACATCCTGCTTGGCCACTTCCTTCTTGACGCGCTGGCCCAGCAGCCGGTCGTACCAGCTGCGGTCGAGGATGGCCAGCCGGCCCCGCGCCGGCAGCAGCTTCCAGAAGCGCACCAGGTGCGGCCAGAACTTCTCCACGTCGGTGGGCGGGTGGACGGGACTGACCTTGAAGCCGCGGGGGTCCAGCGGCAGCATCAGCCGGTTGATGATGGTGCCCTTGCCGGCGGCCTCCAGCCCCTCGAACACCAGGATGGTGGGGATGCCCCGGTCCTTGCAGGCGCGTTGCAGCTCGCCCAGCCGCCGCTCCAGCGCCGGCATCTTCTGCTTGAACTCCTTCTTGGCGAGCTTCTTCTTGAGGTCGACCATCTCCAGCATGGCGGTCTCCTTTGTGCTACTTCGGCTGGTGGACCTTGATGACGGCCTGGGCCCAGTCCCGCTTGCCGCAGGACGGGCAGCGCAGCAGTTTCCTGTCCCCGATGTGCGGCGTCAGCAGCGCCGTGCGCATGCTGATCTCGAACTGGTGCCTGCAGGACGGGCATTTATAGCCATAGGTATCCACGGCCCATTTGGTCAGCGCGACCGCGGACAAGAGGCAGAACGCGAGCAGGATCAGGGCAAGATCCATTCTTTGGAAAACAATGGTCGCGACCACCTGCACCAGGACCAATGCCAGGAATGCCGCGAGGACCACGATGTTCCGGGTCCTGTCTTGCGGGGTGATCGGGCGAAATTGCATTTTACCTTGACTGATTGATTGTTACACGTGCGGGATTGAGTCCAATCATTTTGCCATCGCCCGCTGCTTCCAGGCCTCCGGCATCTTCTCGATGGCGTAGCGCAGCGCGGTGCGGGGCATGTCCGCCTTGTGCTCCAGGACATACGCCAGGACTTGCCGCGGGAATTCCTTGGTCGCTTCCTTCAGCAGCCAGCCGTAGCCCTTTTGCACCAGGTAGTGCTCGTCGCGCAGCAGGGCATCGGAGGTTCGCAGCACGTTTGCGAAATACTTGCCCTGGCGCACGGGATAGATTAGGATAACCGCAGCGGCGCGCCGCATGTGCCACGGCTTCGCCGTTGTCCACTTGAAGACCGAGGGGAGATACTCCGGGAAGCGGTCGATGAACGCGCCGAACGTGTGGCAGCAGAGATCGTCCACGCCGCCCCAGTTGTCCACGTGGTCGCGCAGCCAGCGCTGGAATATCTTGAAGTCCGACGGCTCGTACTGTTTTCGCAGCCGGTAGGCCCAGTCGAAGGCGATCGCCCGCTCCTCGCAGGTGCCGTACGACAGCAGCCGGTCGCACAGGGAGAAGATCCCGGCCTTGCTCCGCCCCTTGACCTCGTGATAGTACTCCGCCGAGATGGCGCGCACGCGGGGGGTCCGCACCCCGTGCAGCACGATGCCTTCCTTGAAGTAGTTCTGGGCGCCGTCCTTGTACTTCGGGTCGACGTGGCGCAAAAGCTCCGCCCGGATGGCGGCGATAAGTTGTTGCTCGGCCATAGGTAATGATAATTAAAGCACATTCCCGGCCGACATGCAACTAAAATATGTGATATTTTTCACCGGTTCCGGTTTCCGTCATTTTTCTGTTGACCCACGGGTCGAATCCCACTATAATACCGTCATGAGCGATGCCGCGCGCAAGCGCTTTCCCTTCCCGGCCATCACCGGCCAGGACCGGCTGAAGACGGCCTACCTGGCCAACGTGGTCAACCCGCGGATCGGCGGCCTGCTGATCTCCGGCCCCAAGGGCACTGGCAAGAGCACGGTGGTGCACGCCATCGGGTCGGTGCTGCCGCAGCGCCGGGCGGTGCGCGGCTGCCCCTTCGGCTGCGATCGTCAACCTGCCGCTGTCCTGCACCGAGGACCGGCTGATCGGCAGCGTCGACGTCGAGAAGCTGCTGAAGACGGGGGAGAAGGCCGTGCTGCCGGGCATCCTGGGCGCGGCCAACGGCAACATCCTCTACGTCGACGAGGTCAACCTGCTGCCCGACCACCTGGTGGACGACATCCTGGACGCCGCGGCCTCGCACTGGAACACCATCGAGCGCGAGGGCATCTCGGTCTCGCACCCGGCGGACTTCGTGCTGGTGGGCACCATGAACCCGGAGGAGGGCGACCTGCGGCCGCAGATCCTGGACCGCTTCCCGCTGTGCGTCAAGGTCGAGACGGTGACGGACCCGGGCCTGCGCTCCCGGATCGTGCGGCTCAACCTGGAGTTCGAGGACCGACCGGACGGGTTCTTCGCGCGGTTCGCCCCGCTGGAGCAGGAACTGCGGGAGACGATCGCGGCCGCCCGGGAGCTGCTGCCGCGGGTGACGGCCGGCGACGAGGCCGTGGCCGCCGTGGCCCGCTCCTGCGCCAGCCTCAAGGTCGACGGCCAGCGCCCGGACATCGTGATCATCAAGACCGCGCTGACCCTGGCCGCGCTGGGCGGCCGGGCCGAGGCCGCCCGCGAGGACCTGCTGCTGGCGGCCGGGCTGGCCCTGGCCCACCGCACCCGCGACGGCGGCCTGCTGGAACCGCCCGCGCCCGACGAGATCGCCCGGGGACCGCGGGGTCGCGGGAGACGGTTCCACAAGGGACCGTGGCCGCAGTGTCCGGCCAGGCCCCGGAGGGCGCGGTAAAAAAAAACTGACCGTCAAGGTCAGCGTCCCCCGCCGGATGGTCCCGGCGGACATCCTTCGGCAACTGC
>JALOPJ010000054.1 GCA_025453955.1 Candidatus Edwardsiibacteriota bacterium
GGATGATCGTACAAGGAAGCCATGAACCCGGGAACCCCTTGGTTCGTCATTCATGATTTCCTGGTTTCCTCATTTGACCCCGGCAATCCATGTGATCCAAAGCTCGGGCTGATACCCGGTCGTCGCCAGTTTCCCGTTGCGCACGATCGGCGTCCTCAGCAACCGCGGGTTCCGTTTCAGCGCGGCCTCGATGTCGAACCGTTGGTACTGCAGTCCCTGCCGGGCGAACTCCTTTCCTTCCCGGTCGATCATGTTCTCCAGTCCGACCACCCGCTTGACGCTCTCGAACTCCCCCGCGCTCAGCTCCTTCTGGTCCAGGTCGACGAAATGGAATGCCACGCGCCGCTCCTTGAAGAACCGCTGCGCTGCCCGGGTGTCCCGGCATTTGCTGGTCCCGAAGATCTGGATGGCCACGGCTGCCTCCCGATGATCGTGCGCTCCCCTGCAGGGGAGGCCATGCGATGGGTGATGGTCGTATTATATGGCATTTTGCCGGCCGTTTCAACCCGGCCCGGCATCAGATGTGAATGACGAACCACAGGAGGACCTGCGAATGAGAGCGGTGATCGGCTCTGCGCCGGCCGGACCCGCACACCCACGAGCGCGCGTGAGCAACCGCACCTGGGCTTGCGTGGCCTGCGGCAAGACCTACCGGCGGGACCAACGGCTGCCCGGCCCCGTCGTTTGCGCCATTTGCCGCAACCCCTGCGAGTACGTGCACTGGAAGATCCGCGTGCCCTCGCCGAAGAAGGCCCGGGAATGGAACCGGTTCTGGCGGCTCTACCGCAGCGAGCGCCGGGAACTGGAGCGGTGCTTCAGCGACGGGAACGTGGAGGAAGTGGTGCTCGACCTGCTGAACATGAGGATCCTGCCGCGGCTGAAACGGCCCGGGACGCCGGACGGCCGACGATGACACCAGGTCCCGCCCTGAGGGCGGGACCTGCGCGTTTCATCCCGGCCCGTCATGCCGGCGTCGTCAGCTTGCGGGCGATCGGGATGTCGGCCGGCGAGAGGTCGTACTCCAGCAGCTTTTCCAGCGGCACCCACTCCGTCAAATCGTGGTCGGTCAGTTTGAAATCTGCCGACTCCAGCTCCGCCCTCACCGCCACCAGCATGATGGCGCCGCCGGGATAGCGGTGCTCGTTGCGGGCAAACACCGGGCCGGCCGTGGCTTTGACGCCGAGCTCTTCGAAGATCTCCCGCTCCAACGCCTGCTGCGGGGTCTCGCCTTTCCGGACCGCGCCGCCGGGGAACTCCCAGCAGCCCTGGTTGCTCTCGCCCTGCCGGCGGCGGGCCAGCAGCACCCGGCCGGCGCGGAGGGCTATGGCGGCCGCCACCGTCTTCATCGTCATTCTCCGATAGAAAGGTTGCCCGCGGTACCTTCGCCGGGAAGGGGCCGTTCCACCACTTCGCCAAGAGAGATGTCCGCCGCCTGCAGGGCACTTGAAATACGTCGAAAACCGGGGTATATTGTATCAGGAGGACAACGACATGAAAACGACGGTAACACTGCTGCTGATGGTGCTGACTGCCGGGATCCGCCCGGCAGCCGAGAAAGGAGCCCCGACCATGACGTCCCGGAACACGCAGGCCTATTTTGCCGGAGGATGCTTCTGGTGCCTGGAGCACCCGTTCGATTCCATACCCGGCGTCAGCGAAGTGATGCCGGGCTACGGCGGGGGGAAGACGAAGAACCCGACCTACCAGGAGGTCTGCAGCGGCAAGACCGGGCATTATGAGATGGTACGAGTGACCTACGATCCCGACAAAATCACGTTCCGGAAACTGGTGGAGGTCTTCTGGCAGCAGATCGATCCCGTCGACGACGGCGGGCAGTTCGCCGACCGGGGCAGCCAGTACCGGACCGCCGTCTTCTACCAGACGACCGGGGAGCGCGACCAGGCCGAGGGCTCCAAAAAGGCCATCGAACGGTCGGGCATGTTCGCCCAGCCGGTCGCGGTGAAGATCCTGCCCTTCACGACCTTCTACCCGGCCGAGGAACACCACCGGCAGTATTATAAGACATGCCCCGCTCAATATCAACGGTATCGGACTTTTTCCGGCCGGGCCGAATACCTGAAGCGGACCTGGGGAGAGGGGTCGCCCACGTTCGGCAAACCGGACAGGAAGGCCCTCAAGCGGCGCCTGACCGGCATCCAGTACCGGGTGACCCAGGAGAACGCCACCGAGCCGCCCTTCGCCAATCCCTACTGGGACGAGCAGCGCGACGGCATCTACGTGGACGTCACCACCGGCCAGCCGCTGTTCTCCTCGCTCGACAAGTTCGACTCGGGCTGCGGCTGGCCCAGCTTCACCCGGCCGCTGGAGCAGGGGGCCGTCGCGGAGAGAGCCGACGGCTCCCACGGCATGGAACGGGTCGAGGTCCGCAGCCGGGCCGGCGACGCCCATCTGGGCCACCTGTTCAACGACGGCCCGGCTCCGGCCGGCACGAGGTACTGCATCAACTCGGCCGCGCTGCGCTTCATCCCGAAGCAGGAGCTGGAACGCGAAGGCTACGGGGAATACCTGCGGTTGTTCGATCCGGGCAAGTGACCGCCGTCCCGCGTCCGGCAGAACGCCCTTCCCGCCATGGGAGGGGCGTTCTGTTCACCTGGGCGTCGGCGGCGGCGTTTTCTTCTCCACCCGGTAGCGGATGATGGTGTGGTACTTGTCGGGATCGCCCTTGCCGAACAGTCCCGGTCCCCGCAGGTATTCCTCCTCATGCGGCCCGGCGACCACGTAGCCGCTGGCATCGATGAAAGCCATCAGCTTCTCGACGGACGGCGCCGCGGCGGAATACGGACCGACGTGCAGGACCTCGGCCACCTCGCCGTACTGCCAGGTGGTCAGGGTGACCGCCATGCCGGGTGCGGCCGGCGTTTCCTTCAGTTTTTCCAGCGACTCCGGCACGGGCAGTGCGTAGCGGCCCACCCATTGGTCCTGCGGCGTGTCGAACGGCTGGGGCCAGCGCGCCAGCGGGGCCACCGGCCCCTTGGTCCTGGCGTTCCGGTAGTAGGTCTGGAACAGCAGGGCGAACGCCTTCAGCCCGGCGGTGTTGGGATCGCCGACGGCCTCCACCTGGAGCATGCGCTGGTCGGGTTTCTGGACGATGCGGGGCCGCTTGAGGGCGTCGTACCGGGCGAGGTCCGGGCCCTTCATCATGACGTAGCCGGCCACCAGCAGCGCGGCCACGACGACGATCACCAGGATCCCCGCGGCGATCAGGATCTTCTTCAGCATGTCGGCCTCCCCTGCGGTTCCTGTTCAGGCGCCCGGTTCGGGCGCGCCGTCGGTCAGCTCCTCCAACCGCACCTTGAGGGCCGGATCGGGCGCCGCGGCGCACAGCGACCGGTAGGCATCGCGGGCCCGCCGCCGGTGCTCGGGGTCCCTGGTCACGGCGAACAGGCGGTAGCTGACCTCGGCCTGCTGCAGCGCGGTCAACCGGCCGTCGTCCAGCGACCGCAGCATCGCCGCACCGTCCGCCGGGGAGTCGAGCGCGGCCAGCCGCGCCGCCATCACCCGCGCCGCGAACCCGGCGTCCGGCCGCCCGGTCTCGGCCGCGACCGCCAGCGCCCGGGCGTTGAGGTCCCGGGCCGCGGCGGCGGCGCCCTGGTCCAGCGACAGTTCGGACAGCTGGTTCAGGTTGTCGGCCAGCTCCGGCAGCAGCCGCAGGTCCTGGCACAGCGCGATGGCGCGCCGGTAATGGTCCTGCGCCTTGCGGTGCGCCAGCAGGGTCCGGTACAGCCCGCCCAGCGCCCCCTCGGCGAAGGAGACGCTGCGCTTGTCGCCCAGCTCCTCGGCCAGGGCCAGGTGCCGCCGGCAGTACTCCATGGCCATCGGGTAGTCGTACTGCAGCTTGTAGACCTGGGCGATGTTGCCCAGGGCGTAGGTCTTGGACCGGACGTCGCCCAGGTCGTTCATGATCGCCAGCTGGCGGCGGTAGGCGTCCATGGCGTCGCCCAGCCGTCCCTGCGCCCGGTAGACGGTCCCCAGCACGCCGCAGGCGACGCCCACGTTGTGCTTGTCGCCCAGCATCTGGGCGCTGCGCAGGAACTGCAGCGTGTGCTCCAGCGCCGCGGCGTAGGACCCCTGGTTGAAGTGGACCAGCCCGATGTTGCCGGTGGCCAGCGCCGCCGCCTGCCGGTCGCCCAGCGCCTCCGACAGCTGGCGTTCGCGCCGGTAGCACTCCATGGCCCGGGCGTGCTGGCCCCGCACCCGGTAGACGTTGCCCATGTTGCCGACCGTCCGGCTGACCGCCTGGCGGTCGCCGATCGCCTCGGCGATCGCCAGGTGCCGGCCGTAGTACTCCATCGCCCGGTCGTAGTCGCCCTGGGCCCGGTGGACGTTGCCGATCTCGCCCAGCATCCGGCCGGCGGACCGGCGGTCGCCGGCGCGCTGGTAGTACGACAGCGCCGCGTGCAGCAGGTCCGACGTTTCGGAGTAGCGGCCCTTCTTGTACAGCACGCCGGCCAGCAGGGCCTGGGTGTCGGCCCGCAGCCGCTGGTCCGCGTCCACCTCGGCCAGGGCCAGGCCGCGGCGGTGGATGGATTCGGCCAGCCGCCAGTCGCCGACGATGTCGAGCACCTCGGCCTTGCGCTGCAGCAGGTGGTAGGGATAGAACGATACCGCCGCGCCGTCGCCGCGCCGGAGCCACAGCGACGATGGCCGGCCGCGGTATTGTCCTGCGTCAAATTGGTCCATGCGGTAATGATGCCATAAACCGATGCGGTGCGAAAAGGGCTGGCAGGGCCGACGGCATTCCGATCACTGGTCCAGGGCCGCGAGGTCGTTGATGACATCCGCCAGCAGGTCGTCGTCCTTGAGTTCCCGGCACAGGTCCCGGGCCCGTTCCAGCCGGGTCCGGGCCTCGCCGGTCCTTCCCTGCTGCGCCAGCGCCGAACCCAGCGAATCCAGCGCCTTGGCCAGCTCCTGCTTATACCCGATGGCATCCAGGATGTCCGCGTCCTCGCTCAGGTAGCGCACCGCCTCTTCGAGCCGTCCCGTGTCCCGGCAGCACAATCCCAGGTTGCCCGCGGCCAGGGCCCGGCCCTGGCGGTAGCCGATCAGCGACGACAGCTCGTAGTATGCCCGGTAATGCGCGATGGCTTCGTCGTAGCGCTTGGCGCTGTACTCGATGTTCCCCAGGTTGCCGCGGGCGATGGCCACGCCGTAGCGGTCGCCGATCAGCGTGGCGGCCCGCAGCTGCTCCGCGAAGCAGACCTTGGCCTGTTCGCAGTCCTTGGCCGCGTACCGCGCGGTGCCCAGGTTGCAGGCCGCCTTCCACACCCCCGGCAGTGAGCCGGCGGCGCGGAACATCGCCAGCGCCAGCGCGAAGCGTTCGGCGGCCTGGCGGTACTCGCCGCGGGCGAAGTGGACGTTGCCCAGATCGCTGTGGGCGGCCGCCTCCTGCTGCGCGTCGCCCGTCGACCGGCACAGGTCGAGCTTCCTCCGGAAACAGTCCTCGGCCCGGCCGAGGTCGCCGTGGCTCCAGTGGATCGCGCCCAGGCTGCCCAGCGCGGTCGCCAACCGCAGCGGATCCCCAGCCGACTCGCTCCAGTCGACCGCCTGTCGCAGGATCGCCTCAGCCTCGCCGTGCTGTCCCCGGTTGCGCAGCAGTTCGCCCAGCCGGAGATGGGCGTCGGTCTTCCGTCCGTCGTCGCCGGCCCGCGCCGCGAAACAGGCCGCCGCCCGCAGCTGGCCCTCGGCCTGCGCCCACTCGCCGATCGTGCCCAGCACTTCGCACCGCCTCAGCGCGATGTCGAACGGATAACAGCGCCTGCCCGCGGCGGTGCGGTCGCACAGCCAGGAGACGCTGCGTCGCTCGGAAGCCGCCGCGCCGCGGCGCCGTTCACCGCGGTTCACGACACCTCCTCCAGGCCGTTTTCCAGCTCCGCGATGCGCCCGGCGAGCTGCGCGTTGGGGAGGTCGCGGTGCAGTTCCCGGGCCAGTCGCAACGCCTCTGCACGGTCGGCCGCCGCGCCGGTCAGCCGGAACAGTTCGTAGTGGATGTCCGCCCGCTGCTGCTGTCCGCTGAATGCGTCCTCCAGCCGCAGCAACATCTTCCGGGCGGCGGCCGCATCCGGCGAGGTCGCGGCCCGCAGCAGGCCGTTTTCCAGCCGGATGTCGGCAGGCATCCCCGGCGTCGTCAGGGCCGCCGCCTCGTCGCTGCAGGCCCGGGCCTCGTCACGGCGGCCGAGCCGGCAGAGCACCCGGGCCTTGAGCTGCAGTGCGCCGACCACTTCCGTCGCGACATCGATGGTCCTGAACCCGGCCACCGCGGCCTCGACTGCCGCCAGCGCCCGCGCCGCCTCCCCCGTTTCCAGGAGGATGCGGCCGAGGGTATGCTGGGCATTGGCCACCAGCCGCCGGTCGCCGATGGCCCGCGCCACGGCCAGCTGGCGGTTCACGAAATCGGCGGCTGCGGCGTACTCCCCCAAGCTGCAGTGGACATCGCCGATGTTGCCGCAGGCCAGTGCCACGCCCTTCTGCTCGCCGATCCCGGTCGACAGTTCCAGGTAGTCGGTGAACAACCGCAGCGCCCGGCGGTAATCCCCCCGCTTGTTGTGCACCAGCCCCAGGTTGTTGAGGGCCCGGGCCAGCCCGCTGCGATCGCCCTGGCGCTGGCACAACTGGTGGTGCCGCTGGAAGCAGTCGAGCGCGCCGTCGAGGTCGCCCGTGTCCAGCAGGACCAGCCCGATGTTGTTGATCGCGTAGCCCAGGCTGACCTCGTCGCCCGTCCGCCGGCAGAGCGCCAGCTTGCGCTGCAGCCAGTCCATGGCCGCGGGGTACTCGCCCATGGTCCAGTACAGCAGGCCGATGTTACCCGTCGCGATGTTGATGGCGTGGGGGTCGGCCAGCCGCTCGCTCAGCGCCAGGGACTGGCGGTAGCGCTCCAGCGCTTCCCGGTACTCGCCGCGGTTCCAGTGCAGCACGCCGATGTAGTTCAGGACGCCGGCCATGCCGGGTTCGTTGCCCGCCTCCTGGTGAAGTTCCAGCGCCGTGTCGAGGTGTCGCAGCGCCTCGTCATACCTCCCCTTGCGCATCTGCGCGCTGCCGATGCTGCGCTCGGCTTCCGCCATTCCCGCGGCATCGCCCAGCTTCTCGCAGAGGTCGCGCGCCGCGGTAGCGTCCTCGACCGCCCGGTCGAAGTCGCCCCGTGCGATCCTGACGTCCGCCAGCGCCCGGCAGGCCGCCGCCTGCCACCGGCGGTCGCCGGACACCGCCGCCCGTTCGCGGCCGTCCCGATGGATGCGCTCGGCATCATCCAGCCGGCCCAGCAGCACGAGCACTCCCGCCCGCCGCCGCTGCAGGTCGCCGGGATAGCGCGGCTGGTCCGGCCGGGACGGCTCGGCGTCCCAGAGGATCGCCGGTCGGTAGGCATGTGCGGCTGGCGACGGCATCGCCCCGCCATTATATCCCAACCGGCGTCGGATGGCAAGGAGTTCCGCCACGTTATTGACTTCGGCCCCGCGCTGTGGTACCGTTAACGGGTGACCGCCCTCCGCGCCGACATCGGGCGCCGCCGCCTCTGGGCGTGCGGCGCCACCGCCGACGGGGCCGCCTATCTGCCGTGCCCGGTCAGGACGCGCAAGGCCGAGCTGCTGCAGCTGACCGGCGGCTGGGCCGAGGCCGAGCGGCTGCTGCGGCGCAACATGGACGAGGCGCGGGCCATCGGCGACCAGCCCTTGGCGGCCGACGCCGGGGTCGCGCTGGGGCACCTCCAGTTGCACCGCAATGAGTACCGCGAGGCGCTCCAGCTGCTCGAGGCCGCCGCCCGCTGGTACTTGGCGGTGGGGGACCGCCGGGGCCTGTGCCGGACCGAGAACCTGATCGGATCGGCCCGTTACTACCTGGGGCAGTATGACGCCGCCCTGGAACGCCAGCGTCGCGCCATCGAGCTTGCCACGGCGCTGGGCGAGGACGAGGTGCTGGGGTTCGCGCTGGGCGACCAGGCCGCGGTGCGATGGAACCAGGGCCGGTATCAGGAGGCCCTGGAATCCTACCAGCGGCAGCTGGCGCTGGCCGAACGGCGGGGGGAGCTGTCCAAGATCGGCAGGATCTACGGCAACCTCGGCATCGTGCACGACATGATGGGGCAGCCGGACCGGGCCATCGACTACTTCCAGCGGTCGCTGGCTATCGGGCGCCAGGTGGGCGACAAGCTCTCGACCGGACGCTCCTACGGGAACCTGGGGACGATCTACCAGACGCAGCACCGGCTGGCGGAGGCCCGGGAATGCTATCTGGCGCAAGTGGCGATCTCGAACGAGATCGGCGACCGGCGGGGGCTGGCCTACGCCGTCGGCAACCTGGGCAACATCCACGACGAGGCGCACGAGTTCCGGCAGGCGGTGGACTGCTACCACCGCCAGATCGACCTCTGCCGGGAGATCGACGACAAGCGGGGCGTCGCCTACGGCCTCAGCAACCTGGGCTCGGCGCTGCGCGACCGGGGACAGATCGGGCAGGCCCTGGAGTGCTTCGGTCGCCGTCTCGCGATCGCCGAGGAGCTCGGCGACCGCAAGGGCCGGGCCATCACCCTGGGCGATCGGGCGCGCGCCGCCGTGCTCCGGGACGACGACCGCGGGGCGCTGGACGATCTCGGGCCGGCCATCGCCCTGTTCCGGGAACTGGGGACGGAGCACCACCTCTGCGCCTTCCTCTGCGACCGGGCGGAGATCCTGGACCGGCTGGGGTCCGACGCGGCGGCTAAGGCCGACCTGGCTGAGGCCGCGGCGTTGGCCGATCGGCTCGGCAACGCCGACGTCCGGTTCCGCTGCCGCCTGCTGCAGGCCCGGATGGCCGGCCGCCGCGACCCGGCGTCCTTCCCCGCGCTGCTGGGGGGGCTGCTGGCGGCCAGCCGCGGCGCCGCCGACACCGCGGACGCGCAGTTCGAGGCGTACCGCGCCACCGGCGACGGGGCGGCGCGGGCGGCGGCCGCCGCGGGGTACCGGCGGCTGCTCGCCGACACCGGGCTGTACCGGTACCGCAAGCGCCTGGACGCCCTCAGCGAATGAGCCGTGGTCGATCGACCACGGCTCATTCGCTTCCCGGCCCGGTATGGCTGGGTCGCCCCGGCTACTTCCCCGCCATCACCAGCGGCAGGTCCAGCTCGACCGTGGTCGTGGGCTGGATGTTGAACTTGTCGACCAGGATCTTGAGCACGTTGGGCGAGACGAAGGCCGGCAGGGTCGGCCCCAGGTGGATGTTGCGCACCCCCAGCGCCAGCAGCGACAGCAGGATCAGCGCGGCCTTCTGCTCGTACCAGGCGATGTCGAACGACAGCGGCAGCTGGTTGACGTCCTTGAGGCCGAAGGCGTCCTTCAGCGCCAGCGCGATCATCACCAGCGAGTAGCTGTCGTTGCACTGGCCGGCGTCCAGCACCCGCGGGATGCCGCCGATGTCGCCCAGGTCGAGGCCGTTGTAGCGGTACTTGGCGCAGCCGGCGGTGAGGATCACCGCGTCCTGGGGCAGGGCCTGCGCGAAGTCGGTGAAGTACTGTCGCGACTTGTGGCGGCCGTCGCAGCCGGCCATCACCACGAACCGCTTGATGGCGCCGCCCTTCACCGCCGCGATCACCTTATCGGCCAGGGCCAGCACCTGGTTGCGGGCGAAGCCGATGGTCAGCGTGCCGTCGGCCAGTTTCACCGGGGCCTGGCACTGTTTCGCCCTGGCGATGACGGCGGAGAAATCCTTCTGCTTGCCGGCTGCCCGGTCCGCGACATGGGCGACGCCCGGAAAGCCGACCACGCCGGTGGTGAACAGCCGGTCCTTGTAGGAATCCCGGGGCGGCACCAGGCAGTTGGAGGTCATCAGCACCGCGCCGTTGAACTTCTCGAAATCTTCCGGCTGGTGCCACCACGAGCTGCCGTAGTTGCCGCGGAAGTTGTCGTACTGCTTGAAGAACGGGTAGGCGTGGGCCGGCAGCATCTCGCCGTGGGTGTAGACGTCGACGCCGGTCCCCTTGGTCTGGTCCAGGATGTCCCGCAGGTCGGCCAGGTCGTGGCCGGACAGCAGGATGCCCGGGGCGGTCCCCGGCGCCAGCCGGACCTGCGTGATCTCGGGATGCCCGAACTGCTCGGTGTTGGCCTTGTCCAGCAGGGCCATCACCTTCACGCCGGCGTGGCCGACCTGGAACACCCAGTCGGTCAGCTGGTCCGTTGTCAACGACTCGTCCAGGGTGGCCGCCAATGCCCGTTGCACCAGCAGCAGGACCTCCTCGTCGACGTACCCCAGCGCCGCGGCATGGTGGACGTAGGCGGCGATGCCCTTCAGGCCGTAGATCACCAGATAGCGCAGGGTGCGCACGTCCTCGTCCTTGTAGGACAGCACGCCGGCCTCGTAGCCCTTCTTCGCCAGATCATCCACCGAGCCCTGACCGTCCCACGTCGCGGCCTCGGGCAGGTCCCCGCCCAGCTTGTTCCCGAGCGTCGCCTTGATCCGCTCGCGCAGCGCGACGGCCCGGTGGATCTTGTCCGCGAAGTACCCGGGGTCGAAGTTGACGTTGGTCAGCGTGGCGAACAGCACGTCGTTGACCAGCATCGCGGCCTCCCGGTCGCAGGCGCCGGCCTGCGTCGCCCGGACGTTGACCCAGGCCAGGCCCTTCAGGGCGTGGATCGCCGCGTCCTGGAGGTTGGACACCAGGTCGGGCTTGCCGCAGGCCCCCTTGGCCCCGGCGCAGCCCTTGTTGCCGGCCGTCTCCTGGCACTGGTAGCAGAACATGGACATGGCCTGTCTCCCCTCTTCCTTAGATACTGATTATCTTGTCCGATTCTTTGATGATCTCGTGGAGGTCCTTCATCGACGAAAGCGGACAGAGATCGCTTCCGTCTTTCTGGCGCATTTTCAAGCAGGTGCCGCAGGCGAGGATGACGCCGCCCTTGTCGACCAACTGCTGCATCTGCTCGGTGATCTTGAAACTTTCCCCGTCGAGGGACTGACAATCCACCCCGTTCGCGAGCAGAAAAACCTTCACCGTGTCTCCTTGACCCAGCGCATATACGCCGAGGCGGAAAGCGTTCCACACGGCCTCGGGGTCCTGCGAATAGACGATGATCCCCAGTTTCATGGCGATCCCCTTGTACTACGACTTGATCATGGTCAGCATCATCTTGAACCTGGTCAGCGCCTTCAGGGCGTGGGGACGGCCCTCCGGCATCACGATCATCTGCCCCGCCCTGAGCCGGTGCGGTTTGCCGTCGATCCTGATCTCCACCGCACCATCCAGCACCTGCACCAGCGCGTCGAACGGCGCCGTGTGCTGGGACAGGCCCTGGCCCGCGTCGAAGGCGAACACCGTGACCGTCCCGTTCTTCCGGCGGATGATCTCCCGGCTGACGACGGTGTCCTTCTGGTAGGTCACGGTTTTGTTGATCGTCTCGATCAATGGCTTGGCCTTGACGTGCGGCGCGGCAGCGGCCTTCTTGGCCGCGCATTTTGGACAGCCTTTCATCGGGATCCTTTCTTCATCATACGGATTCTC
>JALOPJ010000164.1 GCA_025453955.1 Candidatus Edwardsiibacteriota bacterium
GCCCCGGGCGAACGGCCGCGCCCGTGCCAGGACATCGAGCGCCTGGTCGCGCTTCCCCTGGATGGACAAGGCATCGGCCAGCGCCAGCCCGGCCTGGAACTTCGCCGCCGGGTCGCGCTCGCGGTCGAACCGCTGTTGCAGGCCGTCGATCGTCAACTCGCCGCTGGTGTTCTCCATGATGCTCCGATGCCGCGCCGTTCAGCGCAGGCCGTTGCGGATGTCGTCCTCGATGCTTTGCGGGCGGACCAGGGTGCCGCGGATCTCCTGCTCCATGCTGGCGGGACGCGCCATCGACCCGCGGATGTCCCGTTCCCCCTGCGATTCCTCGGCCGTCGGCCGGTACAGCTCGTTCAGCGTCCGGTCGATCCGCTGCTGCGGGGCGTCATCGGGGGCGCCCGGCGTTTCCGTTCCCGGTGCGGCCCGCTCTCCGGCGCCGCATTCGATGTTGCGCTGGAACTCGGTGAGGCTGCCCGACCGCTCGGCCGCCGCGATGATGCGCACCGCCCGGCTGGGCGGGGGCGCGACCCAGCCGTAGGCGTCATGCTCGCCCGACGCCTGCACCGGCGCGTCGTAGAGCGGGCTGGGCGCGCGGCCGTTCAGCCGGTACGCACGGCCCCAGCGCCGCCGGTAGTCCGCCTGCTGGTCGCAGCGCTGCCGCAGCGCCTCCTCCTGTTCCGGGGCGGCGGTCCGCTCCCGCCGTTGCTGGTCCCTGATCCGAGCGATGGCCGCCAACGCCAGGCTGTCGAACGGCGCCACCTGCAGCACGCTGTCGTAGAGGGCCGCCGCATGCCGGTGCAGGCCGTTGCGCTGCAGCTCGTCGGCCAGTCCGCGGTAACGGCCCGCCAGGAACCCCTTGAAGGCCTCCACCCGGCAGCGGAACCGCGCTCGGTCGGCCAGCGCCGGGTCGGCATCCTCGATGCCATGCCAGTCGGCCATCGCCCCGTCGAACCGGCCATGGGCCGCACGCAATGCGGCACGCGTTTCCAGCGCCGCGGTGTTGGCCTGCCATGCCGCGATGCTGCGGTCGCACAGGGCCATCGCCTCGGCCAGCCGCCCCTGCTCCAGTTCCCGCTGCGCCTGCCGGTAGCGCCGCCGGGACAGCGCCCTGCCGCACCCGGCGGAGACCACCAGCCAGAGCGCCAGCGCCAGTATGGCTGCGGAACGGCAAGCCCGGGCTGGATGGACTGTCATCACCGCCGCCGTTTCAGCCATTCGCGGGGGTCGACCGGCTTGCCGCCCTTGCGCACCTCGAAGTGCAGGATCGGCCCGTCGACGGTGCCGCCCACCGTCCCGATCACCTGGTTGTTGGCCACCGGATTGCCCGCGGCCACCAGCATCTCCGCCAGGTTGCCGTAGAGGGTGTAGTAGCCGGACTGGTGGTCGACCAGCACCACGTTGCCGTAGCCCAGGAAGCGCTCGGCGTAGGCGATCCGGCCGCTGGCCACGGCCCGCACCGGCGCCCCGGGCCGCGACAGGATGTCCAGCCCGTTGTTCTGGATGAAGGTGTTGTACTTGGCGTGCTTCTTCAGGCCGAAGTCCGAGTACAGCGTGCCGTCGCAGGGCCAGTCCAGCGACCCCTGGTTCTTCTCCAGGTAGTTCGATCCGGGCAGCGGCCGGGGGGCGCTGCGGCTGGCCAGCTCCGCCTTGCGCTTGCGCTCCAGCTCCTCGATCATCTTCTGCAGTTTCTTGGCCGCCGCGGCCAGCTCCTTGGCCAGAGCCTCCTTGGAGTCCTTCTCGCGCCGCACCTTGTCCAGCAGCTTCCTCTGCCGGGCCTCGTCGGTCTTGAGGTTCTCCATCTCGTGCTCGGTCTCGCCCTTGACCTCGGCCAGCGCCATCAGCTTGCCCTCGCGGTCGGCCTTGTCGCGCACGATGCCGGCCTTCTCGGCCTTGATGCTGCCGTACAGCCGGCGGTCCTGCTGCGCGATCAGCGACAGGAAGCGGTAGCGCCGGGCGATCTCGGCCAGCGACCGCTCGGACAGCAGGTATTCCCATTCCTGCACCCGGCCCCGCTTGTAGATCTCCCGCAGCCGCGTCTGCATCACGGCCTGTTGCCGCACCAGGCCGGACTCGGTGACCAGCAGCTGGCCGTCCAGCCGCTTGATGTCGTCGTTGAGGCGGCGCTCCTTGGCGCGCAGCGCGTTCAGCACCTGGCGCGTCAGGTTGACCTCCTCGGCGGTGCGTTCCAGCTGCCCCAGGATCGACCGCTCCTGCCCCTTCAGCTCCTGGGCCCGGGCCCGGGCGTCGGCCAGCCTGCGGCGCACCTCCTTCAGCTCGTCCTCCTGGTCGCGCTGGGCCGACAGCGGCAGCGCCAGCAGCGCCAGCAGCGCCAGGACCATCCTATGTCCGCCGATGCGCGGCATGGTGCGGCCGGCCCGTCACTCCTCGGTGCGCAGTGAGCCCTGCTGCGGGGCCGGCTCGCCCGCCGCGGCGCCCGGTGAGGCGGTGTCTTCAGCCGCCGGCGGGACCACCACCGTCGGCTCGTGGCGCGGCTCCGGTTCGTCCGGCAGCGCCACGGCGACCTGGGCCGGCGCCACGCCGGCGGGGTCCGGGACGGCCGTGGCATCGACCAGCCGCCCGGCGGCCGGCATGGCCGCCTCGGCCGGGGGATCATCCGCCGGCGCGGCCGGTGGGACGTCCTCAGGAACCGCCGCGGATCCCGCGGGAACGAGCGCCCGCCGTTTCGGCTCCGGCGGCGTGTATTCCACCTTCAGTTCCGGCTCGATGTCGGTGCGGTTGGGCGCGTAGATCCAGATCTCGCCGAACAGCCCGCGCTGCCGCACCACCACCCGGCCCAGCCGGATCAGCTCCAGCAGGGCGAAGAAGGTGACCACCACCAGCAGCCGCCGGGTCTGGCCCTCGAACAGCCCGAAGAAGGAGAGCTTGCCGTGCTCGCGGATCCGGGCCTGGACGAAGTCGATCCGCTCCTCGATGGTGATGTCCTCGCCCACGATGTTGTAGATGTCCACCTTGTCCAGCCGGTCCACCACGTGGCGGAACGCCGACAGCAGGTCGAACAGGCCGACCTCGGGCGCCGGCGGCTCCACCGTGGCGGGGTCGGGCTGCTCGAAGCCGCCCTTGGGCCGCGGGTACATCAGGCGCTGCTGGGTTTCCTTCTCCTCCAGCCGGCCGGCGGCCTCCTTGAACTTCTTGTACTCCAGCAGCTGCTGCACCAGGTCGTGGCGCGGGTCGACCGCCTCCTCGCCCTCGATCTCGGGATGGCGCGGCAGCAGCAGCCGGGACTTGATCTTGACCAGCGTGGCCGCCATCACCAGGAACTCGCCGGCGATGTCCAGGTTGAGGGCCTTCATGAACTCCAGGTAGTCCAGGTACTGCTGGGTGATCCGCGCGATCGGGATGTCGTAGATGTC
>JALOPJ010000055.1 GCA_025453955.1 Candidatus Edwardsiibacteriota bacterium
CGGCATCAAGCACGACTACGGTTTCATCACCCCGCTGGACCTGGGCAAGCGCGCGGTGTTCGAGTACGACTACTATCTCGACCATACCGACCCGGCGCAGATCGCCGTGATGCGGGACGCCGTGATGGCCGCCGGCGCCATGATCGAGGGGTTTTCCGCCGCGCATCCCGGTGTGAAATGGATACGGTACACCCTGTACCAGGGATTCGCGCGCAAGGAACACATCCTGTACATCGACTGAACGCGCCCGATGAGGGACGGTGTCCACACCCTCGGCACGCGGAGGGCGGAGCGGAGAACACGCTTCCTGGTGACCGGCGCCACCGGGTTCCTGGGAAGCCACCTGTTCATCGCGCTGTGCGAACGGGGCCATCGCGTCACCCTGCTCTGTCGCCCCGGCAAGCACGCGCCGGTCCGTGACCGGGTGAATGAGATCCTTGCATGGTTTGGCAAAACGCCCGCCTGCTACCCGCACTTGGCCGTTGTCGAGGGGCGCATCGAGGTGCCGCGGTTCGGCCTGCCCGATGCGGCATACCGGCGGCTGGCCGCCGGCACCGACGAGATCATCCACTGCGCCGGCAGCACCGATTTCTCCCGGCGCAACCATCCGGCGACCTCGGCCACGAACATCGGCGCCCTGGGCAATGTGCTCGACCTCGCCGCGGCCGGCCGCTGCGTTTTCTTCCACCACATCAGCACCGCCTACGCCGCGGGCGCGTCCCCGGGGCCGTGCCGGGAGCAATTGGTCGATACCGCGACGTTCTGCAACGCCTACGAGGAGACGAAGAACGGCGCCGAGCACCTGGCGAGTGGGTTCTGCGCGGCCCGCGGCATCCGCCTCTCCATCTATCGGCCGTCGATCGTCTACGGCGACTCGCGGACCGGGCGCAGCCGCAAGTTCAACGCGCTCTACTTCCCGGTGAAGACCATCATCTTCCTGCGCGACGTCCTGGCCGGCGACATCCGGGACAACGGGGGCGCCCGGGCCCGGGCCATGGGCGTCCGGGTCGCGGCCGACGGCCGGGTGCACCTGCCGATCCGCCTGCCGGTGCGGCCCGGCGGCACCATCAACCTGATCCCGGTCGACTTCTTCACGGCCGCCGTCATGGCCCTGGTCGAGGAGGACCTGGCGGGCGGCATCCATCACATCGTCAATCACCGCCCCAACACCCTGGACGACCTCGTCGAGTACACCAACCGCTTCGCCGGCATCGCCGGTCCGACGGTGGCGAACGAGCGCGCGCTGGCGGCCGGCGGCAGGAACCCGCTGGAGCAGCTGTTCGAGTCGTACATCGCGATGTACCTGCCGTACCTCAGCGACCTGCGGCGGTTCTCGACGGAGCATACCGCCGCCATCCTCGACAAACGGTCCGTGGCCTGCCCCGCCTTCACCTACGAGGTTTTCCGGCGGTGCATCGAGTATGCCCTGGCCGTCGATTGGGGGAAGAACCTGACGGCAGCATGAGTTGATCGCGGGCATCCCGGCTGGGTTCTCCGCATCGGTGTCTACGCATCCGGTCATTTCGCGATCAAGGCCGGGGCTGCGACTCGTCTTAAAGCAATCAAGCCAAAGGACCACGATGAACAAGAAGATCGTCATCATCGGCGCCGGGCCCGGCGGGCTGACCGCCGGCATGCTGCTGGCCCACCGCGGTTTCCAGGTCGACATCTACGAGAAGGACGCCCGCGTCGGCGGCCGCAACGCCGCCATCAAACTGGGCGACTACACCTTCGACACCGGCCCCACCTTCCTGATGCTGCTGGAGACGCTGGAGCAGACCTTCCGCGACGCCGGCCGCGACATGAACAAGCTGCTCGACCTGCGGCGGCTGGAGCCGATGTACCGCCTGCGGTTCCACGGCAGCGGCGACTTCTTCCCGGTCAGCGACGAACGCAAGATGGTCGAGGAGGTCGAGCGCGCCTTCCCGGGCGACGGCAAGAACTACCTGCGGTTCCGCGAGCAGGAGGGCAGGAAGTTCCAGCGGGTCTACCCCTGCCTGAAAGTGCCCTACGACAGCCTGCTCTCCTACCTCAAGCCCCGCTTCCTGAAGGCGATCCCTCGGCTCGACCCCTTCGCCTCGGTCTACGGCCGGCTGGCGTCGTACTTCACGCACGACGACCTGCGCATCGCCATGACCTTCCAGGCCAAGTACCTGGGGATGTCGCCCTGGGAGTGTCCGGCCACCTTCACCATCCTCTCGGTGATCGAGCACACCTACGGCATCTACCATCCGATCGGTGGCCTCAACCGGATATCGGAGGTGATGGCCGACTGCATCGCCCAGGACGGCGGGAAGGTCCATTTGAACGCGCCAGTCAGGCAATTGATCGTCAAGGATCGCGTCGCCACCGGCGTGCTGCTGGAGAACGGCGAAACGGTCGAGGCCGACGCGGTGATCGTCAACCCGGACTTCGCCTGGGCCATGAGCCACATCGTCAAGCCGGAGGACCGCAGGAAATACACCGACGCCAAACTGAAAAGGATGGACTATTCGTGTTCCACCTTCATGCTCTACCTCGGCGTCGACAAGAAATACGACATCCCCCACCACAACATCATCTTCGCCCGGAGCTACCGGGACAACGTGGACACCATCGTCAGGACCAAGACCCTGCCCGCCGATCCGTCGGTCTACATCCAGAACGCCAGCATCACCGATCCCACCCTGGCGCCCGCCGGCAAGTCGGCGATCTACGTCCTGGTGCCAATCGCCAACCAGACCTCGGGGATAGATTGGAATAAGGAAAAGAAGGCCTTCCGCGACCTGGTGATCCGGACCATCGTCGAGAAGACGGAGCTGAAGGACCTGGAACAACACATCGAGGTCGAGCAGGTGATCACGCCGGCCGACTGGCAGCGCGACTACCACATCTACCACGGCGCCACCTTCAACCTCAGCCACAAGATCTCGCAGATGCTCTCGTTCCGGCCCCACAACCGGTTCGAGGAGTTCGGCAACTGCTACCTGGTGGGCGGCGGCACCCACCCCGGCTCCGGCCTGCCGACCATCTACCAGTCGGGCCGGATCGCGGCGGGGATGATCAGCGGCCGGCCCGTGGACTGATGGCCGGCCCCCGCCGGGCCGCGCAGCGGCTGTGGTTGGCCCTGCCGGACGGCGGCGGCGCTCCGCGCTACCTGCCGCTCGACATCGAGCTGCGAGCGGCCGACCTGCTGACGGTGGCCGGCCGCTGGGACCGCGTCGACGCTTGCTACCGGAGGTTCCTCGACCTGCTGGCCGGGGACGGTTTCCCGCGCGAACGGGCGCGCGTCGAGTCGTTCTACGGGATGTTCCTGGAGACGCGGGGCGACCACCCCGGGGCGCTGCGTCACTCCGCTGCGGCCGTCACTCTCTACCAACAACTCGGCGATGACGCCGGGCTGGCCTACGCGCTTGGCAACACCGGCGCGGTCTATCTGGAGCTGAGCCGCTTCGCCGAGGCCCAGGACTGCTTCGAACGCCAGCGCGACCTCTGCAGCCGCGCCGGGGATGAGATCGGTCTGTCACGGGCGTATGGCAACAACGGCATCGTCTGCACCGACACCGGCCGCTACGACGAGGCCCTGGAGCACCTGGGGAGGCAGCGTGAGCTGTGCGAACGGCTGGGTGACAAACGCGGGCTGGCTCGGGCCGAGGGCAACATCGGCCTGGTATGCTGGCACCGAGAGGACTACCGGCGGGCCCGCGAGCAATTCGAGCTGACGATGCGCCTGGCCCGCGAGGTGGGCGACGTGCGGATGATGGCCATTACCGTCGGCAACATCGGGCTGATCCAGGGCGAGACCGGAGACCTGCAGGGTGCGATCGACAGCTACCGCCAGCAGCTGGACCTGGCGCTGCGGCTGGGCGAGCGTTCGATGGCGCCGCTGGCTCGCGAGAACATCGCCAACGAGCTCATCCGGCTGGGGCAATTCACCGAGGCAGCGGCGCTGCTGGACCAGGCCGGGCAGGGACACCGCGCCCAGGGCGACTCCTACGGCGAGGCGCGGGTCATGCGGCTACGGGCTGACTGGCACAAAGGGCAGGGCGAGCATGCCGCTGCCGGCCAGGCGATGGAGCGTGCGCTGGCCCTGCTGCGGCCGCTGGGCATCGGTCACGACCTGGGCGACTTCCTGCTGGACGACGCCGAGATCCTGTCGCTGCTGGGGAAACCGTCAGAGGCGCTGGCCGCTGCTGCCGAGGCCGAAGGCCTGTACCGCGAACAGCAGCGCCCCGGACCATTGCTGCTGGCCTGGCTTTGGAGGCTCAAGCTGTCGTTCGAGATCGAACCGGCGCGACGTGCCGACCTCGCCGGGCAGATCGAAGCCCTGCTGGAACGCGATCCCGACCCGGGGTTCCAGGCACAGGTCCTGTACGAGCTGTGCGCCATGCAGCGAGCGCTGGGAAGACCATGGCGCGAGACGCGTGACCGGGCGCTGACGATCTACCGTGATCTCTACGAGGCCGTCTCCAAACACGCATACCGCCGGCGGATCGACATCCTGATGTCAATGAACTCAGAATGAATCAATGGAGGACTCGACCATGAATATCAAACAGACCCTGCTGCCGCAGGACCAGCTCAAGCCGCTCTACGCCGACCCGCTGAAACTGGTGTTCGGCCGCCAGTTCACCGACCACATGTTCACCATGTGGTGGGACAAGGCGCGCGGCTGGCACGATCCCGAGATCAGGCCCTACGGCCCGCTGCCGCTGGACCCGGCCGCCATGGTGCTGCACTACGGCCAGGAGGTGTTCGAGGGCATGAAGGCCTACCAGTCGGCGGCGGGCGGGGTGCTGCTGTTCCGCCCCGACGAGAACGCCCGCCGCTTCAACAGTTCGCTGCGCCGGATCTGCATGCCCGAGGTGCCGGCCGAGGACTTCATCCAGGCGGTGTCCGAGCTGGTCAAGCTGGAGCGGCGCTGGATCCCCACGGCAGAGGGCTGCTCGCTCTACATCCGGCCGGCGGCCATCGGCACCGAGGCCGCGCTGGGCGTGCGGCCGGCCGAGCAGTACCTGTTCTTCGTGATCCTCTCGCCGGTCGGTCCCTACTTCCCCGAGGGCTTCAACCCGGTGGGGCTGTGGGTCAGCGATAACTACGTGCGGGCCGCGCTGGGCGGCACCGGCGAGGCCAAGACCGGCGGCAACTACGCGGCCTCCCTGTTCGCCTCGCAGCAGGCCAAGGAGCGCGGCTACAGCCAGGTGCTGTGGCTGGACGCCAAGGAGCACCGCTACATCGAGGAGGTCGGCGCGATGAACATCTTCTTCGTGATCGACGACGTGCTGGTGACGCCGCCGCTGTCGGGCAGCATCCTCAACGGCGTCACCCGGCGCTCGGTGCTGAAGCTGGCCGACGACGTCGGCATCCGCGCCGAGCAGCGCCAGATCTCGATCGACGAGGTGCTGGACGGCATCACCCACCGCAACCTGACCGAGTGCTTCGGGGCCGGCACCGCCGCGGTGATCAGCCCGGTGGGGAAGATCAGCTACAAGGGCCAGGAGTACGTCATCGGCTCCGAGGCCGGTCCGTGGTCCACCAAGCTCTACCAGACGCTGACCGGCATCCAGACCGGCCGGCTGCCCGACACGCACAACTGGGTCCACACGATCAAGTAGCACTTCCGGCCCCGCCCTCTCCGCACCAGAACGCGGCGCCGGGCCGGACCAACGGAGGGAACCATGCCCGAACCGATCATCGAGGAGATCAAGGTAACCGGCGAGCAGCTGCTGGCCAAGGTCCGGGAGCTGATCCGGGAAGGCAACATCCGGCGCATCACCATCGCCGACAAGGACGGCAAGGTGCTGATGACGCTGCCGCTGACCATCGGCGTGGTGGGCGCGATCCTGGCCCCGTCGCTGGCGGCGATCGGCGCCATCGCCGCGCTGGTCGCCGAATGCACCGTCAAGGTGGAGCGCGAGACGCAGTAGCGTGCGGCTCTGGTCGCTGCATCCGAGATACCTCGACGCGCGGGGGCTGGTCGCGCTGTGGCGCGAGGCCCTGCTGGCCCAGGCCGTGCTGCGCGGCCGGACCAAGGGCTACCGGCACCATCCGCAGCTGGGGCGGTTCCGGGCGCAGCGCGACCCGGCCGCGGCCATCGGCGGGTATTTGCGGACCGTTTCCGACGAGGCCGCCGCGCGCGGATACCGCTTCGACCGGTCGAAGATCTCCCGGGCCGGGAAGGGGATCCGGATGCGGACGACCCGCGGCCAGCTGGCCTACGAGTTCCGCCACTTGTTGGGAAAACTGCGGCTGCGCGACCCCGCACGCCACCGATCGCTGCGTGCGATAGAACGGATCGTCCCGAATCCATTGTTCACGGCCGTCCCCGGCCCGGTCGAACCGTGGGAACGGCCCATCTGACGACGATTCATGGATTCCCCTATTCACGGGAATGACGATAGAGAGCAACCAGTGCGCAGCTTCCCCCGCCCGGTCGTCGCCGCCAGCAAGTGCCTGGGGTTCGCGGCCTGCCGCTACGACGGGCAGACCATCGATTGCCCCACGGTGCGTCTGCTGCAGGGCCTGGTCGACTTCCGGCCCGTCTGCCCGGAAGTGGCAATCGGGCTGGGCGTGCCGCGCGAGCCGATCCGGGTCATCGAGTCCGGCGGCGAACGCCGCCTGTACCAGCCGGCCACCGGCCGCGACCTGACCGCGGACATGGCGGCGTTCGCATCCCGTCACCTCGGCACGCTGGGCGACGCCGACGGCTTCATCCTCAAGTCACACTCGCCGTCCTGCGGCGTCAAGGACGTCAAGGCCTATCCCGGCACGGATCCCCGGCACGCGCCGGTGACGGGTAAGAGCGCCGGGTTCTTCGGCGGCGCGGTGCTGGAGCGGTTCCCCCACCTGGCGGTCGAGGACGACGGGCGGCTGGAGAACTACCAGGTACGGGAGCATTTCTACACCCGCCTCTACGCCGTGGCCGATTTCCGGCAGGTCCGCGCCAGCGGCGAGATGCGGAAGCTGGTCGATTTCCAGTCGCGCCACAAGCTGCTGCTGATGGCCTGCAGCCAGAAGGAGATGCACGCGCTGGGCCGGATCACCGCCAACGGGGAGCGCCGGCCCTGGGACGAGCTGACCGCGGAGTACGGCGCGCACCTGGGGGCGGCGCTGTCGCGCCTGCCCCGGGCCGCGGCCAACGTCAACGTGCTGCAGCACGCGCTGGGGTACTTCAAGGACGGGCTCTCTCCGGCCGAGAAGGAGTTCTTCCTGGACGAGCTGGTGCGCTACCGCCGGGGCAAGGTCCCGCTGGGCGCGGTCGTCGCCGTGATGCGCTCGTGGGTCGCACGATTCGGCGACGACTACCTGCGCATCCAGTCGTACTTCCAGCCGTACCCGGAGGAGTTGTCGTCGGTCAGCGACTCGGGCCAGGGCCGCGAGCTCTGATGCTGATCGCGTTCAACAAGCCCTACGGGGTGCTGTCGCAATTCACCAGGCCGACCGATGCCGGACGACCCGTCCCCACGGCGCATCGCACCTTGTCGCAGTTCGGGTTCCCCCGGGGCGTCTACCCGGTCGGCCGGCTGGACGCCGACAGCGAGGGTTTGCTGCTGCTGAGCGACGAACCGGGGTTGAACTCGAAGCTGCTCGACCCGGTCCGCGGGCATGCCCGCGCCTACTGGGCGCAGGTGGAGGACGTCCCCGGGCGCGCGGACCTCGACCGATTGGAACGCGGGACCGTCATCGGCGGCCGCCGGACCCTCCCGGCGCGGGCGCGCCTGCTCGACCCCCAGCCTGACCTGCCGGACCGGGTGCCGCCCATCCGCGTCCGCACGGCCATCCCCACCTGCTGGATCGAGCTGGTGCTCACCGAGGGCAGGAACCGACAGGTGCGGCGGATGACCGCGGCCGTCGGGTTCCCCACCCTGCGGCTGGTCCGGGTGCGGATCGGCGCGTTCGCCCTGGCGGGGGTCGCCCCCGGCGAGTGGCGAGTGCTGGGTCAGCGCGACCGGCGGCTCGTCATGGACCGGCCGGACCGGAATACCTGTTGACTTCTCCCGGCGTCTCGGGTACAGTATCGTCATCCCGCCCCAGGACCACACCGCCACGCAACAGATACAACGGGGGTGCCGTATGAAGCTCCGGGTGCTCGGCTCGTCTGGTTCCCAACTGCCGGGACTGAACCTCACCAGCTTCCTGCTGGACCGGACCGTGCTGATCGACACCGGCAGCGCGGCCTCGATGCTGGATTTCGACGAACAGAAGCGGGTCGAGCTGGTGCTGCTCTCGCACATCCACATCGACCACAGCATGGGCCTGCTGCTGATGGCCGACAACCTGGTGGGCCAGACCAAGAGGCCAATCAAGGTCCTCAGCATCCCCGAGGTGCTGGACGGGCTGCGCGGACACCTCTTCAACAACCAAGTCTGGCCCGATTTCACGTCGATCCCCAGCACCAGGAGCGCGGTCTTCGCGCTGCAGGCCCTGCGGGAGGGCAATCCGACGCGCGCCGGCAAGTACACGGTAACCGCGGTCAAGGTCAGCCATGCCGTGCCCACGACCGGCTTCATCATCGGCGATGGCAGGTCAAGCCTGCTGTACACCGGCGACACCCGGTCCACCGACCGCATCTGGCAGGTGGCCCGCAAGGTCGGGGACATCCGGGGCGTGGTGATCGAGACCTCGTTCCCCAACCAGCTGCAGGAGCTGGCCTGTCTCTCCGGCCACCTCACCCCGCAGACCCTGCGGTCGGAGATCGAAAAATCGGGCCTGAAAGTGCCGTTCTATGTCTACCACCTCAAGGCGCTTTACATGGGACAGGTGCAGAAGGAGATCGCCGCGCTCAAGAACCCGCAGATCCGGTTCGCCGCCGAGGGCGCGACCTACACGTTCTGAACGGATCCCTGTCCGCTGACACGAATGAATAGAACAAAGTACAACCATACCCTGCGGGCCCTCGCGGCCGCCTGTTGCCTGGCACTGGCGGTCTCCTGCGCCCAGCGCCCGGCGCTGGACCGGCCCTCGGCCGAGCAGTCGGCGCTGGACCTGGTGGGCCTGGCCACGCTGCGGGCCGAGAACGGGGACCTGGCCGGGGCCATCGCCCAGCTCAAGCGGGCCCGGTCGTTGGATCCCGGTTCGCCGCTGATCCACCTGATGATCGCCCAGCATTACTACGAGCTGGGCAACGACACCCTGGCCGGTCTCTACGCCGGCCGCGCGGTCAGGCTCGATCCCGGCAACGCCGACGGCCGGCTGGTGCTGGGCAACAGCCACCTGCTGGCCCGCCGTTACGACGAGGCGCTGCAGCAGTACCTGGTCGCCGCCCGGCTCCGGCCGCAGTCGGCCGAGATCTCGGTGACCCTGGCCCAGCTCTACGAGGCGACCGACCGGCCCGACTCGGCCCTGGCGGTGCTGCGCCGCGAGGTCGACCGCTCGGGCGAGCAGGCCGCCCGCCAGGGGCTGGCCGGCCTGCTGACCCGGCTGCGGCGGTGGCCGGAAGCCCTGCACCAGTACCGCGGGATCCTGGACGCGGACTCGACCGACCTCAAGGCCCTGTACTCGGCCGGCCTGCTGTTCGAGGTCACCGAGCAGCCGGACTCGGCCGTCGCCTACTTCGAACGGGCCTCGGCCCAGCAGCCCGCCAATGCCGCCATCAGGCGGCGGATCTTCAACGCCCTGCTGGGCCGCAAGGACTACGCCGCGGCCGCCCGGGAGGCCGAGGGCGTCCTCGACCTCGAGCCCGGCGACGCCGGCATGCGGCTGCAGCTGGCGCGGATCCGCTACCGCCAGGGAGAGATGGATGAGGCCGCCGCCGCGTTCGCGGCGCTGCTGGCGGCCGACAGCGCCAACACCGAGGCGCTCTACACGCTGGCCCGGCTGCGGCTGCAGCAGAAGCGCTACGAGGAGGCCGCGGCGTACTTCCGTCGGACCCTGCGGATACTGCCGCGCGTGGGCGAGGCGTGGATCAACCTCGGGGTCTGCCAGCTGCAGCTGGGGCAGCGCGACTCCGCGGAACACAGCTTCAAGCGGGCGCGGCGCCACGGCAGCCGGATGGAGATCGACTACCTGTTCGGCTTCGCCTACGCCCAGCTGGACCGCCACGCCGAGGCCCTGCCCCATTACCTCAGGGTACTGCCGCAGCACCGCACGGACCCGGCGTTCCTGTTCAACCTGGCGGCGGCCTGCGAGCGCAGCGGCGACTTCGCCGCCGCCGAGCGGTGGTTCAAGGAACTGCTGGCGCGCGATCCGGACCACGCCTCGGCCCAGAACTACCTGGGGTACATGTACGCCGAGCGCGGCATCAAGCTGGACGAGGCCGAGGCGCTGATCGCCCGGGCCCTGGCCCAGGAGCCGGACAACGCCTACTACATCGACAGCATGGGCTGGGTGCACTTCCGGCTGGGGCGGCTGGACGAGGCCCGCGCCAGCATCGAGCGGGCCGTGGCCCTGCTGCCGCGCGACGCCACCCTGCGCGAGCACCTGGGCGACATCTACCTGGCCCAGGGCGACCGGGAGCGCGCGGTCCAACAGTGGCGGATCGCGCTGGAGATCGACCCCGCCAAGGCGGCGCTGAAGGACAAGATCGCCGGGGCGCCGGGCCAGTGAAATGAAACAGCCTGCTGTTTTCCTGCTGCTCCTTGTAGCGGCCCTGGCCCTGCGCTGCAGCCACGCGCCGGTCGTCCCCCCCGGTGACCCCGCCGCCCTGTGGCGCACGGTGCAGGCGGGCTACGACCGTCCCGACGTTCCCTTCGTGGCCGAGGGTACCGCCGGCATCGAGTCGCGCAACGCCAGCCATTCGGTCGACTTCGCCCTGCGCTGGGAAAGCGCCTCCCGCTTCCGCATCGACCTGACCGGCCCGTTCGGGATCGCGCTGGCCTCGGCCGCGCTGGTGGACACCCTGGCCTGGGTCAGCGTCCCGTTGCGCGGCACCTACCTGGCCGGTCCGCTGGCGCTGGCCGACTCCGCCGCCGCCGCGTCGCTCAACCTGTCGCTGGACCGGATCGTGCGCGCGGTGTCCGGCCTGCCGCCCCGCCAGGACGGCGAGTTCCTGAGGGCCGAGCGGGGGCTGAAGGCCTTCGACTTCCAGTTCCGGAACGGCGACACCATCCGGACGTTCACCGTCGACGGCCGCTGCGCCGATATCACCGGCTACCGGGTGCGGATCTCCGACTCGATATGGGCCGAGCTGCACTACGGCGACTTCCGTGTCGTCGACGGCGCGCGCCGCCCCCATCGCGTCAAGCTCTCCAGCCCGACCGCGGGAATGGCGCTGGACCTGGCGTTCGACCGCATCGAGCCGGCCAAGCCGTTCCCCGCCGGCGTCTGGCGGCAGTCCGTGCCCGACGGGCTTTCCCCGCAGCGGTTCAAGTGAGGCCATGAACCGGCCGCGCGACCGCCACGGCTGGCGCACCACCGGCGCCCGCACCGTGTACCGCAACCGCTGGCTGGCGCTGCGGGAGTACCGCATCGCCTACCCCGGCGGCCGGCCCGGCATCTACGGGATGGTGCACAAGCCGCCCGGCGTGGCCTACACGGTCGGCCGCGATTTCCTGGAACTGCCGGCCGGCGCGATCTCGCGGCGCGAGACGCCGCTGGCAGCCGCCCGGCGCGAGCTGTTCGAGGAGACCGGCCTGCGGGCGAAACGCTGGGCCAGGCTCGGCAGTTTCTTCACCGCGCTGGGGCACGAGGACGCCGAGATCATCGTATACCTGGCCCGGGACCTGGACGATTCAGCGCTCTCCCACGCCAACAAGGAGCACGACGAGGGCATCTTGGGCATCTACGCGCTGCCGATCATCCGGGTGAAGCGGCTGGTCAAGACGGACCGCATCAACTGCGGCATCACGCTGGCCTCCCTCCACCTGTTCTTCTCGCATCAAGGGAAATGACATGAACTGCATCCTGATCTACTCGACCTTCCCGGACAAGGCAACGGCCGTCGCGGCGGCCCGCGCCCTGCTGGAGGAACAGCTGGCGGCCGGCGCCAACCTCTGGCCGCTGGAATCGCACTTCCGCTGGCAGGGCAAGATCGAAATACGCCAGGAGTGCGCGGCGCTGTTCCAGGCCGAGCGCCGGTTCTACCAGCGGATCGAGGCCCGGCTCAGTGGATCATGGACGAGACCGTGCGGCCGGTGGAGCGGCGCGAGCGCAGGGAACGGGTCAAGGATAGCAAGGCAGCAAAGCAATCAATACTGTCGCGCAGAAAGTGATCGCATGCACAAGGTGGATCGGACAATGGCTCGATCTATCATCATTGTCCTTTTTGTCGCGCTACTATTCTCTTTAATTGATTATCGGTTCAATGTTATTGGCATGCCTTACATACCCCATCTCACATTACTAATCGGTATTGTCATTCTCACTATCTATCTCTACGTGTCAAATACAGTCTTGAGCATTGAACATGACAGGCTTAGGGTAACCCTTGGTCTAATCCTAGTCGATGATATTTCGTATGATAGCATATTGAATTGCGAGCGGGTTCTCCACTATCCCGGCTCACACAGACCAGTTATCGACCCTATTGACAACATCATTTTTACAAGATACGTCTTCACCGGTAGGCCCTGGCTCGCCGTGCATCATGCAAACGGTGACACGCGGTACATCCCCGTCAAGGATTCAATCGATTCACTGAACATCCTCGTGAAAGCAATTGAAGCATATAAAAAGGAACGCCGTGGATTGCCGGAAAGAATCAAATAAAACCTCCTGCACCTGCACCTACGAGCCCTGCCCCCGCAAGGGCGTGTGCTGCGAGTGCGTGGCCTACCACCGGAAGAACGGCGAAGTACCCGGCTGTTTCTTCTCGCAGGCCGGGGAGGCCAGCTACGACCGCAGCGTGCGGTCGTTCATCAAGGATCAGTCGCGTTGACGCTGGGGAACACCGTGCGGTACGGCACATGGTCCCTGGCGGTCGGTCTTCAGATACTGGTCCTGACCGGGTGTGCCACGACCGGCAGGGTCGCCGACAACACGTTCCGCGACGCGCGCCACGGCATCCGCATCACCTTCCCGAGCGACTACTCCGTCAAGCCGGCTTCGGACCGCAACTCCCGGTACCGGGTGAAGGCCGTCCGCCGGGTCCCGCCCAGCGACAAGCGTTCGGAAGCGATCGTTCCTTCCTACGGGTTATACGTCGCACCGAAAAGCGCATTGCAGCGTCGCGCCAATACCAACGACGAATTGTTCGAGGACTTCGTCTCGCTCGAGAGCGACAATTACTGCGCGCGTCTGTACCGCATCGTCGCCCGCCCGCACGGTGACCGGACGGTGAAGCTGCCGACCGGCGTCACCGCGCTCATCCGGCACTTCAACTCATCCGTCCTGTTGCCGGGCGATACCACGGCCTACGGCAATGGCATGGCGGCGTTCCTGGACGGGGGCGATTGCTTCGTCAAGCTGGAATACGTCGCGGACAGCGCGTCGTTCGACACCGCCGAGTTCCTCGGCATCCTGTAGCGAGCATCGAACCGTATGCCAGCGCAACCGCTGCTGATCGCCAAGAGCGACACGGACCTGTTCCTGCTGCCCCGGATGGCCAACCGCCACGGCCTGGTGGCCGGGGCCACCGGCACCGGCAAGACCGTCACGCTTCAGACATTGGCCGAGAACTTCTCCCGCGCCGGCGTCCCGGTGTTCATGGCCGACGTCAAGGGCGACCTGGCCGGGTTGTCGCAGCCCGGCGGGGCCAACCCCAAGATCGCCGAGCGGATCACGCTGCTGAAGCTGGCCGACCACGCCTACCAGGCCTGCCCGACGGCGTTCTGGGACGTGTTCGGCGAGCAGGGCCACCCGGTGCGGTCCACCATCTCCGAGATGGGCCCGCTGCTGCTGTCACGGCTGCTGAACCTCAACGAGGTCCAGGGAGGCGTGCTGGCCCTGGTCTTCAAGATCGCCGACGACGACGGCCTGCTGCTCTTGGACCTCAAGGACCTGCGGGCCATGCTGCAGCACGTGGGAGACAACGCCGACCGGTTCCAGACGGAGTACGGCAACATCTCCAAGGCCAGCATCGGCGCCATCCAGCGCGGCCTGCTGGCGCTGGAGCAGCAGGGCGCCGACCGGCTGTTCGCCGAGCCGGCGCTCAACCTGGACGACCTGATGCAGACCGATCCCCAGGGCCGCGGCGTAGTCAACATCCTGGCCGCGGACAAGCTGCTGCAGTCGCCGAAGATGTACGCCTCGCTGCTGCTGTGGCTGCTGTCCGAGCTGTTCGAGCGGCTGCCCGAGGTGGGCGACCCCGACAAGCCCAGGCTGGTGTTCTTCTTCGACGAGGCCCATCTGCTGTTCGACGACGCGCCCGACGCCCTGCTGCAGAAGATCGAGCAGGTGGTGCGGCTGATCCGCTCCAAGGGCGTGGGCGTCTACTTCGTCACCCAGAACCCGCTGGACATCCCGGACCGGATCCTGGGACAGCTGGGCAACCGCGTCCAGCACGCCCTGCGGGCCTTCACCCCGCGCGACCAGAAGGCGGTCAACGCGGCGGCGGAGACCTTCCGCTCGAACCCCACGCTCAAGGTCGAGCAGGTGATCACCGAGCTGCAGGTGGGCGAGGCGCTGGTCTCGTTCCTGGACGAGAAGGGCGCGCCCGGCGTGGTCGAGCGGGCCTACGTGCTGCCGCCGCGCAGCCAGGTGGGCCCGGTCCAGCCCGGCCAGCGCCAGGAGACGATCAAGGCCTCGGCGGTGTACGGCGCATACGAGAAGACCGTCGACCGCGAGTCGGCCTACGAGATCCTCAAAGCGCGGACGGAGAAAGCCGGGGCCGCGGCGCCCGCGCCGCAGGCGCGGCCGGCCACGCCCAAGGGCCGGGCGGCGCCGCAGCGCCAGGGCGTGGCCGAGGCCGTGCTCAAGAGCGCGGCCCGCGCCGCGGCCACCCAGGCCGGGCGGTCCATCATGCGGGGCGTGCTGGGCACCATCTTCGGCGGCCGGGCCCGGTTCTGACCCGCCGGCCCATGCAGCTGCTGTTGGCGCTGGCCATCGGCCTGGCCGTGTTCTTCAACCTCCGGGCGCTGGCGGGAAATCATCGCGATGCCTGGTGGGCCCGCCTGCTGTTCCGCCCGCACGGCCCCCGCACCGACGTCCGCTACCTGACGCGGCGCGAGCTGCTGCGGTCCGGGCTGCTGTCCTGCTGCCTGGCGGCGGGCCTGGGAGCCCTGCAGGTACTGGCCGTGCTGGTCCCGCAGCGATCTTTCGACCGGCATCCCGCCCTGTTCGCGGCCTGGCTTTCCCTGTCGTTCCTGCTCACGTTCCTTTGCCTGCTGTTCGCACTGTCGGGCATCATCCTGGTCGTCCGCGGCCTGTGCCGCAGTTCAAGGTATGTCCCGCCGGTCCCGAAGGAGAAGGAGATCGAGCATACGCCCTACCTGGCGATCGACGACAGCTGGTACCGCAAGCCCGCCGGCGTCCCCGAGCACGTCTCCTGCGGCGGCGTGGTGGCGCGGGTCGAGCGGGGCACCGTCCTGATCGCGCTGCTCAAGGAGGACGGATTCCTCCGCCTGGTCCTGCCGAAGGGGCATCTGGAGCGCGGCGAGTCGCTGGAACAGGCGGCCCGCCGCGAGATCGCCGAGGAATCGGGCCTCACCGACCTGCGATTGCTCTGCGAGATCGGGGTGCGCGAACGGCTGGACCTGAAGAAACGGTCCTGGAAGACCACCCACTACTTCCTGTTCTCCACGACGCAGCGGTCCGGGCACCCCACGGACGCACACCACACCTACGTCTTGGAGTGGTCCCCCCTCGACCGCCTGCCCGACATGTTCTGGCCCGAACAGGAGGAACTGGTGCGCACCAACACCGCGATGATCAAGAGCGCGCTGTTCCGGCCATGAACGGGGCGACGATGGAAGAGCACACCGAAGCGCTCGGGCGCATCGCCGCCGATCGCGGGATGGCCGTGTTCGGCGTGGCGGAGCTGGCGCCGGTCCGCGGGACGTTCCGCCCCGAGATCGTCCCCGCGGCGCAGGGCCTGACGCACGGGATCAGCATGGGCTACCGGCTGTCCGATCCCGTGCTCGACGGCATCTCCGACCGGCCGACGCTGATCTACAAGCACCACTACAAGGTCGCCAATTACATGCTGGACCAGGCCGCCGCCCACGTCGCCGCATACATCCATCGGCAACGGAAGCGGGCGCTGCCGGTCCCGGCCTCGCAGGTGATCGACTGGAAGGACAACTACGGCCACCTGTCGCACAAGGCGATCGCGGCGCAGGCCGGCCTGGGGTGGATCGGCCGCTCGGCGCTGTTCCTCCACCCCGTCCACCGCGGCCGGCTGCGGTTGGTCACCGTGCTGACCGACCTGCCGCTGGTGCCCGGCATTCCGCTGCCCGAGCTCGACCGCTGCGGGACCTGCCGTGCCTGCATCGACGCCTGCCCGGCCGGCGCGATCTCCGAGGCGGGGTACGACCGCATCCGGTGCGCCGGGAAGCTGAAGGAGTTCTCCCGCATGCCGGGCATCGGGCAGTCGATCTGCGGCGTCTGCGTCAGGGTCTGCCCGAGATGACGAAATGAAACACATGACGCCGCTCATCGCGGCGCTCGCCGTTATGGCAGGGCCGTGCCTCGCCGAGATCGCACTGACCGGAGGCCCATCCTGGCTGTGGTCGGACGCGCGATCCGGAGCGACCGGACCCGGCATGTCCGTCTCAATACGCCAGTGTGGAGCCCCAATATTCGGTTCAGATCGGCTGGGGTTCCGGCTGTTCTACGCCCGCATGCCATACCTCTCTTCCAGTCAGTGCCGTGAACGCATTCATATCGGAACGGCATCATTTCACGCAGGTTTCCATGCCGAGATCGGCCGGTTCACGCTCTCGCTGTTCCCCGGCGTCGGACTCGGCCTGCAAAAGACATGGAAAGATGAGTTTGCGCCAACGGATCTCGTGGTTTTCGGCGGTGGTGACCGCTGGGGCGATCGTATTTACGCCATCGCGGAGCTTTCGCTTTCACTGCAATACCCTGTCACTCGACATCTGTTCGCCGGCTGCGAGTTGACTGAACGCGGATATCTGAATCTTCTGGGTAGGATGATCGACCGCTACTCCGGCCCAGAACTGGTCTGCGGCACGAGCCCCTCCCTGGTGTTCGGATACCGATAGAGTGGACATTGTCGTGTTCAACAGGACCCGCCGCCAAGGCGCCAACGAATGACTATGCCCCGACCACCGATGCCGGTCAAGTACTTCCTCGGCCTGATCTACTCGCCGCTGGTCAGCCTCTGGCAGCTGGAGCGCGACCTGCTGTCCCGGTTCGACTTCATCGACCAGCGCAGTCCCGTGCTGGAGTTCGACGCCTTCACGGACTACTACGCCGCGGAGATGGGCCCGCGCCTCTACCGCGCCTGGTGGAGCCTGCACCGGCTGCTGCCCCCCGACCGGCTGGCTGAGTTCAAGCTGCTCGCCCACGAGCTGGAACAGCGGTACGTCCTGCCGGGCGGCGGCGGCCGCGGCGTCAACATCGACCCCGGCTACCTCAACGAATCGCGGCTGGTGCTGGCCTCCTGCAAGGACTTCGCCCACCGCGTCTACCTGGGGCAGGGCGTGTACGCCGAGGTGTCGCTGGTCTACCGCAAGGACGGCTTCGCCCCGCTGGAATGGACCTACGGCGACTACCAGGCGCCCGAGGCCCTGCGTTTCTTCCAGGCCATGAGGCAGGATTACCGCAAACAGCTGAAAGAGATCGAACATGACTGATCCCGCAGCCGACCACGTATTCGAGTGGACGGTCCACCCGGTCCGGGAATCGATGCCCAAGGCCGTCATCGCCATCGTCTTCCCGGTCGCGGTCTCGGCGCTGGTGCTGCTGTGGACCCGCTCGGCGTTCTGGTCCGGACTGGGGTTCGTCCTGTTGTTCGCCTCTGAGTTCCCCTTCTTCATCCGGACCGTCTACCGGTTCGACGGCGACGGCGTCACCATGAAGCGCGGCGGGGTGACGATCGCCAGGAAATGGGAGCAGGTCCGCAGCTACTATCCCGACCGTAACGGGGTCCAGCTCTCGCCCTACTTGAAACCATCCTGGATGGAGAATTTCCGCGGCGTGTATCTGCAGTACGGCAGGCACAAGGAGGAGATACTGGAACAACTGGAACAGCGATTGCCACAACCCGCGAAACAATGAATGTCATCCCGAGAATGCCCTCTTGCCTTACCAACCGAGGGATGGCACTGCAACAACCCATGATAAAATGTCATCCCGGGATTGCATTCCCGCCCTGCGAACTGAGGGATGGCTCATCAAGATATGCATGATTATTATGCCTACATCCACGCCAACAATGACGAAGTCCTCTACATTGGCGTGACCAATGATCTGCGGCGCAGGATTTACGAGCACAAGACCAAGCTTATTCCCGGTTTTAGCAAAACACATACCTGCGATAGATTGATCCACTTCGAGCATTTCACTGACATTAAGTATGCCATCGCTCGCGAAATACAACTAAAGCGGTGGCGTCATTCCAAGAAAGTGGTATTGATCGAACTGAATAACAAACAATGGCGTGAAATACCTGTATGATGCATCACCCTTCTATTTGACAGGCATGCTGCTTTTCTCAGGGTGACATTCATAAGGTTCGTTAGGAGATCCATGAAGAATCTGTTTTCCCTTATCGCTTCCTGCCTTCTGCTTTCCTCACTCGGTTTTGCCTGGCAGCAGCGCGTGGCCTACGACATCGACGTCACGCTGGACACAACGGCCCACTGGCTGCACGGCAGCGAGCGGCTGACCTACTGGAACAACTCACCGGACACGCTGCGCTCCGTGTGGTTCCACCTCTATCCCAACGCCTACAAGGACCTGGGCACCGCCCTGGCCGTCGAGGCCGAGGCCTTCCATGATTACCGCGGCCGCCGCCTGGCGGATCGTGACCGGGGGTTCATCGAGATCAGCGCCATCCGCGCCGGCGGCGCGGCGCTGGCCCTGCGGCCCGGTGCCGACATCACCTCGGCCTGCTGCGACCTGCCGGCCCCGCTGGCCCCCGGCGACTCGCTGACGTTCGACATCGTTTTCGGCGTCAAGCTGCCGGCAATCGTCTCGAGGCTTGGCCACCAGGGCACGCACTATGAGATCTCCCAGTGGTATCCCAAGATCGCCGTCTACGACGAGCTGGGCTGGCACGCCGACGGATACCACTACATCGGCGAGTTCTACGGCGAGTACGGGTCGTTCTCCGTCGGCATCACGGCGCCGCGGGGCACGGTGATCGGCGCCACCGGCGACGAGATCGGCGGCACCGCCGACAGCGATTCCACAAACAACGGATCAACAAGCAATGACCCAACCGAGTATTTTCTCTTCTGTGCCGAGAATGTCCACGACTTCGCCTGGTGCGCCGACGCCAAGTACGTCGTGACCGAGGAACTGCACCACGGCGTGCAGGTCAGGGTGCTGGCCCTGCCGCGCGACACGGTCAAATGGAAGAACGTGATGCAGTACGCCAAGGACGCCCTGGACTACTACGGCAAATGGTACGGTCCCTATCCCTATGCGACCCTGACGGTCTGCGACGGGTCGATGCGGGCCGGCGGCGGCATGGAGTACCCAAATCTGGTGATCGTCTCCTCGGGCGAGGACAAGTTCACCCGGTCGCTGGAGAACGTGGTGATGCACGAGATCGGCCACCAGTGGTTCTACGGCGTGCTGGGCAACGACGAGATGGACGAGGCCTGGCTGGACGAGGGCATCAAGCATCAACAGCTTCTCCGAGGAGCGCTATTTCGAGGAGAAGTACGGCCCCGAGGGCAACCTGCTGGCCAAGCCGCGGGCCCGCCGCTGGCTGCCGGAGCTGACCGACCGCTACGTCGGACGGATGCTGTACCACCTGTTCTCCGCCAGCCGGATGGAGCAGCCGGTGCTGACCCGCGCCTGCGAGGTGCGCGAACCGGCCCTCTACGCCGCCATCGCCTACAAGAAACCGGCGATGATGATGTGGTGGTGGGGGTCATCGACAGCGTGGCGAAAAGGGATGTCCGGCCGTATTTCATGCCGATGCTCACCACCGCCGATCGCTGCGACTACGCCATCGCCTCGGTGGAGCGGGTCGAGCAACAGCGTGACCTCTACCGGGTCCGCCTCCAGCGGCAGGACAGCCTGGCGCTGCCGGTGTCGCTGCGGCTGACCGACGCCATCGCCAAGACCTACGACGTCCGCTGGAGCGGTACGCAGCGCGACACCGCGTTCTACCTGCAGACCGACGGCGCGCTGAACGCCGCCGTGCTGGACCCCGACGGGACGCTGCCCGAGACCGAACGCTTCGACAATCACTGGCCGAGGCGGTATTCCTTCACCCTGCTGCCCCGCCTGCCGTCGTTCGATTCATATCAGATGTGGGCCGTGCCGCTGCCGTGGTACGACGCGGTCAACGGGTTCCGGCTGGGCGCCATCCTGCACGGCGGCTACCTGGCCGACGGCGGCCCAATGACTGGCCGGCACCAGTGGACGGTGGTCCCCTACTGGGGCTTCAAGTCGCGGCAACTGAGCTTCAGCGCCGACTACCAGACGCCGGTCACCTCGCTGCCGATGCCGCCGCGGGTCTACGTTTCGGCCGGCAAGGCGTTCGACCTGGGCTGGGCCCGGCTGGGGCTGCGCCGGGCCTGGGGCCGGGCGTTGATGGCCCCGGAGCAGCGGTTCGACCTGCGGCTGTCCTACGACCGGGTGATCGACACGGCGCGGTTCTGGGACTGGCGCGACATCGAGCCCGGGGAGTGCTGGATCGCGTCGGCCGAGCGCGGCTTCGTCCACTCGGAGTGGCTGCTGGGGTCGGACCTGCGGCTGGCCGCGGCCGCGGGTCTGAGCAACACGCCCGGCGCCGGCATGCGGAACTTCATGCGGACCGAGGCCGAGGAGCGGGCCTACCTGCGGTTCGGCAGGTACGTGCGGGTCGATCTGCGGGCCATCATCGGCCAGCTGGCCGGCGACCCGCCGGCCCAGGAGCAGTACTTCCTGTCCGGCGGCTTTCGCACCACGGGTTTCGACGACATGATCGTCTCCTACCGGGGCTGGTGGTCGGCCCAGCAGCGGTACCACGTCGACGGCGGCGCCAACCTGCCGGGATACGCCGGCCGCCATATCCGCGGCACCACGGTGGTGGCTGCGACCGTGTCGCTGCCGGTCCACCGGACCCCGGTCAGCCTTTTCGCCGGCGCCGGGCAGGTGCTGGACGACTGGACGGAGTTCAACCCCGGCGCGGTCATGGCCAACGCCGGTCTGGACCTGCGGTTGCCCGGCGTCCGGCTGCTGCTGCCGCTGTGGATCAACCGTCCGGAACCCGGCCAACGGCGGTTCGACTGGCGCTGGAAGATCGGCATCGGCGGGGCGATCAAGATCGGATGAGCGATCGTGATGGCTGGACAATAGAAACGGGCGGTCAGCAATGACCGCCCGTTTCTATTGTATGCCGAAAATGCTCCGTGTCTCCGTGCCTCCGTGGCAAAACAGTATTACAAGCTCCGCTCGATGAAGTGCTTGGTCTTGAGGTCCTTCATCCAGCTGTTGTACTCGTCCTGCATCTTCTTGTTCTTGAGGTACTCGGTGAGCTGCTCCTTGACGCTCTCGAACGTGGCCTCCCGGGCCGGCTCGCGCTTCAGCAGCTTGATCAGATGGTAGCCGGTCTCGGTCTCGATCACGTCCGAGATGTCGCCCTCCTTCAGCACCGCCAGCTCGTCCTTGACCTGCGGCGGGAAGGCGTCCACCGGCACCAGCCCCAGGTCGCCGCCCTTGGCCTTGGAGTCGGTGTCGTCGGAATAGGTCTTGGCCACCTGGCCGAAGTCCTCCTTGCCGTCCACGATCCGGCCGCGCAGGCCGGCGGCGGTCTTGCTGGCCTTGGCGATGTCGGCGTCGCCCGGCGTCACCCGGATCAGGATGTGGGCGGCGTGCACCTGGTCGTCCTTCCGCTCCAGCAGCTTGATGATGTGGAAGCCGAACGGCGACAGGAACGGGTCGGACACCTGGCCCGGCTTCAGCGAGAACGCCACCTGCTCGAACTGCGGCACCATGGCGTTGCGGCCGAACCAGCCCAGGTCGCCGCCGCGAGCGGCCGACTGGGGGTCCTGCGAATACTTGGCGGCCACGTCGGCGAACCTCTTCTTGGCCCGCAGTTGGGCCAGCACGGTGCGCATCTTGGCCTGGGCGGCGCCCTGGGCGGCCGCGCCCGGCTTGACCGCGATCAGGATGTGCTGGAGCTGGACTTTCTCCGGCTCGTTGGGGATCGAATCCTTGTGCGAAGCGAAGAACGCCGCCACCTCCTTGGAGGTGGGGTTGGTCACCCGGGGCCGGATCTTCAGGTCGATCAGCCGCTGGATGGTCATTCGCTCGCGGGTGTCGCCGCGGTATTTCTCCTTCAGTTTGTCCAGCGTGGTGCCCTCGCGCCGCAGTACTGCCTTGAAGCTGTCCTCGCTGGGAAAATTGCGCCGCAGGTTCTCGATCGCCTGGCCGATCTGCTCCTCGACCTCGGCCTCGGATACTTTCACCGACTCGCGCTGGGCCTCCAGCACCATCAGCTTGCCCTCGATCAGGTTCTCCAGCGCCGCCGTGCGCAGCGAGTCGTCCGGCGTCGGGTCGCCCGGGGCCTGCAGCCGGTAGAGCTGGACCTGGCGCTCGACCTCGCTCTTCATGATGATGTCCTCGCCCACCTTGCCCACGATGGTGTCCAGGGGATCGGCGGCGAACAGGGTGCCCGCCAGGGCCAGGATGATCGAGGCGGTTCTCAGCAATTTCATGGATGTCCTTCCTGGTTGCGTTCCGCTCCCGGCCGCGTCCGGCGGCCGGGCAGCGCGGTCATTTCAGCAGTTCGGGGTGCTTGACCACGGCGGCCTTGGCCTGCAGGCTGTCGAACAGCTGCTCCAGCAGCCGCCGCTGGCGGGCGATGGTCAGGCCGCCGATCAGGTCCTCCTTGATGTCGTCGAACTTGACCGTCTGCCAGGCCGGGCGGCGGTCCACCGCCTTGATCACCTGGTAGGCGTTGGCGATCTTGACCGGCTCGCTGACCTTGCCCTTGGCCAGCGCGAAGATCTTCTCCTCCAGCTCGAAGTCGATCCGCTTGTCGCCGCGCAGCAGGTAGGCCGGCAGCTCGCCGCCGCTGGCCGCCGTGTTCCGGGCCAGTGACCGCTCGCGGGCCAGCTTGGCGAAATCGGCCCCGTTGTCCAGCGCGGCCTTGACGGCGTCGGCATCGGCCTTGGTGGCCACCACGATCTCGGCCAGCTTGACCTCGGTCTGGTACTCCTGCTCGTGGGCCGTGAAGTACTCCCTGGCCTCGGCCTCGGTCACCGCCACGTCGGCCAGCGCGCGCTTCTCCATTTCGTTCATCAGGATGATCTTGGGCCACTCCTTCAGCACCTTGGCGATCTTGGGCTCCTTGTGGACGCCGCGCTTGAGGGCCTCCTGGTAGAGCAGCTCGGTGCGCACCCACTGCTTGATGGCCTCGTCCTTGTTGGCGGCGATCCAGGCCTCCTTGTAGGCGGGCTGCATCCCGGCGAACTCCTGGGGCAGCATGTCGTAGAAATCCTGGTCGGTCAGCGCCGCCTTGTTGACCCGGGCGATCACCTGTCCCTTGGACCCTGTCTTGCCGCAGCCTGCCAGCGCCACCGCGCTGGCGGCGACCAGCGCCGCGATGACGAGCCGCTTCATCATTCCGCTTCCTTCTGTTGCCCGGCGGCCGCCAGCAGCCGCTGGTCGACCGTGACCGGGTATTTCCCCTTGAGCTCGGCGATCAGCTGCTGGAACAGCTGATCGTGCTGGCGCTGCATCAGCATGCTGCGCGCCTGGTCCTTGACCTCGTCGAACCGGGGCTGGCGCGCCGCGTCGCGCTTGGAAACCTTGATCACGGCGTAGCCGCCCCGGGACGGGAACGGCTGGGAGACCGTGTTCAGCGGCAGCGCGAAGGCGCGGGCCGCCACCTCCGGCGCCGGCGGGAAATCGCGGGGGATCGGCCCCACGTAGCCGCCGGCCTGCCGCGACTCGTCGATCGAGCGCTCCCGGGCCACCGCCCCGAAGTTCGCCCCCTGCCGCACCGCGGCGGCGGCCGCGGCGGCCTCGGCCTCGGTCCTGGTCACGATCAGGTCGACGTAGGCCAGGGCCGGCCGGTAGAACTCCTTGTCGTTCTGCTTGAAGTACTGCGCCACCTCGTCGTCGCCGACGCCGACCTTGTCCTGCACCTGGCGCTGGTAGACCATGCCGGCCAGCTTGTCGGTGCGCTTCAGCAGCAGGTGCCGCTTGACCTTGGGCAGGCGCTCCAGGCCCAGGCTGCGGGCCCGGTCCGCCAGCAGCCGGCGCGACACGATCCGCTCGGCGTACTTCAGCACGCTGTCGGCGCTGGCGAGGTCCATCCCGTTGCGGAAGAAGAACACCGCACCGTCGGCCAGGTCGGCGCTGGTGAGCGTCCCGCCCTTGTAGCTGGCCGCGGCGCGCGTCATCTCGTCCGGCGACAGGGCCGGGAACGGCTGGACGCCCCCGCCGTACTGGCTGCGTTGCCGCTCGGCCAGCAGCGCCACGGTCCCGCTGTCGACGGTGATCCTGGCCTTGGCCAGCAGGTCGGACACGTACTGCTTGGCCTGCTCGCCGGCCTTGGCGTAGGACTGCTGGTCCAGCTGCATCTTCAGCCGGTCCTTGATCTGGTCGAACGGCGGCAGCTCGGTCTTCTTGGTGGAATCGACGAAGATGATGTGGTAGCCGTAGGGTGTCTTCACCGGCGCGCTCATCTGTCCCGGCTTGAGGCCGAAGGCGGCGTCCTGGAACGGCTCGAACCCGGGCGCCACCTGGCCCCAGCCGAACCAGTAGAGGTCGCCGCCCTTGGCCGCGGTCATTGCCTCCTGCGACCGCTGGTTGGCGACGATCATGAACCGCTCGCGCAGCGTGGCGCCGGACACGGTCCGTTTCTCCAGTTTGGTCCCCGCCGGGATCTGGTTGGGTTCGGACGGCGCGGCCTGGCCCGGTGCCTGGGCCGGATCGGGCACCAGCACCTCCTCATCGAAGGTCTTGCCCGCGAACTGGCGTTCGAACATTTTCCGGTCGCGCACCGCCGCGGCCAGCTCCTTGGCCTCGGCCTCGGTCTTGGTCACGATGTGCCGAGCCCGCACCTGCACGCCCAGCTTGGCGTAGAGGTCCTTCACCGCGCGGTCGCTGGCCCGGTTCTTCTTGAGGAACTCCTCGCGGTACAGCCAGTCGAGCAGCACGTTGTTGGCGATCTCGGCCAGCTCGCGGGCGGTCTGGGGGTCCTTGTCGTAGCCCCGGGCCAGCGCCTCGCAGTACATCAGCTTCTCGTCCACCAGCTGGTCCAGCAGCTTGCGCTTGGCGGACGACACCTCCGCGGTGTCCTTGGCCATGGCCGGCGCCTGGTAATATTGCTCGAACTCGGCGACGGTCACCTTCTGTTTCCCCACCCGGGCGATCGCGCGGTCGCCGCGGGAACAGGAAACCGCCGCCACGGCCAGACCGACGGCCACGGCGGCAATCAGCATGCGTTTCATTCGTTCGATCCCCTGCTTGAGTTATCGTTAAAAAACAACCGCAAGCAGTAAGTTTAACACATATATATGTGGTTTTCAATACAATTCTATATTAGCGGAATCGTTTGAATGCCAATGGGTTAGCATTTATCGACCCCTTGGGTGATCTACTGTCGCCCCGCTGACGCATATACATACGGCGTCACGACCGGTTATGTTTCGTCCCCCAGGGCAGGTAAGCAGGCTTGGGGTTGGAGAGCGCCTGCAGGATGTTGGCCTTGACCGGCGACCCGTCCCGTTGCCAGCGCGCCAGCTGCCGGCGGATCGCAGCCCGCTTGGAAGCCGCGCCGCCGGGGCACCGGAACCGCCGGATGGGCGGGAACCGCTGGGCGGCGTAGGCATCGATCTGGTCCTTCCAGACGTACGCCAGCGGCCTGATGACGGTGACCGCCCCCTGCAACAGCGGTTGGTTGGGGTGCAGCGCCGCGAAATGACCGGCGTAGATGATGTTGAGCAGTGCGGTCTCGACCATGTCGTCGGCGTTGTGGCCCAGCGCGATTGTGCCGCAGCGGCATTCCCTGGCCAGCTCGAACAGCGCGGCGCGGCGGGCCCGGGCGCAGGCGAAGCAGTCGCGGAAGGTTTCTTCGGGCAACTCGCGGGCCGCGGTGCGCAGCTCGATCCCCAGCCCGGCGCAGATGCTTGCCAGCCGCGGGACCGATGCGATCGACCGGCCCCGGTAACGGCCCGGCACGTGGCCGGCGATCAGCGTCAGCCCCAGCGCTGGGCCGGCGGCGCGCGCTTGGTGGGCCAGCAGGTCGAGCAGCACCATGCTGTCTGCGCCGCCCGAGAGGGCGACCAGTACGCGGTCGCCCCGCCCCAGCATGCCGAACCGCCGTTCCGCCCGCAGTAGGCGGGAGTAGACGGTGTTCCAATTGGCCGGCCGCCGCTTCAGATGGATCGTCATGACCAGTATTAAATCACGCCGCCGCGTCGAAGTCAAGCGCAAACGCCAAGGGGCCGGGCGGTAAGCCCGGCCCCTTGGCCCCGTACGCCGTTACCTGACCAGCAGCAACTTATGCCGGGCCGTGCCCGCCGCGGTCGTCAGCCGGCAGATGTAGACGCCGGCCGCCAGCGCCCGCCCGCCGTCATCCCTGCCGTTCCACTCCGCACGGTTCGTCCCGCGCTGGCCCACTGCGTCGCCGAGCGTCCGCACCAGCTGCCCCGCCGCGTTGTAGATCCGCAGCGTCACCCGGCCGGGCGCGGCCAGCTGGTAGCTGATGGTGGTCCGCTCCCGGAACGGGTTGGGGTGCGCGGCCGATGCCAGCACCCGCGCCGTCCCGGCCGGGACCGTCACGCTCACCGGGCCGTAGTGGGCGACCTCGCCCGACAGGTCCAGCTCCGCAAGGCGATAGTAGTAGGTATGCCCGGGCTGGATATCGCCGTCCGACCAGGCGTAGCACCGCGGCGCGGCGCTGTTGCCGGCCGCGTCCAGCCGCCCGATCTCGCGGTAGGGGCCGGTATCGGCCTCGGCCCGCGAGACCGCCCAGCGGTAGGAGTCGCTCTCGCTCTCGGTGCGCCAGGTCAACCGGACCGCGCCGCCGTCAAGTCCGCAGCTGAACGACGACATCTCCACTCCCAGCGGGTTCGCGCCGCCGGGCGTCCCGTAGGTGGCGCTGGTGCCGTTGGCGGCGTCGCCGACCCAGCTGGCGGGCAGCGTGCCGAGTTCGAGCGGTTGAGTCCGGTACTGGCACCAATAGCTGCTGGCGAAGGTGATCGTGGAATCGACCAGTACGCCGCCGCCGTCGTGAAGGCTGAACGTCTCGCCGCCGTTCATCGTCAGGGATCCAACCACGTTGTAGGGAATGCCGTAGAAATTCGACCAGTTCCCGGTCGACGTCCGGGCCACCACGAAATAGCCGCCGGCCGGGATCGCGTCGCCGGTCCCGAAGGTGGTCACGTACGCGGCTCCGTCCTGTCGCAGCTGCCAGCCGTTCAGGCTGATGGAACCGCCGGTGCAGTTGTACAGTTCGACATATTCGTTGGTGTAGAGCGGCAGTGATGAGCGCTGCTCGTTGACCTCGTTGATTACCACGGTGAAGCTGCCGGCCGCCGCCGTCGTGAAGGTGTTGTCCCCGGAATACGTCGGCCCGTTGTCCATCGGATCGGTGGACGACACCTTGTAATGGTAGGTGGTCGATCCCGTCAGCTCCGACAGCCCGATGGAATGGCCGGTGACGTCGTTCTCGTTCATGAAGGTGTCGCTGTACGCCGTGGTCAACCCGTAGTAGACCCATGAGTTCGATATCTCGTTGGTCGTCCAGGTGATCGTGGCCGAGCTCGAGGTGATGCCCGTCGCGGCCGGTCCGGCCGTGATGCTGGGCGCGGTCGCGTCGTCGTTGTCCGTCAGCGTCAGCGTCAGCACGCTGTCGCTGCCGGCCGCCGCGCTGCTGCCGCCCGTGACGTTGCGCAGCCGGAGCACCAGGGTCTCGGTCCCCTCCTCGCCGGCGTCGTCGGTGATGGTCACCGTGTCGTTCCGGCTGGCCGTGCTGCCGGCTGGGAACGTCAGGGTCCTGGTGACGTAGTTGCCGATGTCGGCGGCGGTGCCGGTGCCGCCGGTGAGGACGACATCGACCGTCGTCGCCGCCGAGCCGCTGGGGTTGGCGATGCTGACCACCAGGATGGCCGTGCCGTCGCCCTCGCTTTTCGTGACCGATGTCGACGCGAAATTGACCGTGGTGCTGGTCGGCATCGACGGGAAGAAGGCGCGTCGGATCAGCGTGCTGTCCAGCACGTAGGGGTTGACCTTGCCCTGCTGGTAGGTGGCGATCTTCCTGGTCCGCGCGATCTCGGCGGCGTCGGCGGGGTCGTTGGCGTGCCAGGCGTAGAGCGTGTTCTTCTGCCCGGTCCACCACGCCAGGTCGGTGTCGCCCAGCTGCCACATGGTCAGCATGTAATACAGCGACCGGGCGGTGTTGCCCTTCTGTATTTCCCGCGGCTCGAAGGTGCCGGAGGCCTCCTCGGCGTAGAGGTCGATGTTCGAGGACGGGATCGAGGACGTTTCCGTGTTGTTGTAGTACCAGGTGACGGTCTGGGCGTCCGGGATGTCAGAGAAGGGGTCGTTGTCGCGGGCGCCGTTGACCTCGATGTCGGTCGGGTAGAGGTGGTGCAGGTCCGCCACGGCGGTGTTGGAATTCAGCATGCTCTGCGGCCACGAGTGCTCGCAGTTGAAATCATGGTCGTAGGCCCAGCTGCTGGGATCCTGCCCCGGCTGCATGTAGATCTTGTAGCTGCTGTAGACGCACTCCAGGCTGTCGTTCTTCTTGTCGATCACGCCGTACATCGTGTCGCGGCCCCGGTCGTATCCGAGGTTGGATGTCGACTTGTACGCCGCGACCAGCGACGAGATCAGCTGCGATCCCGTCTGACCCGCGAATATCGTCGAATCCGGCGGCACCGTGCCGGCGAAAAGCTCGGGCGCGCTCATCATCGCGACCATGAGAAAAAGGGTGGCTTTTTTCATTATCGTTCCCCGCAGTGGTTTCGTGTCATCTGGTTTATGCAAGTTTTACGCCAGCGACGGCAAGCAACACGATAATGCTTTGCCCGGCAATATTATACGGCATGACAATTTTCCGGCACCGGTCGTATGACGTCATGGATCACTGAAAAACCTGCATGCCGTTCATACCATTATTCCGATAATCGAACGCCTATCAACAGGTAACGAAAGAGACGCCCCTAAAGATAAACGCAATAATTGCGCGAGAGCGGCGCCCAGCGCCGCCCTCCCCATTATACTGGTTTCAATGTCATCCGGATCACAGGATGTCCGAGAAACCCTCCAGCCGCTTGCTGCGCGAGGGATGCCGCAGCTTGCGCAGGGCCTTGACCTCGATCTGCCGCACCCGCTCCCGCGTGACGTTGAAGATGGCGCCGACCTCCTCCAGGGTCCGGGGGCAGCCGTCGTTCAGGCCGAACCGCAGCCGCACGATCGACTCCTCGCGCTTGGACAGCGTCGACAGCACCTTCTCGATCTGGTCGCGCAGCATCAGGAAGTTGGCGTTGCGGGGCTTGTCCAGCGAGATCGGCTCCTGCGCCACCTTGATGATCGAGCGCACCTTCTCGAACGGGATCTCCATGTGCGAGGCGATCTCCTCGCTGGTGGGCTCGCGGCCGTAGTCCTGCACCAGCTTGCGGGTGGCCTTGGACACCTTGTTGATGGCCTCGATCATGTGCACCGGCACCCTGATGGTGCGGGCCTGGTCGGCGATGGCCCGGGTGATGGCCTGGCGGATCCACCAGGTGGCGTAGGTCGAGAACTTGTAGCCCTTGCGGTAGTCGAACTTCTCCACCGCCCGCATCAGGCCGGAGTTGCCCTCCTGGATCAGGTCCAGGAACTCCAGGCCGCGGTTGATGTAGCGCTTGGCCGTGCTGATCACCAGCCGGACGTTGGCCTCCACCATCTCCTTCTTGGCCAGGTCCTTCTCCTCCTGGGAGCTGATCATCCGGTTGGCCAGGTCCACCACGCCCTCGGCGGTCATGCCGATCTCGGCCGCCACGCGGTCGGCCTGCTTCTGCGCGGTGCGGACGTCCTGCCACAGCGCCAGGAACTTGTCCTTGGGCAGGCGGACGGCCTTCTTCTCCTCGGCGGTCAGCTTGCGGGCCTTGATCACCCGGGCGTAGCGCTCCATCTCGGGCAGCGACAGCTTGGCCCGGGCCAGCGCCTTGTCGCGGGCCTCGGTGTGGAACCGCACCCGCACCGCAGTGTCCAGGATGCGGTGGACCATCGAACGCAGCAGCTCGGGGTTGAGCTTCAGCGCCTGGAGGTTGACCACCACCTTCTCCTGCAGCGCCGTGATCTTGGGCGCGGCCTTGTCCTGGTCCTTGAGCTTGGCCAGGTGGACGACCTTCTTGTAGTCGTCCTGGATCTTGCGCACCAGCTGCAGGATCTTGGCGCGCTCGCGGCTGGGCGAGAACAGCGGCATCCAGCCGTCGATGTCGGTCTGGACCAGCTCCTCCATCGCGATCTCCTCCTTGCGGAAGCGCTCGGCGACGATCAGGAACTCCTTCATGTTGGGCGCGGCCGAGAACGACAGCGCCAGGATCTCGCGCTGGCAGGCCTCGATCCGCTTGGCGATCTCGATCTCGCGCTCCCGGTCCAGCAGCGAGATGCGGCCGATCTCGTGCAGGTACATCCGCACCGGGTCGTCGTAGCGCAGGCCCACCGGCGGCTCGATCTCGACCGCAGCCTCCTTGGCCTTGGCCTTGTCGCGGGCCTCCTTGATCTGGTGCCACTCCTCCTCGGAGTTGACCACCTCCACGCCCATCTGGGCCAGCATCATGATGAAGTTCTCCATCTCGTCCGCCGAGACCACGTCCTCGGGCAGCATCTCGTTGAGCTTCTGGTAGGTCATGTAGCCCGCGGCCTTGCCGGCGGTGACGATCTGCTTGATGACCTTCTTGAGGTTCTTGTTCTCCATGGGACTCCTGCTATGTGATTGGGCGGGAGGGTTTGCGCAGCTGGAACTCCTGCAGCAGGGCGTTGACCCTGGCCGGTTCGCCGGCCTTCTCGGCGTCCCGGATCTGCTCCTGCAGGTCGGCCAACCGGGGCTTGAGGTTCTGCTGGCGCAGCTTGGCGATGTAGCCGTCCAGGTCGGCCCGGTCCTGCTCCAGGTTGTCCAGGGTGTCGTCCGGCAGCCTGGCCCGCGCCATGGCCTCGGTCAGCATCATGCGGGCCTGGGCGTCCTCGAACTTCTCCACCAGCTTGGCCTCGTCGATCACGCCGTGCTCCTGCACCAGGTGGTCCAGCTTGATCAGCGTCTTGGACAGGCCCGTGGAGATCAGGCTGAGGGCCTGGACCCTGGACAGCGTCTCGGCGATCAGCTGGGGCCGCCGCAAGAGGATGGTGAAGATCTCGGTCTCCCAGTCCGGCAGCCGCCCGCCGTCGCCGGCCTCGGCCGCCGGCCGCGGCGCCAGCCCCTTGCGCTTGCGGGCCAGGTCCATCACGAACGACTCCTCCAGCCCGGAGGACTCGGCCAGCTGCTTGATGTACAGCAGGCGCCGCACCGGGTCGTCGACCTTGGCCAGCAGCGACAGCATCGAGTTGACCATGTCGCTCTTCTCCGACACCTGTGCCAGGTCATGCTGCTCGCGGGCCCGCATCACCTTGAACTCGATGAACGACAGCGCCTCGGCCAGCATCGTCTTGAAGAACTCCGGGCCCCGTTCGCGCACCACCTGGTCGGGGTCGGTGCCGGCCGGCGGGATGGCGATCCTGACGTCCAGCCCAGCCTCCAGCAGCAGCTCGATGGCCCGCTCGGCCGCGTTCTGGCCGGCGCTGTCCGCGTCGTAGCAGACCACGACCCGCCTGGCGTAGCGCGCCAGCAGCTTGCACTGGTCGGCGGTCAGCGCGGTGCCGGCAGTGGCGGCCAGGTTCCCGAACCCGGCCTGGAACGGCACGATCAGGTCCAGGTTGCCCTCCACCAGCACCGCCTCGCGCGCCTCCGCCACGTGGTTCTTGGCCTGGAAGAAGCCGTAGAACCCGCGCCCCTTGTGGTAGATCGGCGTCTCCGAGGAGTTGAGGTACTTGGCGGTCGGCGTCTCCTCCAGGCTGCGGCCGCCGAAGCCGATCACCCGCCCGCCCAGCGAGAAGAACGGGAACATCACCCGGTGGCGGAAGCGGTCGTAGTGGCTGGTCTCGCGCTCGTTGGGCACGATCAGCCCGGCCTCCTTCAGCAGCGGCACGGACAGGCCGGCCCTGGCGGCCGCCTTGATCAGCTCATCCCAGGCGTTGGGCGCGTAACCCAGCCGGAATAATTCCACGGTGGCCTGTTCCACGCCGCGTTTCTTCAGGTACTCGCGGGCGATCTGCCCGGCGGGCCCGGCCAGCCGCTCCTGGAAGAACTTGGCCGCGAACTCGTTGGCCTGGTATAATAGATCGTGGCCGCCGGGCTGGTATTCCTGCGAGGCCGCCGGCAGGGCGATGCCGGCGCGCTTGGCCAGCGTCCGCACCGCCTCGATGAACGACACCTTCTCGTACTCCATCAGGAAGGTGTAGACGTTGCCGCCCTTGCCGCAGCCGAAGCAGTGCCAGATCTGCTTCTGGACGTTGACGTTGAACGACGGCGTCTTCTCCTGGTGGAACGGGCAGCGCGCCTTCCAGCTGGCGCCCATCTTCTTCAGGGGAATGTACGAGCCGACCACGGCCACGATGTCGCTGGCCTGGCGGACCTCGTCGATTATCTCATCGGGGATGCGGGGCATCTATCTTGAAGACCATCGTTAGCCAGGGTCATCGCAACACCATCACCGTTTCTTTTCGCCAGCTGCCGTGCGCTGATCCGGCAGAAGTTTCGGATGTCTTGCTTTTAGCCATTGCCGGGCGATGCGCTCCAATCCGATCACGAATTCGATCAGTTCCTCGGCGTCTGCATCGGTGGCGCCGCCGACGCAGTCGTATTCCGCTGTATTGCGCTTGGCCCGGCAGGTGTCAAGATACTTCGCATCCTCTTCATGCTCTTTGCCCAATATCAGCGGCAGCGCCTGAAGGGTGCGGTAATGCGCCAGGTTCTGCGCCGGGCGATAGCCTTCGGCGTAGAGCAGGATCGTGCACAGCTTCAGCGCCGCATTGTAGGCCATCCCGAACCGCCAATCGGCCGACACGGCTTTCTGCCCGGCATCGGCCAGATCGCGGCGCACGATCGCCAGGAGATTGCCGACCTCCTGGGAGCTGGTGCGGTGGGCCTTGAGCCAGCCGTCAGCGGCCCATTGCTGCAAGCTCATCGTCCGACCCAATAATCCATATCTTCGGCGCGGCCATCACCGACGCGACAAAGTGCTCCTTGCCGGCCAGCCGTTTGTCAAACTCCTCGCGCGTCATTACGTGGGGATTGATCTCCCGCCCGATGCGTTCGGCTATCCCGGCAAGCAATGACGACAGCTTGCGCAGGCCAATATCGCCGACCACCATCAGGTCCAGGTCGCTGGCCGGCCCTTCCTCGTCCCGGGCCACCGAGCCGAAGATGAACGCCGCGTGTATTCCCTTGGCCCGCAACGCGTGCTTGACGACATCGGCCAGCCCGCTGGTCTTCAGCACCAGGCCGCGGATGTCGGGATACAGCGGGTGGTTTTCGTTGGCCGCGAAGCAGACCCGGTTGCCGTCCCGGGTGCGCAGGACCAGGCCCAGCTTGACCAGTTTGCCGATGTCCTGCCTGACGGCGCCCAGCGAAAAACCCGTGCGTCGCTGCAGTTCGTGGAGATGCGGGCGCTGCGGCGTCAACCCGAACAGGACGCGGAAGATTTCCGCCCGCACCCGCGAGCTCAATATCAGCGACAAGCTATTCATGATGTGCTGTTATACCATACAAACGTGCTGTTTGGCAATACATTTGTTTATTCCGGAAGAGCCGCTCATCTCGGCCACGTCGCTGGCCTGGCGGACCTGGTCGATTATCTCATCGGGGATGCGGGGCATGGGTCAGTGCGCGATCGCTGGGATAGGGAATGAATGGAATTGCAGGAAAATGAAATTAGTTACACTTTCGCCGCCGGCATGTACTGCGCCACGAAGCCCCTCGCGTGCTCCCATCCCGAGAACCGGTGGACGGCCAGCAGCACCACGAGGAAGATCGGCGCGGCCATCAGCTCGGCCTTGCCGTGGGCAGCGACCAGCGTCGACAGGATGAAGATGACCAGGAACAGCTCCGCCATCACGTTCAGCACGCCGAACCAGACGTGCCCGGTGAGGAAATACGCGGCGCCCGGCACCAGCAGGGCCAGCTTCGCCGCCTGCGCCATGGTCCGGAACTGCAGGCGGCACGAGGGGCAGGCGTAGACGCCCTTGGTCAGCGGCTTGACGCAGCGCGGGCACAGGAAGTGGCGGTCGCGGCGGTCGGTGGGCTCGCCACCGGGGACCAGCTTCGGCAGGAAGGCGTTGATCTTCTTCCACTCGCCCATGGCCTGGATCGTGAACTTCTCCTTGCGGCCGCCCTTGTAGGCGAGCTCCAGATGCCCGGACAGCATGCCCTTGGCCGTGAACGAGGCGATGTCGCCGTAGCGGGCCTGCGCCAGGCTCTGCCGCGGCTTGCCGCCGGCATCCGTCGGGATGTAGAGGATGCGCTTGGAGGTGAACACCAGCGCGCAGGCCTTGAGGTAATAGACGTGCCAGCCCTTGATGAACTGCTCCAGCGCGGACATCGGCGCCACGGCCGGCAGCGCGTACAGGATGCGCTCGTCCGGCTCCAGGAACTTCCTGACGAAGGGGCCCAGCTTGGCCAGCAGCTTGGTCTGTTGTTTGCGTATCTTGTCGGACTGCTCGCCCTTGTCGTTGGCAAAGCAGACCGCACGGTCGACCGGCAGCTGGTTGAGGATGGCGTCGTTGTCCATTACAGCACTCATGTCCTATTCGCATCCCTCTCCGTTGCGGGGAGGGACAAAGGGAGGGGTCAGCGAGACGGTATCGTCACTTCCCCGCCGCCGACTCCCAGTCGATGAACTTGTCCACGTCCTTCTTGATCCACGACATCAGGAAGCCGAACACCGCCCCGTCGTCGACGAATCCCAGCACCGGCGCCAGGAAGTCCGGGATCAGATCGAACGGGCTGACGATGTAGGCCGCGGTGAACAACGCGCCGCCGATGGTGCGCCAGGGGAACGTCCGGTAGCTGCGCTTGCCGAACGCGCCCCACATCCGGCCGAACCCCCGGACGTAGCCGAACAGGCCCGGGCCCTTTTTCTTCTCGTCCGCCATGGTGACCTCCTTGCTGTTCGTCATCCTGAGTATGGCATCCCGCCCGGCAAGACGAAGGATCTGTCCCCGGGCTCGTGGGATTCTTCGCGCGCAAGGCACGGAGTGTTTTTCAGAATGACGGGTCCACTGTTCGTCATCCTGAGTATGGCATCCCGCCCGGCAAATCGAAGGATCTGTCCCCGGGCTCGTGAGATTATTCGCGTGCGGGGCACGGGGCGTTTCTCAGAATGACGTATCGCTGTTACTTCAGCTTGTCCGCGAACTCCTTCAGCTTGGCCGCATGCGCGCCCTTCTTGACATCGCGCTGCAGCAGCGTCAGCTGCGTCGCCGGCTCCAGGCCGGTGAGCTCCTTCATGTCCGCGAAGGTGCCCGCGTCGCCCGAGCCGCCCATGGTGCAGAGGAACGCGGCCCTTTTGATCTTGCCCTTGTGCTGCGCCAGGTAGGTCCGCAGCGCCGGCGCGATGTGCGCGCCCCATACCGGCGAGGCCAGCACCACCAGGTCGTACTGCGCCGGATCGTGCTTGAGCGGCCCGATCACGGTCTGGGACTTGCGCACGGCGTCGCGGCCGCCGCCCAGGTAGCCGAAGACGCCGGACCGCTTCTTGGTGTCGGTGATCTGCTCGATGTCCGCGCCGACAGCCGCGGCCAGCTCCTCGCAGACCCGCTTGGTGGTGCCGGTGCGGGAATAGTAGGCGACCAGGATCTTCATGGGCTTTCCTTGCGTGGTTGTATCGTTGGTTGCTGGTTTGACGGCGGTCTTCTGCTGGGCGAGGGCCGGGGCGAACGCGATCGCCAGCAGTGACAGGATCGTTGCGAGTCCGGTCATCTTCGTTCTCCAGTGTATTGATAGGACGTTATTGGTCCTGTTAACCGGCTCAGTAGGGGATGAAGCTGATGGCGCAGGCCGACATCTTGTCGTAGAACTCCAGGTCGCTGCGCAGGTGCGACGGCATGAAGAACAGCCGGTCGAACCCGTTCCAGATGGTGAACCAGCCGCCCGGTTCCAGCACCACCAGGAAGAAGTTCATCAGGAACGAGGCGTGCTCCATCGAGCGCAGCCAGGCGCCGGCCAGCAGCAGCACCAGCGCCAGCCCCACCAGACGCAGGCCGGTGCGGCGGTTCGCCGCGATCGCCGAGTGCGTCAGCCGCCGGTTGTCCGCGAAGAACTCGTGCAGCCGCTTGACGATCACCTCCTCCTGCGCCGTGTCCTGCAGCTTGTGGGGCACCAGCAGCACCAGCTCGAACTGGCCGCCGCGCTTTTCCTTGCCGAAGGCCTTGGCCTCGCGCAGGAAGTCGTCGGAGACGACGCGCTCCTCGTAGGGCCGCGGGTCGAAGTCCGAGAACAGGTCGTCGTAGGTGTCCAGCCAGACGCTGATCTCGGCGATCTTGGGCAGGCGCAGCTTGGCGGCCGGCTTGGTGGTCACCTTGATCCCGGCGGCGGGCTTCTCCAGCCCGGCGGCCTTCTGGATCTCCTGCTTGATGTCGCGCGGTTCGTCGGGCATATCAGTCGTGAAGTATCTCTTCGATTCTGACCGGCTTGTACCGCTCGTACCTGTCCTTGGAGTAGTACAGCGCCTTCTCCGGGCAGTAGGACACGCAGCGCAGGCACCACTGGCACTTGCCGTTGAGGACGACCTCCTGGTTGAGCTCGATGGCGTCGGCCGGGCACAGCTCCACGCACAGCGCGCACTTGGTGCACTTGTCGCGGTCGATCCGGACGTAGTCCGGCGCGCTGGACCACATTTTCTTGCTGGTCAGCAGCGGGTGCAGCAGCCGCCCCAGCAGCGGGAACGTCCGCCAGCGGGCCTTGCGGTCGGCCAGATCGTTGGCGAAGCGGCGGGCGTGGGCCAGGCCCTGCTCCGTGCGCTTGCTGGTCTTGTCCGGGTCGTACCGCTTGGACCACAGGTTGGTCGGCATGCTGATCTGCGTGGCGCCCAGCAAGTGATAACCCTTGGAGTCCAGGATGCGACCCAGCGGGCCCATCGCGGCGAAGGCCATGCCGCCCATGGTGGCGAAGGCGAAGGCCGGCGCGCCCTGCGACCGCGGCAGCTTCTCGATGAACGTCCACACCAGGGGATACGTGGTGAACCCGGCGATGGGGAAGCCCAGCCCCAGGACATGGGTCGGGTCGACCGCGGCGGGGTCTGATGTCTCGATCCGGTGCAGCGCGCATTGCCGGCCGCGCCCGATCAGCGTTTTCTGGACCTCGCGTGCGGCCAGCAGGGTGTTGCCGGTGCCGGTGAAGTAGTAGAGGTCGACCGGGGCGTTCAACGTGCTCATGACGCACCCACTCGCTTATCTCGCCAATGCCCCGGCCAGCGCCTGCAGCAGGGCGTGCAGGTTGTAGGGTTTCGGCAGGAAGGCGTAGTCCAGCTCGCGGATGCGCTGCAGCCGCTCGTCGTCGCCCGTGAAGCCGCTGGTCAGCACGACCTTGAGCCCCGGCTTGGCGGCCGCCAGCTCCTGCACCAGGTCCAGGCCGTTGCCGTCCGGCAGCAGCACATCGCTGAACACCAGGTCGATCCCCGCCGCCTGGGCCGCGAAGTGGGCCCGGGCGGCGGCCACGTCGGCGGCTTCGAGCACCTGGAAGCCCTTCATCCGCAGGATGGAGGCGAACACCTTCATGATGCCGGGCTCGTCCTCGACCATCAGCACCAGCTGCTGCCGGCCGGGCGCCTCCATGACCGGCGCCGGCGCCGCGGGCCGCGGCTCGGCGGCGACGTGCTCCGGCAGGTAGACCGAGAACTCGGCGCCCTTGCCCGGTTCGCTGGCGAAGGCGATCCAGCCGCCGAACTGCTTGGCGATACCGTAGGCCGCCGGCAGCCCCAGCCCGCGGCCCGGCCCCTTTGTGGAGAAGAACGGCTCGAAGATGCGGGCGGCGGCCTGCGGCGGGATGCCCGGACCGCTGTCGGTCACGGCCAGCCGCACGAACCGGCCGGGGCGCCCTTCCGGCATCGCCGCGGCAGCCGGCTCGTCCAGTTCGACGTTCCCGCCGGCCAGCACCACCCGGCCGCCCCCGTCCACCGCCTCCAGCGCGTTCGCCAGCATCGCCTCCAGCACCTGGGCCACGCCGGCGGCCTGGGCCTGGGCCGGCCACAGTCCCTCCGCCAGTTGCGTTTCCAGCCGGACCCCGGCCGGGGTCTGATCCCGGGCCCTTTGCGCGGCCTGGGCGGCGACCGGCATGACGTTGCAGGCCGCCAGGTCCAGCGGCTGGCGCTGCGAGAACTGCAGCAGCTGGCGGGTCAGCGCCGCCGCCCGGGACGCCGCCCGGCCGATGCGCTCGGCGTCGGCCAGCAGCGGGTCGTCGTTGGGCAGTTTGATGTGCAGCAGCTCGGCGCCGCCCTGGATCACGGTCAGCAGGTTGTTGAAGTCGTGGGCAACGCCGCCGGCCATGGTGCCCATCGCCTCGAGCTTGCTCGACTGCAGCATCGCATCGCGCAGCTTTTCCCGCTGGGCCTCGGCCCGCTTCTCCTCGGTGATGTCGCGGGCCACGCCGATCAGCGCCAGCGGCGACCCCTGTTCGTCGCGCACCACGGCGGTCGAGAGGTGGACCGGGAATTCGCTGCCGTCCTTGCGCCGGTCGAGCAGCTCGCCCTGCCAGCCGCCCTCCCGGGTGCGCTGCAGCACGTCCGCCAGTGCCTCCCGGGGCTGCCGCGGCGACAGCACCATGCCGATGTGCCGGCCGATCAGCTCGGAACGGTCGTAGCCGTAGGTGCGGCAGAAGGCGTCGTTGACGAACAGCAGGACGTCGCGGTCGTCGGTGATGGAGATGCACTCCGAGGCGCTCTTGACGGCCTGGGCCAGGACGGTGATCTCCTGCAGCGTCTGCCGCCGCTCGGTGATGTCCTGGCTGATCACCACCACCCGGTCGACCGCGCCGCCGGCGCCGGGGAGGGCGTAGAAGTACTGGGCGATGTAGCGGTCGCCGCCGAACGCCGGCTTGGAGACCTTCAGCTCGGGGATGAACAGCATCCCTCCCGTCCGGTAGACCTGCTCGACCCGGGGCAGCCAGTCCCGCAGGTAGTTGTCCCTGGTGTCGAACGTCAGCTCGGGCCGTTCGGTGTCCCGGTCGCGCCGGATGTCGTCGTCGGTCATCGCCCACAGCTCCTGCCAGGCCCGGTTCCAGGCCAGCAGCCGGCCGGTGCGGCTGCGCACCGAGATGCCGATCGGCGAGTGCTCGATCACCGCCCGGCTGAGGGCCTCGCTGGCCCGCAGCTCCTGCTCGGCGCGCTTGCGCGCGGTGATGTCGCGGGCCACGCCCAGCAGGCCCGTCACCGCGCCGTCCTTGAGTTGCGGCGTGACCTGGAACTCGAAGGTCAGGCCGCCGCCCTGCCGCGTCACCACCCGGGCCTCGAACGGCGGCGGGACCTCGCCCCGCAGGCCGGCGGCGGACCGTTCGCCGACGATTGCCATGTCGTCGGGGTGCACCAGCGCCACCAGCTGCCGGCCGATCATGCCGTCGCAGGGCCAGCCGGTCGCGGCCTCGTAGGCCGGGTTGAGCGAGGTGATCGTCCCGGAGGAATGGCAGGTGAACACGATGTCCCGGACGGCGTCGATCAGGGTGCGGAACCGCTGCTCGCTTTCGCGCAGGGTCTGCTCCGCCAGCTTGCGGGCGGTGATGTCGATGAAGTACCCGGCCATCTCCGGCGGCCCGGCGGCCGGGCCCGGGATCGGCTTCGACTCCTCCGCCAGCCAGCGGTAGATGCCGTCGGCGTGGCGGAACCGGTATTCCTTCACTGCGGCCCGGGCCGCGGGGAACGGCAGGCCGGTGGCCGCCATGGCGGCGCGCTCCTCGGGATGGACCCGTTCCTGCCAGAACGCCGGATCGGCCAGCCATTCGTCGGCGGAGTAGCCCAGCTCCTGCCGGACGTTGCCGCTGATGAAGGTGGTGGCGCCGTCGTCGGTCCGGCAGCTGAAGATCACCGCCGGCGTCGACCGCAGCAGGTCCTCCAGCCGGGCCCGGGCGGTGTCCAGCGCCAGTTCCGCCCGCTTGCGGGCCGAGATGTCCTGGGTCAGCGTCACCACCTGTTCCACCCCGCCCTGGGCGTCGCGGATGGGGTAGAAATGGAACGACACCCAGTCGGCCGATCGCGGCGAGTAGTCCTCCAGCGACAGCTCGGGCACGAACACCTCGCGGCCGTGCTCGAAGGCCTGGCGCACCTGCTCCGTCCACTGGCCGAGGTAGCCGTAGCGCCGCTCGATCGGCTGCCCCTCGGTCTCGCGGTCCAGCGCCCGGGCCTGCGCCGCGGTCAGGCCCCAGATCCGCAGCCAGGCGTCGTTGAACAGCAGCAGCTGGCCCGCCGGGCTGCGCACCGTGATCCCGATCGGCGAGTTCTCGATGACGGCGCGGGTCAGCGGCCCGGTCCGCCACAGCTGGTCCTCGACCGTGGCCCGTTCCCGGTCGTCGGTCTCGGACTGGGCCACGATCTGGCGGAAGAGCATCAGTTTCCTGACGATCTCGTCGCGCGAAGGCCGTTCCTGCTGGTCGCTCATGGGTGTGGCGATGCGGTCAGGGTTGGACGGCTGTCCGTTCCAGCCGCTCGATCTGCGCGGCGACCAGGTCGATCGCCCCCTTGAGGGTGGCGGCGTCGAAGGCGAAGCGCGCCCCGGCGGCGGCGAACAGCTCCGGCAGCGGCCGGCTCCCGCCCAGCCGCAGGGCGCGGCGGTAGGCCGCCAGCGCCGCGGCCGGGTCCGCCAGCGAGTTCCCCCAGAGCTGCACCGCGCCCAGCTGGGCCAGGCCGTACTCCACGTAGTAGAAGGGATGGATGAAGATGTGCAGCCGGCGGTGCCAGCCGGTCATCCGCGCCTCGTCCAGTCCGCGCCAGTCGGTGCCGGTCTCGAACCGCCGCGACTGGCGCAGCCATTCGTCGTCGCACCGCGCCGGGTCGGCCGCCTCCTCCGGGTGCAGGTAGGCCCAGTGCTGGAAGGCGTCGACCACGGCCATCGACGGCCAGAACAGGATGATGCCTTCCAGGTGGTCGATCAGCGCCCGGGCCGCGTCGGCCGCCGGGTAGAACGCTCCCAAATGCGGCCCGGCCAGCAGCTCCATCCCCATCGACGCCACCTCGGCGAACTCCATCGGCGGCTCGGTCTGCTGGACGTAGGGCAGGGCCGCGCTCTCGAAGACGTTGAAGCAATGGCCGCTCTCGTGCAGCAGGGTCTGGACATCGCCCTGGACCCCGACCGCGTTGGCGAAGATGAAGGGCCGGTGCGCCGCGGCGAAGGTGGTGCAGTACCCGCCGGGGCGCTTGTTGGGACGGTTCTCCAGGTCCAGCAGCCGCTCCGCGACCATGGTGCCGAAGTACCCGCCCAGCGCCGGATCGAGCGCCGCGAAGATCCTGGCGGTTTTGGCGGTCAGTTCGTCCATCGAGGTGAAGGGCTTGAGCGGCGGCCGTCGCTGCGGGTCGACCGCGCCGTCCCAGGGCCGCAGCGCCGGCAGTCCCAATTGGCCGGCCTTCTTCCTCAGCAGGGCCGCCGCGGCAGGCACCGCCACCTCGGCGATGGCGTCGTGGAACCGCAGGCAATCGTCGGGCGTGTAGTCGAACCGGGCCAGCGACCGCCAGCGGTAGTCGCGGTAGTTCGCCAGACCGGCGTTGGCCGCGATCCGCTGCCGCAGCGGGAAGTACTCCCGCCACAGGTCGTTGAGCGCGGCGCGGTCCTGCAGCTGGCGCTGGGCGACCAGGCGCCAGGCCCGTTCCCGCCGCTCGCGGTCCTGCTCCTGGTACACCGGCTTGAGCTGGGTGACGGTGCGCTCCGTCCCGTCCCACTGCACGGTCTGGGCGCCGGTGATGGCGCCGTAGCGCTGGCGGAGCTTCTGCTCCTGGGCCTGCAGCGGCAGGTTCTCGGTCCGGAAGATCTCGGCCTCCACCCGCATCCGCTTCAGCGGCAGCTCGAACCCCGCCGGGCAGTGCCCGCTGGCCAGCAGCTTCTGCTTGAGCCGCTGCTCGGCCTGCTTGAACTGCGGCTGGACCTCGTCCAGGTAGGCGTCGAACAGCGCCTTGGCGTCCTGGTCGGCGGTGTCGACCGTGGACATCACGTACAG
>JALOPJ010000165.1 GCA_025453955.1 Candidatus Edwardsiibacteriota bacterium
GTGGCGGCAGCGGTTTGGGACTCCGATAACTCGCACCGTCGAGGATGAGGCGATAGGCGCCATGCCGCAGCCGATCCAGGGTGGCGGCCCCCAGCAGTTTGTTGGCGGGGAAGGCCTCGCCCCACTCGCCGAAGTCGAGATTGCTGGTGAGGACGGTGGCGGCGCGCTCGTAGCGTTCGGCCATCAGGTCGTGGAAGGTTTCGTCCTCGGGCGGGCGCAACGGCTTGAGGCCGAAATCCTCGAGGAGGAGGAGGGGCACGTTAACCAGGGTTTGAAAGCGGCGCTCGTAGGTCCCGACCGCCTGGGCCTGGCGCAGGCTAGTGAACAGGTGGGTCTGGGTGGTGAACGGCACGTCGTGACCCTGGCGGGCGACGAGATGGCCAATCGCTTGGGCGAGATGGCTTTTTCCGGTCCCGCTGGGGCCGGCGATCGGCACGGCCCCCTTCTCAACCACGAAACGGCCGGTGGCCAGGTCGTGGACCAGGGCGCGATTGAGGCCGGGCAGGCGATCGAAGTCGAAACATTCCAGGGTTTTCTGGCTGCGGAAGTTGGCGCGGCGCAGCCGCTGGGTCAGCTTTTTCTGCTCGCGGCGGGCGACTTCGTCCTGGATCAGCAGCCCGAGGAAGTCGGTGTAGGCCAAGTGCCGGTCGATGGCTTCGCGGTTGCGGGCCTCGAGCGAATCGAGGATGCCGGACCGGCGCAGGGGCTTGAGCAGGGGGATGAGTTCGGGTAGGGTCGTCATCGGGGGACCTCAAGGGAACAGGGTGTGGGCGTCGCGGCAGAACCGGCCGCCCTGGGGGTAGGTGCTGGAGGTCGGGGTGGCCAGCGGGGCGCCGGGGCCCGGTCGAGGCCCGTGGCGAGGATGGTCTTGACCGTGCGGTAGCGGGCGCTGCCGGCGGCCAGGGCGCGGGCGCAGGCCGCCTCCCGGCGGGCGGCGCCGGAGGGCTGCTCCAGGCGCAGCACGCCTTGGGCGGCGCGGAGATTGACCGGCACCCGGTCGCTGAACAGGGTGTGGATCACGGCCTGGCAGGCGGGGCCGATGCGCTCGGCTTGGCCCCAGCCCCACTGGGCATCGTGGAGGCTCCCGGCCAGGGCCTCGGGCGGCAGAGGGTCCGGGAGGGTCGAGCGGGCGCCGGCGCGGGTCAGGCGCGGGTGGCTGGCCACCGGGTCGTGGTCGCGATAGAGGTTGACCAGGGTGTCGCTGGCCTTGAGCCACACGGTCTGGCCGACCCGGCGGAACGGCACCGAGTACCGGCACCGCGCGAGCTGGACGTGAGCGTCGCGATGGACCTTGACTTGGGCCCACACCGCCAGCACCGGTGGCACCACGGGCAACGGTTGCAGCAGGGCGCGTTCGGTCGCCTGAAACTGGACCAGCGGCCGCTCGCGGGTGGTGCCATGGCAGCGCGGGCCGGCCTCGTCGCGCACCCAGTCGGCCAGTTGCCGGTTGGCGTCGGCCAGGCTCCGGAACTCGCGCAACGGCAAGAAGGCGCCCTTCACGTATTTGACGCCGGCCTCCACGATCCCTTTTTTCTGGGGATCCCGGGGTGGGCAGGGATCAATCCGGAACCCATCCCCCTCGGCCCAGTCGGCGTAGGCGCGCTGGACTTCGGGGTCGTAATAACAGGCCCGAGTGATGGCGCATTGGGGGTTGTCGATGATCACCCGGCCCACCACCCCGCCGAACGCCTCAAAGGCGTGGCGGTGGCAGGCCAGCCAGGTGGCGGTGCTCTGATCGCGCACCAGTTCCGCGTACTGATGGCGCGACCCGCACCGGGTCATCACGAAGAACCAGGTCTTGATGATCTCCCCGGTGTGGACGTCGGTGATCACCGGCCCGGCGCCGAAATCGACCTGGGCGGCCTCCCCCGGCTTGAAGCTCAGCCGCAACGGCACCGCCGGCGCGGCCGTGCCCGGCAACTGGCTCACGAAGCGGTGGACCGACGCGTAACTGCCGGTGTAGCCATGCTGGCGGACCAGGGCCGCATGGATGGTCGTCCCCTGAATTCCCTCCTGAGGCCAGGCCGCGATCTGGTCCCGCCACGGTTCCAGCCCGGACACGCACTGGGGCGGTACGCCCGCCGGGCGGGCGCAGACTGCCGCCAGGGCAGCGTCATCGGGCAACGGGACCTCGGGCGCCAACCAGCCGCGCTCGTGAGCCACGGCGCGCCTCCGGGCCAGCTTCTTGCGTCCCATCAGCCGGGACCGGGCGATGTCCCGGTCCGAATCGCCCTGGCGCATCCGCACCAGGATTTGTCGATACTGATCCATTTCGAACCTCCGCTCACTCATGGCCGCCTCCGGCAAAAAAGCCGGAAGCATAGCCGGTTCACGAAAGTTCGAACCCCCGAAGTGGCGCCTTTAGGCCGAAAATCGACTGGCGCCATTACGCCGAAATTCTGGTGGCGCCATTACGCCGAAATCGAAATGGCTCCATTCTGCCGAAAGTTCACACCGATCAGGCCGGTGAGGGATTTCATGCACGATCCTCTTCGGTACGTCGGCCGCGCCGTGGACGCCCGGAACGGGCGGCTGGCTCGGCGCGGGCTGCGGTCGCGGCGCTGGTTTTATATAAGGTTTTAAAAGAGGTTTTAGAAATGAGCGATATAAAAAAGTTTATAAAAATTAATAATTTATTCTGTGAATAAGTCGGTCGGCGCGACTGCTATGACGTGGGAGCGTACCTGCTATCACGTGGCCAACCTACCCACCACGGTCCACTGACCTATCGGCCATCCCGTGGCGGACGAGGCCCGTCGATGAGGCGGCGCGGCCGGTTCGGCCGCACCACCTCCAGGGCGTCGCCGGGGGTGATGCGCCAGACCGCCACCACGCCGGCGGCTTGCAACGCCTGCATCGCTTCCCGGACATCGCGCCGGAAGAAACACAATTCGTCGGTTTCCGATCCGCACGAATCCCGCAGCCGCTCCAGCCCGAGCCGATGCGGACTGCGGGCCGTGGCCCGATGGCTGGCGATATATAGCAATCCTAAATCGGTCGTGGATGTAGATACCGTCTTGAGAGTCAAGCGGCAACCGTCCAGTCGGCCCGATAAGGCTGCTGATGTTTGAGGATGCCAAAGGCCAATTGGACCAGTTTGCGCATGGCGGCGCCCAGGGCCGCCATCTTGGCTTGGCCCCGCGCCAGCAACCGCTCGTACAGGGTCCGGATGTGGGGGTTATGGCGAGTGGCCACGACCGCGGCCATGCACAACGCGGCGCGCATTCGGGGCGCGCCGGCTTTCGACAGTCGGGGTCGGCGATGGAGGCTGCTGCCCGATGGGCCTTCGACCGGGACCAGGCCGAGGAACGCGGTGACCTGATCGGCGGACTGAAAAGCGCGGCTCTGCAGGAGGGCCAGCAAC
>JALOPJ010000166.1 GCA_025453955.1 Candidatus Edwardsiibacteriota bacterium
GTGTTCGAGATGAACGTCGGCCGCCGCAACTTCGAGACCGCCATCAAGGTGCTGCGCGAGCTGGCCGACAAGGACGTCGACATCCTGGTCTCGCGCTACGGCAAGGTCAAGGACTCGGTCGACGCCTACACCGGCCCCGCCCGCCCGGCCGGCCTGCTGGCCAAGGACATGGCCGTCTATTACGCCATGGCGCTGCTGCACGAGCGGCGCCGCCGCACGCCCCAGGCGGTGGAGCTGCTGGACGCCATCCTGGCCAAGTCCCCGGCCGAGGAGCATGCCGTGCTGGACGCCGCCCTGCGGGTGGCGGGCCCCCACACCACCGAGACCGGCGTGGCCCTGAAGTACGGCGACATCCTGTCCCAGGCCGGCAAGGCCGAGGCCGCCCTGGAGCTTTACGGCCAGGCCGCCGGCGCCGGCGCCGCGGCCGAGGTCAGCGGCCGCCTGGAGCAGATGCTCGCGGCCCGGGAGACCCTGCCCGCGGTCAACCTGCTGGCCCAGCTTTCCATCCAGGCCCGTGACGCCGGCCGGGCCCTGGCCCTGGTCGGCAGGGCCGCCCAGCTGGACCCCAAGCACGCGGACACCTACCTGGCGCAGCTGCGGGAGATCGCCAAGTTCTCGGACGCGGCCGAGGCCCACCTGGCCGTGGGCGGCGCCGCCCTGGCGCGGGAAAAGTACGACCTGGCGCTGTCCAGCTACGGCCGGGTGATGGAGCTCGACCCGTCGCGGCTGGACGAGGTGCTGGACCGCTACCGCGAGATCCTCAAGAAATCCCCCGGCAACTTCGAGGCGGCCACCCGCATCGTCGACGCCTACATCGCCGCCGGGCGCGCCGGCGAGGCCGTGGGATCGCTCAAGGAGATCATCGGCAACGACGCCTCCCTGGTCGACCTGGCCCTGGAGAAGCTCGACGTCCTGCTGAAGGCGAATCTCGACCAGCCCGAGGCCCTGGCGTTCCTGGGCCAATGCTACCTGGTCCGCAAGGAACCGGCCAAGGCCCTCAGCGTGTTCCGCTACCTCGCGGGTACGGGCCCGGAGCAGCGCGGCCCGGCGCTGGCCGCCGTCCAGGAACTGGCGGCGGCGGATCCTGCCGCGCCCGAGCCGCTGGAGACCATGCTGTGGATGCTGGTGACCGGCGGCCAGCTGGCCGAGGCCTCGCTGCTGGGCCTGGAATTGGCCAAGCGCTACCCCGACCGCTGGACCGGCTACCTGCCCCTGCTGGAGTCGGCGCTGTCCGGCGGCGACCAGGCCTACCTGGGCCGCCTGCTGGAGGTCTGCGCCGCGCTGGAGGCCGCCGGCCAGAAGCACCCGGCCGTCGACTTCGTCAAGGCCTGCGCCATGATGGGCCTGCGTCGCCACATCGACGCCAGCGCGCTGTTCCTGCGCCTGCACCAGGACCCCGCCATCGCAGCGCTGGCCCGGCAGACGCTGGCCGGGATCGCCGCGGACCAGCCCGGGTCCGGCATCATCCAGATGGCGGTGGCCGAGATGGCGCAGCGCGACGGCCAGCCGGCGCTGATGGCCAGCTCCCTGCTGGCCGCCGCCAAGGCCGACCAGTCGCTGCTGCCCCAGGTCAGCAACAAGCTGCAGGAGCTGCTCAAGCTGACGCCCGACAACCTCGACCTGCAGCTGCTCCAGATGGAGCTGCTGTTCCAGCAGAACTTCCTGGAGAAGGCGCTGGCGCAGGCCTCCCAGATCGTGGCCCGCTGGCCGGGCGCCGAGGGCGCCAAGGCCCACCTCCGCCTGGGACAGGTCTTCGTCGAGAAGGGCGAGTTGACCAAGGCCGCCGCCAGCCTGCTCAAGTCGGTCGAGCTCGACCCGGCGCTGGCCCAGCCGGCGGCCGAGGCCTGCCGCAAGCTGCTGGACATCGACGCCACCTCGCTGGCCGGCCGCTACGCCATGGCCCGCATCGGCATCACCATGCGGTCGTACGACGAGGCGGTGGCCGACCTGATGGCCGTCGCCGCCCGCGACCCCCGCTGGGCCGAGAAGGTGCTGCCCGACCTCCGGCAGGTGATCGCGCTCGACCCGGCCAATTTCAAGGCGCTGCTGGCCGAGGCCAAGATCGACATCATGCTGGGCCGGAACGACGACGCCGTCACGGCGCTGTCGTCCGCCCTGGACATCTCGCCGGCGGCCAACGAGCAGATCGTCGGCGTCTACAAGCAGCTGCTGGAGCGCAACCCGGACCAGCCCCGGGTCAAGCTGGCGCTGGCCAAGGCCTACGTCGCCCGGGGCGCCACGGTCCCCGCGGTCAAGCTGGTGGAGGAAGCCATCGCCGCGGACGACTCGCTGGCCGAGCCCGCCATCCGGCTGCTGCGGCTGGCCCAGGAAAAGGACCCGGCCGACGCGTCCTCGCGCTACCTGCTGGCCCGGCTCCACGCCGCGCGCGGGGCCTACGACCAGAGCATCCTGCTGCTGCGCGAGGTGCTGGCCCTGCGGCCGGCCGAGCTGGCGACGGTCACGGCCGAGCTGCAGGCCATCGTCCGGAAACAGCCCGACAACCTGGAGGCCCGCCACCTGCTGGCCGACATCCTGACCCAGGGCAAGCGCTACGACCTGGCCGCCGAGGAGTACCAGGGGATCATCGCGGCCGCGCCGGCGGAGCGGGCGGCGGTGGTCGCCAAGCTCGACGCCGTCCTGGCTACCGACCCCGACCAGGTCGACCTCCTGCTGCTGCGCTCGCGCCTGCAGGCGTCGGCCGGCGACCACCGCGCCGCCATGGAGGGGTTCACCCGCGCCTGCGAGCTGAATCCCGACCTGCGCCAGCCGGTGGCGGCCGAGATCGAGAGGATCCGGGCCGACAACCCGGACCTGCCCGAGGCCAACGAGGCCCTGGGCATGATCTACTTCGAGGGCGGCAAGTTCACCCAGGCCCGCGACCTGCTGGCCAAGGCGATCGACGGCATCACCGACCCGGACCGCCGCATCCGGGCCACCTTCTACCTGGCGGAGAGCTACCTGGCCCTGCGGGACGAGGTGCGGGCCGAGGAGGCGATGAACCGGATCCGCCAGACCATGCCCGACGCCGGCGAGGTCTACAAGGCGATGCGACGCTTCGCCACCCGCCGGCTGCAGGTGGAGATCGACAAGGCCCACCAGGCGGTGCAGGAGGCGCCGGACGACGAGTTCCGTAAGATCGACCTGGCCGCCAAGCTGCTGGGGATCGAGAAGTACGACGCGGCGGTCAACCTGCTGGCCTTCAAGCCGCAGGACCGGGAGGTGGCCAACCGCCGGGTGCTGCTGCTGGGCCGCGCCCTGCTGGGCCGGCGCGAGGCCTACACCGCGGTCGAGCTGCTGCGGCAGGTGCCGCTGGACGAGCGGCCGCTGTCGCGCTTCCAGATGGAGGCGAGAAGGCCGTGCTCAAGGAGCTGGGCCATCGCGCCGCCATGCTGGAGGCTGTGGCCTGACCGTATCTGTTTCGCCGGAATAGTGTGATCCGCATGGCGAGGAATGGAGAACCATGAAAAATTGATGTTGGTTCTCCATTTTCGATTTCTCTTCACTTTTGATGATCGCTTCTCTCGGATAAAAAATGCCAGCAACCGTAATCAATAAACCATTTCGGATGTTCACCGTCAAGGAAGTATTGCCATTGTGCATCATTTCACTTGCGGTGGGTTTTGCAGCATATGTCATGGCCACTGCGCCGGCGACGATACCGATCCATTTCAGTGACAGCGGCCAGCCCAATGGCTGGGGGTCGCGGGACGGCTTAATCCTGGTCCCGCTCCTCATCATGGCCGTGGTGTACCTGTTCGCCACGTTCTACCCCATGTTACCGGTCGCGCACAGTGAACAGGAGCTGAAGCAGATCTCCCCCTATGCCTATGTCATAAAAACCGTCCTTCTGGCACTGCTACTGGCGTTCCAGGTCGACATCGTCTCCCACCTGCCAACCGCAAAAAGCGGACCCGCAGGTCAGTTTCAATCGTTGTTCGTCATCGTTTTTATCCTCGGCATCACTACAGCTTGTTGCCTGTTTCTTTTCCGGTCGGTGAAGAACCGCGCGGCGGCCTCCACCAGGGCCGGTCATCGGTTCCTAATCATTTGGGTGGCCTGTGCGGTCGGCTACCTGTCGGGAATCCCGCTCATCCGAGCAATGCTGCCGGAGTTCACTGCCGCGGTCCGTATCACAGCCCCGCCAGCCATCGTACTCATCGCCCTTCTGCCATTGTGCTTGCTCGCGATGGGCCTGGCAATCATTATCGCCGATGGCTACAGCCGCAGCGCCGGCATGGGCACGCCGCTGATCGATGCCTGGGTCGATAAATCACCATCCTGGCCGGTCCTTAAATCGTTTCTTTTCCTATCGCTAGTTTCCGCCCTGGCAGTCGCCGTCACGACCATCGGTATCGACCGGGTGTTTTTCATACCGTTGCTTCCGGCCGCGTTATCTGAAGGAAGCGGCAGTACCCTATGGCAGGATTTAATTACGTCCTTATATGGCGGTATCGTTGAAGAAGTGTTGCTGCGGTATCTCCTAATGTCCGTGATCGTGGTCGCGTTGCGAAAGGCGTGCCGGTTTCAGGCCACTAACAACACGTTAATATGGACAGCCATTCTTGCCTCCAGCTTCGTATTCGGGGTCAGTCACCTGCCGATAACCGCCGCCATAGCACCGCTTACAGCGCCGGTTGTTCTACGTGCCCTCTTGTTGAACGGTATTGGGGGCGTTCTATTCGGGTGGCTGTATTGGAAAAAAGGATTGGAGTCATCAATAGTGACTCATTTCATGGCTAACGTGTTCGGGTCCATCATCCTTTCCTTTTCCTGACCGTTGCACTGAAATCTATCGGGAGTGGTGATCGACATGAAAACTACCCTCGGCGCCCTGTTCTTCAAGTGGCGCAGCTACACGCCCATCCCCCTGCTGGTCGCCATGCTGATCCTGGCCCGGCCCACGCTGCCGACCATCGTCATCGGGATGGCGATCGCGGCGGCCGGCGAGCTGGCCCGGATCTGGGCCGTGTCCTACGCCGGCGGCGCCACCCGCACCCTGACCCCGGGCGTGGGCCGGCTGATCACCGGCGGCCCGTTCGGCCACGTGCGCAATCCGCTCTACGTGGGGAATTTCCTGCTCTCCCTGGGCCTGCTGGTCGCCGCCTGGCCGTCCAAATGGTCATTTGTCACCGGCGCGGTCGAGGTCCCCTGGCTGCTGCCGGTGTTCCTGGCCGCCTTCGCCCTGCAGTACGGCTTCATCGTGGCGCTGGAGGAATCGACCCTGCGGGCCAGCCTGGGCCAGGTGTTCGCCGACTACTGCAAGGCCGTGCCGCGCTGGCTGCCGCGGCTGAGCTCCTATGCGGACAGGTTCCCGGCCGAGGGCGATCTCCGGGCGGCGGTGCGCTCCGACCGCCGCAGCATCCAGTCGTCCTGCCTGGTGCTGCTGGTGCTGGTGATCATGTACATCGTGCGCCTGCTGCGCTGACGGCCCTCCTCCCTCCGTGGACATCCCCGCCGACATCACGGCCGTCCTCGGCGACATTACGGTACAGCGCGTCGCCGCCATCGTCAACGCCGCCAACGAAACCCTGCTGGGCGGCGGCGGCGTGGACGGCGCGATCCATCGCGCCGCAGGACCGGGCCTGCTGGCGGAGTGCCGCACTCTGGGCGGCTGCGCGACCGGACAGGCCAAGATCACCAAGGGGTACGGTCTGCCCTCGACGTACGTGATCCACACGGTCGGCCCGGTCTGGCGCGGCGGCGGGAACGGCGAGGACGAACTGCTGGCGAACTGCTACCGCAGCTGCTTCGAGTTGGCGACCAGGAATGGCATCACGTCCCTGGCCTTCCCCGCCGTCTCCACCGGGGCCTACGGGTTCCCCGCCTCCCGCGCCGCGGCCATCGCCGTGAGGGAGGCGCGCGCGTTCATGTCGCAAAAGGCAACGGTCGAGTCCATCATCTTCGTCTGC
>JALOPJ010000056.1 GCA_025453955.1 Candidatus Edwardsiibacteriota bacterium
TCACCTGACCTCGTCGATGAACGCCGTGCTGTGGCCGTCGCGCTTGAGCTGGGCCAGGATGTCCGTCTTGTCGACCGACTTCATGTAGGCTTCCTTGGGCTCCACCAGCTTCTTGTTGACGTACTCCATCAGCGCGTCGTTGAGGCTGATCATGCCGATCTTCTTGTTGGTCTGGATCACCGAGGGCAGCTGGTAGGTCTTGGACTCGCGGATCAGGTTGGAGACCGAGGGCAGGCCCAGCAGCACCTCCATCGCCGCGATCCGGCCGCCGCCGATCTTCTTGCACAGCGTCTGGGAGATCACTCCCTTCAGCGATTCCGACAGCATGATCCGGATCTGCTCCTGGCGGTCCGCCGGGAACTGCTCGATGATCCGGTCCACGGTCGACGGCGCGGTCGACGTGTGCAGGGTGGCGAACACCAGGTGGCCGGTCTCCGAGGTCTCGATGGCGATGGAGATGGTCTCCAGGTCGCGCATCTCCCCCACCAGCACGATGTTGGGGTCCTCCCGCAGGGCCGCCCGCAGCGCGTTCTTGAAGCTCTGGGTGTGGCTGCCCACCTCGCGCTGGTTGATCAGGCACTTCTTGTTCTCGTGCACGAACTCGATCGGGTCCTCCAGGGTGATGATGTGCGCGGTGCGGGTGCGGTTGATCAGGTCGATCAGGGCGCAGAGGGTGGTCGACTTGCCCGAGCCGGTCGGCCCGGTCACCAGCACCAGGCCCTTGTTGAGGTTGCACAGGTTCTGGATGTAGGGCGACACGCCCAGGTCGTCCACGGTGACGGTCTTGGAGGGGATCACCCGGAACACGCCGCCCATGCCCTTGCGGTCGGCGAAGATGTTGACCCGGAACCGCGCCACGCCCTCGATCTCGTGGGCGAAGTCGGTGTCGCTGATCTCGTCGAACTCCTTGCGGTGGCGCTTGTCGATGATCTCGCCCAGGATCCGCTCGGCGGCCGCGGCCGTGGTCGCCGGGAACTCCTCCAGCTTCCTGATGTCGCCGTCGACCCGGATGATGGGGTGCTCGCCGCTGGAGAAGTGCAGGTCCGAGCCCTTGCGCTCCACCAGCAGCCGGAGGTACCTGTTGATCTCGGGCTCCCTGCCGGGACCGGGGGCGGCCACTGCCGCCGGCGCCGCCGGGGCGGCGGCGGGGGACGCCGGAGCTGCGGCCGCGGCCGGCGGCGGGTCGGCGTCGGGATGGAACACCGCCGTGGCCGCCGCTCCCTCCATCGTCACCCGGCCCCTGAAGTCGCCGGCGCCGGCCAGGCGGTAGCTGAACTCGGTGACGCCGTGGCTCATCAGCTGCTCCTTGCGGTCCTGCGGCAGGATCTCGGAGATCAGGCCCAGCACCTCCTGCCGGGAGAACCGCTGCTTGGACACGGATTGCAGCGCGTTGGCGATCTTGAACTGGGGCTCGGCGTCGCTGGCCAGGTGGAACTCGGTGGCCTGGTACTTGGCCATCGCCTTGAAGAAATCGTCGATCCGTGCCATCAGTCGCCTCCCGGTATCACGTAGCTGATCTGTTTGCGGTTGCAGACATGGGCGGTCCCGCCGTCCTTCATCAGGAAGAACTGGCTGCCCTGGTTGAGGAAGTCGATGATCCGCGACTTCTGGGGCGGCATCTCGATGTAGCCGGTGCCGGACAGCCGGTGGTGGGTCTTGAAGATCACGGTCATCCGCTCCTGCTTGGCCCCGGCCGTGGCGGTTTCCTCGTCCCCGAACTCGACGGCCGCCGCCACCTCGAGGGCGATCACCCGGCGCTTGTTGATCATCCGCACGGTCCTGTCCTCGGCGACCTTGAGCGGGAAGAACTCCTCGGCCTCGTTCATGTAGTCCAGCACGGTCTCCTGGCCCGCCCGCCGCTTGGCCGTCCGGCTGAGGAACAGGTCGCCCTTCAGCTCCTGCCCGTCCTCGAACCGGACCAGCACCGGCACGGTGCGCTTTTCCACCGCCAGCTGCTGCATGCGCCCTCCTGAATTATTTGACAGGCTCGTCGGATTTCGGTATAATCGGCACCGGTTGGTTTCTATAATGAATCCAGGAAACCATGACTTTGGGAACCATCCGGAAGTGAAAAGCTTCACAGTATCTGGTTCGCCGTGATCACTGATCTTTTGTCTGCCGCCCGTTATTCATGTCTTCATGGTTTCCTTATTAAGAGCGATCCTTGAGGTCTTCTATGACCGTCTCTTCTCCCACCAAGACCCGCCTGCTGCACGTCGACTGGATGCGGGGCCTGGCCGTGGTGATCATGATCCAGACCCACACCGTGGACTCCTGGCTGGCCCCGGCGCTGAAGGGCGGCTGGCTGTTCCGCCATTCCCAGCTGCTGGGGAGCTTCCCCGCGCCCTGCTTCCTGTTCCTGGCCGGGCTGTCGGCCGCGCTGGGATATCGGAAAGTGCTCGAGGCGCCGGGGTCCGAAGGGCGGCGGCTGTGGCTGTCGCTGCGGCGCGGCCTGCAGATCTTCGGATTCGCGCTGCTGTTCCGCCTGCAGGAGTTCGTGCAGTGGACCAGCTGGGGCGGCTGGCGCGACTTCTTCAAGGTGGACATGCTCAACACCATCGGCCTGTCGCTGGCGCTGGTCGGCGTCGTGCTGTTCGCGGTGCGCCGTTTCCGGGCCAGGATCATCGTGCTGGCCGGGCTGTGGCTGCTCACCGGGCTGGCCGCGCCCGCGGCCTGGGGCTGGACGCCGCTGGACCGCCTGCCGTGGATGGTCCGCAATTACTTCAGCGGCACGTTCGCGCCCGGGACGTTCCCCCTGTTCCCCTGGTTCGGGTTCGCGCCGGCCGGCGCGGCGGTCGGGCTGCTGGTCGGCCGGTGGCGGAACGACCGGCGGAGGATGGCGGTGCTGGCGCTGGCATCGGTCGCGGCCGGCATCGCGATGATCGTCCTGGCACGGCTGGCGACCCTCTACGCGGCGCACCCGGCCAACTGGAGCTTCTGGCACAACGCTCCCGAGTATTTCTTCATCCGCTCGGGGATATTGTTGGCAACGCTGGGGATCTGCTATTTCTTGTGCCTGCCGTTCAAGCCGGAGAGCTTCTCGTGGATGCGCCTGTTCGGCCGGCACTCCCTGGTGGTCTACTGGGTCCATATCGACCTGACCTACGGCCGGCTGCTGGGGGCCCTCAAGGGGTCGATGGGGCCGGCCGGCGCGCTGGCCGGGACCGCTGCCATGACCGTCGCGATGCTGCTGCTGTCCTGGCTGATCGAGAACTGGCGGACGGTCATCCCGAGGACCGGTCTTCCGGGAAAACGCGCCGCGTAGCCGGCCGTGGACGACACGGGATCATGGACGACGGGGTTTCAGGGCAGTCAGCGTTTCCGCGGTTCATAATGCCCGCTGTGCCCTGCCCGCCGCCGGGTCAGGAATTCATCCAGTTCCAGGTCTGGCTCTCGGAGCGCTCCAGCCAGTCGCCGTCGTCGGTCAGGTAGGCGTAGACGTTGGACAGCGCCTCGTAGTGCTTGCTCTCCTCCAGCACCAGCAGCCGGAAGAACTCCCGCTCCGGCCCCTCCACCGCCTCCCGCGCCAGCTTCTCGTACATCTTGAAGCTGTACCACTCCATGTCCATCGCCACCCGCAGGCCGGTGATGTTGTCGGCCTTCTCCCTGCCCCCCGACCGGTTGAGGCGGACGAAGATCCGCTTCATCTCGGCCTCCATGTAGCCGATCTTCTTGCGGCCCGGCACCGGCCAGGGCTGGCCCAGCGCGATGGCGGCGTAGACCTCGTTGATCCGCCCGATGTGCTCGATCTCCTGCAGCGCCAGCTGGTCGTACAGCTGCTTGGCCAGCAGGTTGCCGGTCTTGTGGGACATCTTGAGGTAGAACGCGCTGCCCTTGTGCTCCAGCTTGAGCGCCGCGGCCAGCGCCCTGGGCATGGCCTTCGCCTGTCGTTTGATCTTCATGGGATTGCTCCTCGTATGCTCGCCGTACGCGGCTGGCCGTCGGCGGACCATCACCCGGCGTCGCCGGGTCACGGGTCCGCCGTGTTGTCGTATCCCCGTTGCTCCCAGAACCCCTTGTAGCCTGGATCGGCCGAGACCTCGATCCGCGCCAGCCACTTGATCCACTTGTACCCCAGCTTGTCCTCGGCCGCCAGCATCAGGGGGAAACCGGTCTTGGCGTCCAGCACCACGTTGTTGATCTTGTATGCCAGCAGCAGGTCCCGTTCCCGGACCACGGACAGCGGCAGCGACGTGGTGTACTCGCCGTCGGCGGCGTGGAAGATCAGGGTGGTGGCGCCGGGCGCGGGCCGCGCCGAGTCCAGCAGGTCGCGGACCCGGACGCCCTGCCACAGGCCGGTGGCGCTCCAGCCCTCGACGCAGGGCAGGGTGATCAGCTTCTGGTAGCGGGGCAGCGCCAGCACCTGCTCGTAGCCCCAGGACAGCGGCCGCGCCACCAGGCCGTCGATCCGCAGCCGCCAGGACGCGCTGTCGACCGCCACCGGGCCGCCGATCGAGTTGTCGCGCAGCCTGGTGAAATCGGTCAGCTTCCTGCCCTGGTACTGCCGGATCGGCGCCGGCCCCAGGTCGGCGGCGGGCTGCAGGGCCTCACGGCCGGCCCGGGGCTGGGCCCCGCACCCGGCCGCCAGCGAGACCGCGCAGGCCAGCGCAACGATGGCCGTCCGCAGTGACATGTGAAAATCATACACCAATCCCCCGCCAGAGTCAATAACAATAAAACAAAAAGCCTCCCGCACGCGGGAGGCTTTTCCCGGGCGCCGCCTCAGAACAGCGTGGCCTGCAGCTCGATCTCGGCCTGCAGCTGGGCCTGCCCGGCCGGGGTGGTCTCGTCCACGTCGAACCCTGGATGCAGCAGCTGCACGAAATCCTCGGCCTGCGTGAACTGGCCGAGCTTGAAGTGGTTCTGCGCCAGCAGCAGGCAGAGCTCCAGGTAGTTCAGCACGTTGTCCTGCGATGCGCGGTAGGTGTGGGAGAACTGCCAGTCGTTATCGGCCAGCAGCACGGATGATGCGCTGGTGACCGCCTTCGCGGCGCTGTCCATGGCCGCGTACGAGAACGCCATGCCGGCCGTGATCTCGTTCAGAACGACGGCGGTGCCGGTGCGGGTCGCGCCGGTCGCGAAGCTCGACAGCGCCGAGGCCGGGCTGCCCAGGATCCCCTGGCACCAGCCCCGGCCGTTGTAGGCGTCGGCCAGCGTGCTGTCCTTGGCGATTGCGTTGCCGAAGCTGGTCTGGGCGGCGCTGAAACTGCCGGCGTTGAAACTGGTCCAGCCCTGCGCCAGGTGTTCCGCGGCGGTGAGCTCGGTGACCGGGGCCGTCGTCCCGTTGGAACCGCTCTTGCCGCACCCGGAGACGATCGCCGTCAGGCACAGCGCGATGATCGTTGCTTGCTTCTTCATGGTCGTCCTCCTACTGCACCTTGACGATCCGCCCGGTCGAGGAGCGGTCGCCGATCCGCAGCCGGTAATGGTAGACGCCCGACGGCAGCCGGCGGCCGCCGTCGTCCGCGCCGTCCCACACCGCGGCCTGCGGGCCGGCCAGCTGGCGGCCGTCGACCAGCGTCCGCACCAGCTGACCCGCGACGTTGTAGACGGCCAGGCTGACCCGCTCGGCGGCGCCCAGCTGGTAACGGATGGTCGTCGCCCGGTCGAAGGGGTTGGGGCTGGCCGACCGCGGCGCGGCCGGCGCCGGGGTCGCCTGCGGGAACGACTCGCTCCAGCAGACCTGGTAAACGCCGCCCGTCGCGATCGGCGCGCTGACCGTCCCGGCCGCGGCGTCGATGGCGGAGTCGATCCGGCGCCACCCTCCGGCGCCGTACTCGCAGACGGCCAGCCGGGCAGGGTCGCGGCCGGCCAGGGCCGCCGCATCGTACCGCAGGGTCAGCACGGCCGGGGCCGCCAGCGCCCGTCCCTGCGGCCCGACCTGGTAGGCGGGGCCGGCCGGGAACGCGTCATCGTTGTTCGCCTCGCTCCGGCAGACCACCCACAGCTCGTCGCCCGGCACCGCGCCGGCCGTGAAGGACAGCCGCACCGCACCGTCCAGCGCGGCGGCGGCCCCGCCGGCCGTCTTGGCGGCCACCACGGAGAAGGCCCGCTCGCCGGTCCGCATCGTCGAGCCGCTGTCGCGCGTCGCCACGCGCACCAGGTAATTCCCGGCGGCCTGCAGCATGTAGGTCTCCTGGAAGGTGCGCATCGAGACCTGCGCGAAGGAGAGCCGCTGCGGCGTCCCCGTCCCGATCGTCAGGTTCGCGGTGTCGAGGTTGGCGGGGGTCAGCACCGCGAAGTTCGTCACCATGCTGATCCCCAGGCTGTAGGTGAACGCCGGGTTCTGGAACAGGCCGATCGAGAGGTCCGGCGCCGCGGGGAACACGTTGAGGTTGCAGGTCATCGCCGCCGAGGCCGCCGGGATGCCGGTGATGGAGATGCCGGTGCTGGCGCCACCGGACGTCGGTGTCGCACCGTTCAATTGGGACACGGGATAACTGGCGCCGGTGCTGTCGAAGGAGCTTTGGGTCGAACTGCTCCAGGCGTCGGCGGCATCGCCGCGGTTGCTGACCAGGGTGTCCGACGTCCATAATTCCGCGCCATAACCGGCGGTGGTGATGTCGGTCTCCTCCACAGCGACGCCGTAAGGCCGGTTGGCGGCGCTGCCGTTGGTCGAGTTGCGGTTGACCTGGTTGTTGGCCAGGTAGCTCCCGCTGGTGTACATGGTGTCGACGTGGTAGACCAGCAATCCCTGGCCGGCCAGCAGCGAGTCCCACCGCACACCGCTGGACGACCCCGCGGTCAGACGGTGGCGGTTTTCCACCAGCCAGTACTGGCGGGTGGTGTCCTGCCCCTGCTTCGCCAGCTTGAAGCTGCTCGACGTCGCGGTGGCCAGCGTGCTATTGACCGTGTATGGTCCGTTGACGGTCACCAGCTGGGGAACGCACCAGCCCAGGAACCGGCGGCACCAGAGGTCCAGCGCCACCGGGCGCCCGTTGCTGTTGCCGTTGCCGCCCCAGCTACCGCCGGCCATCAACGACCAGTTGCCAAGGCCCTCGCCGCCCACTCCGCCTTCGTACGGTGACGGGCCCGTGTCGTAGAGGTCCGGCAGGCCCAGGGCGTGGCCGAACTCGTGGCAGAACACGCCGCAGCCGATGATGCTCTCCGGGTAGGGCGACCCCGATGCGTAGTTGGTCCGCTCGGGCATGATGATGTACTTGGAGATCCTGACCGCCGTGCCGGTGTAGCTGCTGATGTCGTTGGTCGTGTAGTACGTACCACCGGTATACGACAAGTCAAGATCGGCGCTGTGCGACCAGATGTCGTTGGCTGTTCTCGTTTCCTCTGCGCCCTTGCCCGAATGCACCACCCACAGCACGTCCACGTAGCCGTCGTGGTTCCGGTCGTACATGGTGTCGGCGAAGTTGAACGTGCTGTCGGCCCGGGTCAGCACCCGGCGGATGAACTCGTAGACGTTGCGGGTGGTGCCGTCGGTCAGGCCGTTGTTGTTGTTGCCGTAGTAGGCCACCGTGTTGCCGCTGCTGCGCCAGGCGTCCACCGCGCCCGTGCAGCTCATCGAGCCGAACGACATGTCGCGGTAATAGTTGTTCACCGACTTGACGCCCGCCCCCGTGCCGAACAGCATGTCCTGGAAATCGGACTGGCTGTTGGTGTTCGCCTGGTCGGTGAAGTACCCCAGCACCACGGGATACTTGAAGCTGCCGCTGATCTTGGCCGGTCCGCCCTTGGCGACCTGCCGTTGCAGCAGCCCCTGGGCGGGGTTGTCGATCCGGCCCTCGGCCCGGGCCCGGACCACCGCCTCCGGCTCCCGCAGGCCCGGCCGGGGCGGCATGGCCAGGGCCGACGTCGCGGCCAGCGCCGCCGTGATCAGGATCAGGCGTCTCATTGCTTGTTCTCCTCCATCACGATCTCGGCCTGCTGCACCTCGAACGACAGCGCGTCGCCGTCCCGGCGCAGGCAGCCGGTCAGTTTGACGGTCTTGCCGAGGTAGTCCGACAGCACCGCCGGCCGCGGCCGGGGGCCGCCGGGCCGGGGCGGCGGCACGCTGGTCGGCAGCCAGGGCTGGACCGACAGGGCGGTTCCCGTGCTGTCGGTGAGCACCACCCGCAGGTCGGTGAAGTAGTTGCCGCCGGCGTTGCCGAGGATGCCGGTGACGGCGACCGTCCGGTCCGCGTATGTGGCCGGCGCGGCGGCCAGCGCGGCGACGGAGACCGGCGCCGCGCCCCGGTCGCAGGACTGCCGCTTGCAGCAGCCGGCCGCGGCCAGCACGGCGCAGGCGATGGCGATCGATCGCTTCATGCGGTCCGCTCCTGTGGGGGTTGAACGATGAAGACGAGGCCGGCGGGCGGCCTCGTCTGGGTGGGGCGCCGGGCGTCAGAACGCCTTGGCGATGGCGAAGATGTTCTTCAGCTTCTCGTTGGTCTCGCGCAGCCGGGTCGACAGCGTCTTGATGAACACCGACATCAGCTTGTTGGCCATCGCCGCGTCGTCGGCCATCAGCTTCCTGAAGTCGCGCTTGTACACCGCCAGCAGCCGGATGTCGCCCTCGTGGGCGATGGCCGCCGCCGAGCGGGGGAAGTCGTCGATCAGCGCCATCTCGCCGAAGTAGTCGCCCGGGCGCAGCACCTTGAGGGCCTCCTCGCCCACGCCGGGCACCATGGTGGAGATCCGCACCTGGCCCTCGGTGACGATGTAGAAGGCGTCGCCGATCTCGCCCTCCTGGAACACCGGCTGCTCCTTGGCGAAGGTCTTCTCGTAGGCGATGGCCATGATCCGCTCCAGCTCCGGCTGGGTCAGGTCGTTGAACAGGTAGACCTGCTTCAGCAGGTCGGTGGTGCGGGCCGTGGCTGCCATGGCGCGTCTCCCTGCGTCCGGGTTCAGGTGATGTTCTGGACGTCCAGCGAGCGCCGCACGTCCTGCTCGGTCACGTAGCCCAGCTCCACCAGGCACTCGCCCAGCCGCTTGCCGTCGTGCCGCATCTGGTGCCGCCGGGCGTCGTTGATCTGCTCGATCGAGACGAAGTCCAGGGCCACCATGATCTCCCCGATCAGCTTCCTGCCGTTGTGCATGGCGCGGCGGTCAGCGGATCTGCCTGATCAGCCGGATCCGCTCGCCGTCCTTGATGCCCTCCATCCGGGCCTTGGCGACGTAGGCGGTGGCGGTGCTGTTGCGCACGGCCAGCACCTGCAGCTGGCCCAGCACGATCACCGGCAGCGTCGACTGGGTGCCGCGGTCGGGGTCCTTGGCCTTGGCCTGCGGCCGGTAGATCTCGAAGACGTCGCCCGGCATGATCCCGTCGGCGGTGCCGAGGTCGATGTAGACGATCTCGTGGTAGGTGTTGGACTCGCGCAGGTTGCGGAAGGCCACGATCCGGCCCTCCAGGGTCTTGGTGGCCGGCAGCGGCGACAGCCCCTTGGGGACGACCACGTCCAGGTAGGGCTTGATGGCCTCGTTCTTGCCCAGCGGCTCGTAGCACTTGGTGACCTTGCCGCCGGCGGTCCGCTCCTCCACCTCGTCGACCGTCAGCACGCCGGAGACGGTGATGATCCGGCCCAGGTCGTTCTTGCTGACCGGGTGCTTGACCCGGCCCAGCTGGCGGTAGATGGCGTAGCGGTCGCCCGCCTTGACGCCGTCGGCCGACCCCAGGTTGATGTAGACCTTGTCGTTGGTGGAGAGGTGCTCCCGGTCGATCAGGTCGGCGCGGTGGGCCACGATGTGCCCCAGGGGCTTCTCGTCGGTCGGGCTGATGTAGCCGCCCCGCAGCGCCATCTCCTCGGACACCACCGGCATCAGGGTCTGCACCAGGCCGATCTTGCGCACGCCCACCGTCTGCACCGGTGCCGTTTCCGGCTCGGGTTCCGGCTCCGGTTCCGGCTCCGGTGCCGCGGCCACCTGGGTGGTGTCGGCCGGCGGCGCCGCCGGCTTCAGGCTGTCGGGGGCCGTCAGCGGGCCGGCGGCGGACAGCGGCGGGATCACCAGCTCCTGGCCGGGGTAGATCCAGTGCGGGTCCTCCACCTTGTCCTTGTTGGCCTCCCAGATCAGCGGCCAGGAGAAGGCGTTGCCGAGGTACTGCTCGGAGATCCCGTGCAGCGTCTCGTCCTGCACCACGATATGGGAGGTCTTGGCGTCCTGGGCGACGATCGCGCCGGTCCCGGCGATGAAGGCGGCCGCGATGATGATCGCCACGATCGTGGATCTGCTCATGGGTGGCTCCTTCGCGATTGGTTCGAACGGATGCAAATTGCGGCCGTCTATTCCCTTGCCGCCCTATAACATATATTTGTATCATACTTTGATGCAAAAAGCAACATTTTTTTTAATGCTTGCATAAAATATCGTTCCATAGTAGAATTGCACGACGTTCAATGACAGGGACTTGATCCATGAGGGACATGCTGAACTGGGTGGAGATCGACCGCGCGGCCTTGGCCGCCAACCTGCGCTCGTTCCGAGGGTTGGTGGGCCCGGCGGTGACGCTGATGCCGGTGGTGAAATCGAACGCCTACGGCCACGGGCTGGACGAGGTGGCGCCGCTGCTGGCGGCGGCCGACCGCGCGCTGTGGTTCGGCGTCAATTCGCTCGACGAGGGACTGCGGCTGCGGGCGCTGGGGATCCGCCGGCCGGTGCTGCTGCTGGGTCATGTGCCGCTGTCGCGGCTGGCGGAGGCGGCGGCCGCGGACCTGCGGCTGACCGTCTACAATCCCGAGACCGTCCGGGCCCTGTCGAAAATGAAGACCGCGGGCACGGTCCGCCTGCACCTCAAGCTGGAGACCGGCACCAACCGCCAGGGGGTGGACCTCGCCGACGCGCTGAAGATCGCCGCGCTGATCCGGAAGGCGCCGCGGCTGGAGCTGGAGGGCTGCTCCACCCATTTCGCCAACATCGAGGACACCACCTCGCCGGTCTATCCCCGGGCGCAGCTGGCCCGCTACCAGAGGATCCTCGACGCCCTGCGGGCCAAGGGGCACGATCCCAAGGTGAACCACGTCGCCTGCACCGCCGCCGCCCTGGTGTTCCCCGAGACCCGCCGGCAGCTGGTGCGGCTGGGCATCGGGCTCTACGGGCTGTGGCCCTCGCGCGAGACCATGCTGTCGCTGGCCGAGCGCGGCCGCAAGTTCTCGCTGGCGCCGGCGCTGTCCTGGAAGACCCGCGTGGTGCAGGTCAAGGCCGTGCCGGCCGGTTCCTACGTGGGCTACGGCTGCACCTACCGCACCACCAGGAGAACGAAGCTGGCCGTGCTGCCGGTGGGCTACAACGAGGGCTACGACCGCAAGCTGTCGAACACCGCCCACGTGCTGGTCCGGGGCAAGCGGGCGCCCATCCGCGGCCGGGT
>JALOPJ010000057.1 GCA_025453955.1 Candidatus Edwardsiibacteriota bacterium
TTCTTGACCACGATGTCCAGCGCCGGGCCGGCCAGCTCCGCCGAACGGCTGCGGTCGGTGACGAAGCGGTACATCGAGCCGCAGCCCAGCAGCGGCAGCAGCAGTATGAATAGCATGGCTCGTCGCATGGTCGATCCTCTCGTCATAGTTCCCAGTACATGTTCATGGCAAATGTCGTGAATCCGCAGCGTTCGCAAGACCTCTTCGCGCATTGTCGGCCCAGACGTTGAGTTCGGCCCGTGAGGTCACTTACCGCCGGGCCGCCAACTCGGCCCGACCCCTCCCCTGCCCCTCCCCGAACGCGTTCGGGGAGGGGTTTGGGGTGGGGTCGAAGCGTATTTTCAGACCCGGGCTGCGTTTAACCTTACCACTGCCCCTTCCCCCAGCGGGAAGGGGTGTGGGGTCAGGCCCGTTCCCCCACCGGTTCCAGGTTCCGCAGCGGCAGCCAGCCGTACTCGTCGGAGTTCTCCCGGGCGCACCACAGCCAGCCGTTCAGCACCGTGGTGCCGCGGACCACGTCGCCGAGCTGGCGCCGCCCTGCTCGACGACCTCCAGCATCTGGGCCGGCGCCCAGCCCTGGGCGTTGTCGGCCACGCACCAGACCCAGCCCCGCCACTCGGGGTCCTCCTCGGGGCGGGTATGGTCGATGACGACCTCCTGGCCGGCCCGCATGATGATGGGGTCGTCGTAGACCGCCGACCAGCGCGATATGACGCGGTATCTGTTCATGTATAGGGCTAAGAGTGTTGCTACCCTTTATAACCGCGCATTACTACTAATATCGGTATCAGTAATTGGAATGGTCTGCCCAAGGCTGTTCTGAAAACTAGGGGAACGAACTCGATCTGCGACGAATCGGACCAGTGGTCAAGCGGATCGGTCCCGATACAATGCCAATGGGTCCCATTATCGGCGCCAGCAAGACATTTGCAGACCAATTCGGCCCCGATATGTCCCATATCAGTCCCGATATCTCTCCTATCGGGTCCGATTCCTGCTTGAACGGGACTGATATTCAATCGCCCGACCCCGCTAGCCCGTCGATCGGTCCTTATGGACGGCTATTCGGTCCCGGCATCCCGTGGTCTGCCCTCTATTGACTGCGGGTCATCCCCGCTTCCCGCCGCCGCCAAGATAGCTGCCGCGGTTTTCTTGCCCGCCGCCTTTTCCAGTTCCTCCCTGTTCGCTGCTTTGACCTTCTGAGCAGAACCGAAATGCTTCAGCAACTTCTGCGCGGTCTTTGGTCCGATGCCGGGGATGTCCTCCAGCCCGCTGCGGGTCACCTTCCTCTCCCGCAGCAGGTGGTGGTACTTCTGGGCGAAGCGGTGGGCCTCGTCCCGCAGCCGCTGCAGCAGGTGCAGGCCGGAGGAGGCGCGCGGCAGGCTGACGATCTCGCCCTGCGCCGTGTACAGCTCCTCCAGCCGCTTGGCCAGCCCGGCCGCCGGTACAGTATACCCCTTTTCGGCCATGACATGCAAGGCCGCCGACAGCTGCGCCATGCCGCCGTCGACCAGCAGCAGGTCGGGCAGGGGCTGCCGCTTCTCGGCCTGGCTGTCCAGGTAGCGCCCCACCGCCTCGGCGATCATCGCCGGGTCGTTGACGCCGCCGCCGTACTTCATTTTGAGGTGGCGGTAGCCCGCCTTGTGCGTCCGGCCGTCCCTGAAGGTGACGGCCGAGGCCACCGGCTCGTCGCCGCCGGTGTGGGAGATGTCGAAGCAGGCGATCAGCCGGGGCAGCGCCTCCAACCCCAGCGTCCGCTGCACCTCCAGCAGGGGCTTCACGGTCTTGGCCGGCAGCTTCTCCCTGTCGCCGACCACCTCGTCCAGCCGCGAGTCGACCTGCTTCCGGGTGAGGGCCATCAGCTTTTTCTCGATCCTGGCGGCCGGCAGTGCGACGGCCACCGGCTCGCCGCGGGCCCGCGACAGCCACTGCGCGATCAGCTCCCGGTCGGCCGGCAGCACCGGCACGATCACCTGCTGGGGGACGGTCAGCGAGCGCCAGTAGTGCTGCTGCAGGAACTCGGCGACCACCTCGGCATCGGGGCTCTCGGCCGGGGCCTGCAGGGTGCGGTCGCTGCGGGCCGCCAGCCGGCCGTCCCGGAACTGCAGCACCGTGAAGTAGGCCGCGTCCTTGCGCCGGGCGAAGGCCGCCAGGTCGGCGTCGCGGCCGCCCGGGATCACGGTCTTCTGGTGGGCGGTGACCTTGGAAAGCGCCTGCAGCTGGTCGCGCCAGTGCGCCGCCTCCTCGAACTTCAGCTCCCGGGCCGCCTCGTCCCGCTTGCGCTCCAGCTCCCGGGCCAGCTGGACGTTCTTGCCGCGCAGGAAGCGCACCACGCCGTCCACCATCGACTGGTACTCCCGCTGCGACACCTTCCCGGCGCAGGGCGCGTGGCAGCGGCCGATCTGGTGGTTGAGGCAGGGCCGGGGCGGGGCCTGCCGCGGCAGGTCGTGGCCGCAGGTCCGCAGCGGGAAGATCTCCCGCAGCATCGCCATCGTGCGCTTGAGGGCGGTGGCGTCGGTGTAGGGGCCGAACAGCCGCGAACCGTCGTCGGCCAGGTCGCGGGTGATGAAGGCGCGGGGGTATGCCTCGCGCGTCACCTTGATCCAGGGGAACTTCTTGTCGTCCTTGAGCAGGATGTTGTAGCGGGGCTGGTGGCGCCGCACCAGCTGGGCCTCCAGCACCAGGGCGTCGATCTCGCTGTCGGTCAGGATGTAGTCGACGTCGGCGGCCAGCCCGGTGAGCCTCGCTTCCTTGCGGTCGTTGCCGGCGTTGCGGTAGTGGCCCAGCACCCGGTCCTTGACGCTCTTGGCCTTGCCGATGTAGATGATCCGTCCCTCGGCGTCCTTGAACTGGTAGACGCCGGGGCGCTCGGGGAACTGCAGTATCTTCTGGCGGAGGTCCATGATCGCTATGCCGCCCCAGCGCACCGGCCCCTGGGCGCGGGCCCGCCGGCAGCGGCGCCCTGGATCCCCGCCTGCGCGGTGATGACGGGATGACGGCGGTTCATGGTCTCGGTTCGATGCATTCCGGCGAGTCGTTCCTCGGCGAGTTGACCAGCGGGCCGACTTGGTAGGCTTCCATCCGGTCGGGGTCGAACGGCGCGAGCAGGCCGGCGAGGATCTGCGGATCGGTCGCCTCGGGATCCAGCCACGCGCCGCAGGCTTCCCGGTCGAGGATCACCGGCATCCGGTCGTGGATCGGCCGCATCAGCGCGTTGGCGGACGTGGTGATGATGGTGCAGGTGTCGAGGGTTCTGCCGTCGGGCGACCTCCAATGCTCGTACAGTCCGGCAAAGCCCAGCGGCTTTCCGCTCTTGAGGTGCACGTAGTGCGGGACTTTCGTTTTCCCCGCCTGCTGCCATTCGTAGAACCCGTCGGCCACGACGATACAGCGCCTTTTCGCGAATGCCCGCTTGAATCCGGGCTTCTCGGCCACGGTCTCGGCCCGGGCGTTGATCATCCGGTAGCCGATCTTCTCGTCCTTGGCCCAGAACGGCACCAGCCCCCACTTGAACTGCTTCAGGGTCCGACCCCGGTCGCAGACCGCCGCGGCCACCCGCTGTCCCGGCGCGACATTGTAGCTGGGCGTCAGCTCGAGATCGATGCCCGGGACGTCGAGGTCGAAGGCCTCGGCGATCTCCTCCAGCGTCGCTTTCCTGACGAACCGTCCGCACATCTGCTCTGCTCCTGTCGAAATCCGGTCAACAAGAATATAGCACGTCCCGGGCCGCGATGCAAGGGAATTGGGACAGTCCCGGGGCCGTTTTGCCTTGATAATTGAAAAAGGATATGGTATACTAAAAAACGAACACGTGACGGAATCATGAAGCATTTCGCGGAAAAAGTGCTGGAATCGCTGCCCCGCGCCGTATCCTACGCCGACGTCCGGGTCACCGAGTCCCGCACCGAGGACATCGCCACCAGGAACGGCGCGGTGGAGTCACTGACCCGGGGCTCGCACGCCGGGTTCGGGGTCCGGGTGCTGCTGGACGGCCGCTGGGGGTTCGCCTCCAGCTCCCGGGCCGACGGGCGCGAGATCGGCCGGGTGGTGCGGGACGCGGTGGCCATCGCCCGGGCCTCGGCGCTGACGGCGGGCGAGCGGACGGTGCTGGCGCCGCAGCCGACCCAGCGCGGCCATTACGCCACCGCGGTCCGGACCGACCCCTTCGCCGTCCCGCTGGAGCGCAAGATCGCCCTGCTGCTGGACGCCGACCGCGAGATGCGCAAGGTGCGGCAGGTCAAGCTGGCCGCCGGCGGCCTGTGGTTCCTGCGCCAGCGCAAGGCCTTCGCCTCGACCGAGGGCACGCTGGTCACCGAGGACCGCACCGAGTCCGGCGGCGGCATCCACGCCACCGCCATCGACGGCCCCGAGGTCCAGACCCGCAGCCACCCCAACGATTTCGGCGACACCCGGCAGGCCGGGTACGAGTTCGTGGAATCGCTGCGCCTGGCGCGGCACGCCGCCGAGATCGCCCGCGAGGCCGCGTTGCTGCTCAAGGCCCCGCCCTGCCCCGCCGGGATCTCCGACATCATCATCGCCTCCAACCAGCTGGCGCTGCAGGTGCACGAGTCGATCGGCCATCCCATCGAGCTGGACCGGGTGTTCGGCACCGAGGCCTCGTACGCCGGCACCAGCTTCCTGACGCTGGAGAAGCTGCACCAGCTGCGCTACGCCTCGGAGATCGTCGACGTGGACGCCGATGCCACCGTGCCCGGCGGCCTGGGCACCTTCGGCTGGGACGACGAGGGCGTGCCGGGCCAGCGGGTCCCCATCATCCGCCGCGGCAGGTTCTGCGGCTACCTCACCTCGCGGGAGACCGCCGCCCGCCTGGGGCTGGCATCGGGCGGCGCGATGCGCGCCGACGGCTGGAGCCGGATCCCGCTGATCCGGATGACCAACGTCAACCTGCGGCCGGGGCCCTGGGCGTTCGCCGACCTGATCGCCGACACCGACGACGGCGTGCTGTTCGACACCACCAAGACCTGGAGCATCGACGACAAGCGGCTCAACTTCCAGTTCGCCACCCAGATCGCCCGCCGCATCCGCAACGGCCGTTTGACCGGCCAGGTCTACAAGAACGCCACCTACACCGGGATCACCCCGCAGTTTTGGAACTCCTGCGACGCCGTCTGCGACCGCTCCTCCTGGCACCTGTGGGGGATCCCCAACTGCGGCAAGGGGCAGCCCGGCCAGAGCGCCCACGTCGGCCATGGCGTGGCGCCGGCCCGCTTCCGCAAGGTACGGATCGGTGTCTCCAGCTGACGCCCGCGGCCGCCGTTCTGCCGCGACCGATGCCATGCCAGGCAGCGCGACGTCCGCAGGAAGGGCGGCGCGCTGCCTGGCGGTCTCCTCGTTGCTGGTGTGGTGCGGCGGATGCGCCTACTTCAACACCTACTACAACGGCCAGCGGCTTTACCGCCAGGCCCGGGGCCGCGCCGAGCGCCAGTTCCCGGACACCCTGATGGCCGGCAGCGGCGAGACCGCGACCTACCTCAAGGCGATCGACAAGTTCGCCGTGGTGGTGCGCGATCATCCCGACAGCCGGTGGGCGCTGCGCGGCCTGTATCACATGGGACTGAGCTACTACTACACGCGGGATTACCAGAAAGCGGCCCGCAAGTTCCAGGAGATCTGGGAATACTATCCCGATTCCAAGTTCGCCCCGCTGTCTCGCCTCAACGCGGCGGTGATCAGCTGGAAGCTGGGCGATCACGACCGGACCGCCACCCTGTCGATCCCGTTGCGCGATCATCGCGACCGTCAGATCCAGGAGCGGGCGGCCTACCTGGAGGCGCTGGCGCTGCATTCGGGCGGCAACCCGGCCGAGGCCAGGATCGCATGGGAACGGTTCCTGCGGCGCGCCAAGGGAACGCTGGCCTCAAGCGCCCGTTTGGATTACGCCCGCTGCCTGCTGGAGATCGGGGAGCCGGACCAGGCGGTCCAGCAGCTGGAGATCGTCTCCCGCCAGCGGATGCGAAAATCGCTGCGCCACCAGATCTGGACGCTGCTGGGTCAGACCTACCTCCGCACCGGCCGCGACCGGGACGCCATCCTGATCTTCGATCGGATCCTGCGGCAGCAACCCGACAACGCCACGGCCGCCCAGACCGAGTACCAGCTGGCCGCCGCTCAGGCCCGGTCATCGGACGCCGCGGCCGCGCTCACCCGGTACGCGGCGGTGGCCAAGAAATACCCCTCGTCGGCCGCGTCGGCCCAGTGCTACTTCGACATGGCCGCGCTGCTGGAACGGGATTCGCGCCCCGATACCGCGCTGGCCCTCTACCGCAAGGCCAGGAGCGAGCACCCGTCCGGGCCGCTGGCGGAGGCCGCGCTGCGCAAGTCGTCGGATCTGGCGCTGCTGATGTCCTACCGGCAGTCAACGCCCCAGTCGCGGCAGCAGGGCGCCGCCCTGCAGTTCCTGATGGCCGAGCATTACCTGTTCGGCCTCGGCCTGCCGGATTCCGCCACAACGGTCTACCAGCGGGTGGCCGCGGAATACCGGGACCTGCCGCTGGCGCCCAAGGCGTTGCTGGCCGCCGCCTGGTCCTACGACCGGGTGATGGGGGACACTGCGGGCGCCAACCCCCTCTACCGCCGCGTGGTCGCCGATTATCCGGCGACGCGCTATGCCAACGGCGCCCGCGACCGGCTGGGCCTGCCGCTCGACCCGACGGTCGCCGACAGCGAACCCGACATCGAGTTCCGGCCGGCCGCTGCGGCGACTGCGGCCGACAGCGCGGCAACCAGTGCGACTCCGCCGCCGGTACCGGGAAAGCAGTTCCCGGCGGATGATGGTCAAGGCAAGGAGCCGATCCCCGGACCCGACCAGCAGCTGAAACAGACCGATGACCGCTGAACCGCGCGGCATGGCCGTGGTCTCCAACCGGATGATCCGCCCCGACGTCGGCCGGGTATGGTTCCGGTCGCGGGCGTTGGCACGGCAGGCCCGGCCCGGCCAGTTCCTGCACCTACGCGTCCCCGACGCCAACGCGGCCATCCTGCGGCGGCCGTTCTCCATCCACGACGTCGTCGGCGACCGCATCGCCATCCTCTACCGCGTGGTCGGCGACGGGACCAGAGCGCTGTCCGCGCTGTCGGCCGGCGCGCCCGTCGACGTCATCGGCCCGCTGGGCATCCCGTTCCGGGTCATGCCCTCGCGGCCGCCTTTGGTCGTCGCCGGCGGCATCGGCATCGCCCCCCTCCAGTTCCTGCTGCGGCGGATGACCGCCCGCGGCCTGCACCCCCGTCTGCTGTACGGTTGCCTGACCCGCAGCGCGTTGCTGCCGCACTTGGCGGTGACGCGGGCGGTCACCACCGATGACGGCAGCTGCGGCGGGCGCGGGCTGGTCACCGCGGCGCTGGCTCGGGAGATCGGGCGCCGCCCCGGCGCGGCGGTGTACGCCTGCGGCCCGTGGCCGATGCTGCGCGAGACGGCCCGGCTCTGCCGGGAGCGCGGCGTCCCCTGCCAGGTGTCGCTGGAGGCCCGCATGGCCTGCGGCGTGGGCGCCTGCCAAGGCTGCGCCGTCAAGGGGACGGCCGGTTACCTGACGGCCTGCCACGACGGCCCGGTGTTCGACGCCCGGACCATCGACTGGGACCAGGGCGTGGCGGTCTGACCATGGCCGCGCGCCGCGACGCCATCGACCTGTCGGTGTCCTTCGCCGGACTGCGGCTGAAGAACCCGGTGATCGCCGCCTCCGGCACCTTCGGCTACGGCACCGAGTACCGCGGGCTGGCGGCGGCGTTCGGCGCCATCGTCACCAAGACCGTGACCGCGGCGCCCCGCGCCGGGAACGCGCCGCCCCGGCTGTGCGAAACGCGTTCCGGGATGCTGAATTCCATCGGCCTGGCCAACGTCGGCATCGAGGCCTTCCTCCGTGACAAGTTGCCCGCCCTGGCCGGCTGCGGCACCGTGGTGATCGCCAACATCGCCGGGAACGACGTCGCCGAGTACGGCGCCCTGGCCCGCCGGCTGGACGACGCCCCGGGCGTCGCCGCGATCGAGGTCAACATCTCCTGCCCCAACGTCAAGCAGGGCGGCGCGGCCTTCGGCGCCGACCCCGCCGCCGCCGCGGCGGTGACCAGGGCGGTCAAGCGGGCCACCGCGCTGCCGGTGATCGTCAAGCTCTCCCCCAACGTGTCGGACATCGCGCCGGTGGCGCGGGCCGTCGCCGCCGCCGGGGCCGACGCCCTGTCGCTGATCAACACGCTGTTCGGCATGCGGATCGACATCGAGCGGCGGCGCCCCTCGCTGGGGAACGTCACCGGCGGCCTCTCGGGGCCGGCCATCATGCCGGTGGCGCTGTACCACGTACATCGGGCCTGCCGCGCGGTCGGCATCCCGGTGATCGGCCTGGGCGGCATCGCCACCGCGGCGGACGCCGTCGAGTTCATGCTGGCCGGCGCGGCCGCCGTCCAGATCGGCACCGCCACCTTCGTCGACCCGGCCGCGGTCCGGTCGGTGGCGCGGGGGATCGCCGGATACTGCCGCCGCCAGGGCCTGTCCCGGGCGGCCGAGATCACCGGAGGGCTGCGGTGCTGACCCGCCGGACGCTACTGGCCGCGTTGGCGGTGGCGGTCGCGGGCTGCGCTCCGGCGCCGGTCTATTTGGGTGCGCCGCCGGCGGGCGTCGAGCAGCCCGGCACGGCGGGCGGCGCCAAACCGGCGACCGCCATCACCGGCCTGGCCAGCTACTACGGCAAGGAGTTCCACGGCCGCAGGACCGCGTCGGGGGAGCCGTTCGACATGGACGCCCTGACGGCCGCCCACCGCACGCTGCCGTTCGGCACCGTGGTCCGCGTCACCAACGTCAAGAACGGGAAGAGCGTCAAAGTGCGGATCAACGACCGCGGGCCGTTCATCGCCGGCCGGATCATCGACCTTTCCTACGCCGCGGCCAAGTCGATCGGGATGCTGGCGGTCGGCCAGGTCAGGATCGACATCATCAGCCAACCACCGATGGAATGACGATGGCCACCATCCCCCTCGACCGGCGCCTGATCGTGGCGCTCGACGTCCCCGACTTCGACCAGGCGGCGTCCCTCAGCGGCGCGCTGGGCGGGACGACCAGGATGTTCAAGGTCGGCTCCCAGCTGTTCACCGCCTGCGGGCCGCTCATCGTGGAGCACCTCAAGCGGGCGGGGCTCTCGGTGTTCCTCGACCTCAAGTACCACGACATCCCGAACACGGTGGCCAAGGCGGTGGCACAGGCCGCGGCGCTGGGGGCGGACATCATCAACGTCCACGCCATGGGCGGGTTCTCGATGATGGAGGCCGCGGCCGACGCGGCCATCGGGGCGGCGCAGCAGCGCGGCCTGCCGGCCCCGACGCTGCTGGCGGTGACCGTGCTGACCAGCATGGACGAGGCCACCTTCCGGGACGCGCTGGGGACGCCGGGGCGCACGCTGGCCGAACAGGTGCTGCACCTGGCGCGTCTGGCCAAGAGCGCCGGGATGGCCGGCGTGGTGGCGTCGCCCCACGAGATCGCGCTGCTGCGCGCGGAGCTGGGGCCGGAGTTCGTGATCCTGACGCCCGGCATCAGGCCGGCGGGGGGCGACGCCGGCGACCAGAAGCGCTTCCTGACCCCGGCCCAAGCCGTCAGGCTGGGCGCCGACTACCTGGTGGTGGGCCGCCCCATCACGGCGGCCACGGACCCGGCTGCTGCCGCCGCCGCCATCAAGAAGGAGATCGCCGATGCTCTCCGCTGAGCAGATCAAGCGGACGCTGATCGAGCGCCAGGTCCTGCTGGACGGGCATTTCCTGCTCACCTCCGGGAAGCACAGCCGGTACTACTTCGAGAAGTTCCGGATCCTGCAGTACCCCGACGACACCTCGCGCTTCTGCAACGTGATCGCCGAGCGCTTCAAGGACGCCGGCGTCCAGACCGTGGTGGGGCCGACCACCGGCGGCATCATCATCGCCTGCGAGACGGCGCGGCTGATGGGCGTCAAGGCCATCTACGCCGAGCGCACGCCCGAGGGCCGCGGGTTCCTGCGGGGCATGTCCCTGACCCCGCGCGAGAAAGTCTTGGTCGTTGACGACGTGATGACCACCGGCGGCTCGGTGAGCGAGACCATCGACGCGGTGAAGCGCGCCGGCGCGGACCTGCGCGGCGTGGCGGTGTTCATCGACCGCAGTTCCAAGAAACCGGAGTTCGGCGCGCCGTTCCTGGGGCTGTACAGCGAGAAGGTCGAGACCTACGACCCCAACGACTGCCCGCTCTGCAAGCAGGGCCTGCCACTGGCCAAGCACGGCAGCAACCCCAAACCGTAGGTTGTTCCCCAGATTAAACGAGAAACCCCGCTACGAAGCGGGGTTTCTCGTTTGTCATGACGTGATCCTGCCCGACAGGTCATACTCTTTTTCGCTTTCTCAACAGCGAGGCAATTTTATGGTACTCCTTGATCATTCCTTCCTGCCGTGACCATCGCTGGACATCCTTCAGATCGACCTGATGCTTGCTGGCTACCAGAACAGCTTGATCCAGCGACTGCCGGTCTTTCCAATGATAGTATGCTGCCAGTCGGTCCTTGACGCAATCGGTCGGCGACAGCAGCCGCAAGGTACGGCCGTCGATCTTCCTGCTTACGATGCAGCCCACGGGTTCATTCCCGACGGCCAAAGGACCGGTCGGGAACTCGAGAAAGTACTCCGTATCAGCATGTTTGAAGTATCGGTGGTGTTCCTTGAAACCTATCTCCTCCAACGCCTGCTTGAGCCGCTTGCGCGGCGTCGCCCCGTTGTCAATAAAATCGATGTCGAACGACTGGTAACGGTTATCCGAGTAGATAGTGACGCAGGCGCCTCCTGAAAGGACGACGTTGATCCCCAATCCTTCCAGATGCGTGCAGACGAAGGCCGCCAACTCCTCGACGGACATGTTCCCGACCGACTTCACAGCGGCTTACCCGACCTCCGCGGACGGCGGCGAGCATCCATCAGTCTTGTGCGCTCCGTTTCATCCATGAATTGCAGCGCCCGCTCCAATAAAGCCTTCAATTGCTGCAGGAATGGATAGCGTGGATTGAGCGAATACACGCGAGTCCTCCCAGCGGTCTTTGCTGCGACCACCCCGCCAAGCTCTAACCGCGCCAACTGTCGTTGGATCGGATCAAGATCGCTGCCGTAGTACCGCGCGATCTCCCGGGCATATCCGGTGTCACGGCCGTACAGGTACAGCAGCACGCGTTCGCGACTCCTTGATCCCAGTAATGATTCGAGCATGTTGACCTCTTATTTAGGTCATATGACCTTGTTTATAGGTCATATGGTATCACGACAAACCATAAATTGCAAGTTAATTCATTCTCATTTTGCAGGGTATCCAGCTGGCAAACACGGCTGTGATAAAAAAGTACTAACGCAGCTGGTTACATATTTGAAGAGCCCAGACCATGCGGCCTGGGCTCTTTGATTTCTACGAAATCACCGGAACGTGAACGGGATGGTGATCTGCCGGTCGGCCGGCTTGCCGTTGACCGTGCCCGGCTTGAAGGTGGCCTTGCGGGCCGCGTCGATCGCCGCCTCGTCGCAGCCGCCGCCGATGCCGCGCAGCACGTCGGCCGATTTCACCGACCCGTCGGCGGCCACCATCACCTTGACGTACACC
>JALOPJ010000167.1 GCA_025453955.1 Candidatus Edwardsiibacteriota bacterium
TGTGGCTGTTCGAGCGGGTCATCCCGGACGAGTCGTTTGACCCTGCTCAAATAGACAAGAAGGCCATCCGCAGCATCCTGGTGGTCCGCCAGCACGACCAGCTGGGCGACCTGCTGCTGTCGACCCCGGCCTTCGCGGCGCTGCGCGAGGGCTTCCCCGGCGCGCGGATCGTGGCCGTGGCCCGGCACTACACCAGCGCGGTGCTGGACTACAACCCCAACATCGACCGGGTGCTGGTCTATCCCGAGAAGCTGCGGCTGGCCACGCCGGCCCGCCTCTGGCGGCTGTGGCGGGGCCTGCGGCTGGGCTACGACCTGTGCGTGGTGCTCGACACGGTCTCGCACTCGCTGTCCAGCGACATCCTGTGCTGGCTGTCGAACGCCAGGTACCGCCTGGGGTCCGAGGAACTGCCGTTCCCCGGGCGCAGGATAAACCTATTCTACAACGTGCTGGCGCCGACGGCGGAGGGGCCGCTGCACGAGACCCGGCGCAACCTGCGCATCCTGGAATCCATCGGGATCGAATGCCGGGACACGGACGAGCGGGTGTTCCTGCGCGACGGGGAGCAGGAGGAGGGCCGGCAGGCGCTGTACCGCGCCCATCTCGACCCGGCCAAGACCGTCGGCATCCACCTGGGCGCGGCCAACATCGAGAACCGCTGGCCGCACGAGCGCTACGCGGCGCTGGCCGACTGGCTGGCGCGCGACCTGGGCTACAAGGTGCTGGTGCTGTGGGGGCCGAGGGAGGAGGATCTCGGTGAACGGTTCCTGGGAGCGGTCAAGACCGAGACGGCCACGATCAAGGGCCTTTCCATCCGCCAGCTGGCCGCGGTGATGTCGCACCTGCGGCTGATGATCTGCAACGACACCGGCGTCATGCACCTGTCCGCGGCCGTGGGCGCGCCGACCTTCGCCATCTTCGGCCGCAGCGAGCCCGAGCTGTGGCGGCCGCTCAACAAGGGGTTCTACGGCGTGCGCGGCCCGGACAGGACCCGGGCCAGCGCCGAGCTGGCGGTGGTCAAGAACGCGGTGGGGAAGATGCTGGCCACATCAGTTGACAAATCGATGACGCTTTGATACAATCATCATCTCGAGGAAGGCCGGGCCCGATGGATGCGATGTTTGCCAACCCCGCCAGGACCGGAAGGTAGCAACGGTACGCAGAACCTCTCCATGTTATCGGATCACCCGGTCTTCTTCGTTTCCTAACCATCGCAGTCGGGAAGCAACGGCGAGATCGCTATCCTGGATTCCAGCCTGCGCTGGAATGACATTCGGGCTTATTGTCATTCCGATGCAGATCGGAATCCAGTCTTTCGCAGGAATGGCACGAAGTGTATATCGAGAGCAACAGACATACATGTCCTACTTAGTTCTGGCCCGCAAGTGGCGGCCGCAGCGGTTCGAGGACATCGTGGGCCAGGACCACGTCACCACCACGCTGTCCAACGCCATCAAGACCGGCCGGGTGGCGCACGCCTACCTGTTCACCGGGTCGCGGGGCGTGGGCAAGACCACCACGGCCCGCATCCTGGCCAAGGCCCTCAACTGCGAGCGGGGCCCGACCGTCACGCCCTGCAACACATGCCCCTCCTGCCTGGAGATCACCGCCTCCAACAGCATGGACGTGATGGAGATCGACGGCGCCTCCAACCGCGGCATCGAGGACGTCCGCGAGCTGCGCGAGAACGTCAAGTACACGCCCACCCGGGGCCGCCGCAAGGTCTACATCATCGACGAAGTGCACATGCTCACCAAGGAGGCCTTCAACGCCCTGCTGAAGACCCTGGAGGAGCCGCCGGCCCACGTGGTGTTCATCTTCGCCACCACCGAGGTGCACAAGCTGCCGATGACCATCCTGTCGCGCTGCCAGCGCTTCGACTTCCGGCGGATCGACCCGGCGGCGCTGGTGGCCCACCTCAAGACGATGCTGGCGGGCGAGGCCATCGCGGCCGACGACGAGTGCCTCTACGTGCTGGCCCAGAAGTCGGAGGGCTCGGCCCGCGACGCCATCAGCCTGCTGGACCAGCTGATCGCCTACGGCGGCGAGCGGCTGACCGCGGCCGACGCCCGCCAGGTGCTGGGCCTGGTGGACGAGACCATCTACTTCCGGGCGATGGAGCTGGTGCGGGCCCACGACCAGCCCGGGATGCTGGACCTGGTGGCCGAGGTGGCCGCCAGCGGCTACGACCTGCAGGAGTTCACCGTGGGCTGGCTGGACCACCTGCGGCTGCTGCTGCTGATCGCCGGCGGCGCGGCCGACGCCGGGCTGTCCGGCATGCCGGCCGAGCTGCGCGACCGCTACCTGGCTCAGGGCAAGGCCTGGGACGGCCGCGACCTGTCCCGCATCATCCGGGTGCTGATCGACTGCGAGTCCGCGATGCGGCGCAGCAGCCAGGCCCGGCTGCTTTTGGAGGTCACCGGCGTGCGGCTGTGCGCCATGGACGCCACGGTCGCCATCGAGGACGTGCTCAAGTCGCTGGGCGGCGGCGGAGGGGCGGAACCCCCGGCCCGCCAGCCGGCGGCGCCGCCGGCGCAGGCCGGCCAGGGCCAGGCGGCGGATGTCAGGGAAGCCGCCGCGACCTACACGGCCCCGCCGGCCGACGCCGGGTTCGACACGCTGTGGCGGGCGTTGCTGTCGGCCGTCAACCAGCGCAACATGCGGCTGTTCTCCTCGCTGTCGTTGTCGAAGCCGGTCGGCATCGCGGACGGCAAGCTGGTGCTGGAGATCCCCAACAAGTTCGTGGGCGACCTGATCGAGCACCGCGAGTACCTGGCGCTGCTGGAGGAGGAGACCGCGCGGCTGTGGGGCCAGCGGATCAAGATCTGCTGCCGGCTGTGCCCGCCGGTCGAGGCCGCCAAGCCGGGTGCCGGCGGCGGGAGGCTGACGCGGCAGGACGAGGTGGAGCGCGTCAAGGCCGAGGCGATGAAGAACGACGAGGTGCGGCACCTGATCGACACGATGGACGGGGAGATCATCTGACCACAATCCACTGTCCAGAATACCGAATACTGGAGCGTGAATACTGGACAGGAACTCAGGGGACAGCATGGCCAAAGGTTTTCAGGACATCATGAAGCAGGCCCAGCAGATGCAGGCCGGCATGGCGCGGCTGCAGCAGGAGCTGGCCGGCAAGCGGGTGGAGGCCTCGGTGGGCGGGGGCGCGGTGACGGTGGTCGCCGACGGGGCGCAGGCCATCGTCGAGGTCCGGATCAGCCCCGAGGCGGCGAAGTCGGGCGACGCCGAGATGCTGTCCGAGCTGGTGCTGACCGGCGTCAACGAGGCGCT
>JALOPJ010000168.1 GCA_025453955.1 Candidatus Edwardsiibacteriota bacterium
CAGGATCACGCAGTAGGGCCGGCGCCGCACCGCCTCGGTCAGCTGGCCGCCCTCGTCGTAGCCCACGTAGCCCGGCGGCGCGCCGATCAGCCGCGACACGGTGTGCTTCTCCATGTATTCCGACATGTCGATCCGTACCATGGCCCGCTCGTCGTCGAACAGGAACTCGGCCAGGGCGCGGGCCAGCTCGGTCTTGCCCACGCCGGTCGGACCCAGGAAGATGAACGAGCCGATCGGCCGGTTCGGGTCGGACAGCCCGGCCCGGGCCCGCCGCACCGCGTTGGCCACCGCGGTCAGCGCCTCGTCCTGGCCCACCACCCGCTGCCGCAGCCGCTCCTCCATCCGCACCAGCTTGGCCGTCTCGCCCTCCAGCATCCGCGACACCGGGATGCCGGTCCACTTGGCCACCACCTCGGCGATGTCCTCCTCGTCGACCTCCTCCTTGAGGAACTTCTGGCTCTTCTGGACTTCGGCCAGCTTGGCGTTCTCGCGTTCCAGGTCCTTCTGCAGGCCGGCGATCACGCCGTAGCGCAGCTCGGCCACCTTGTTGAAGTCGCCCTGTTTCTCGGCCTGCTGCTCCTGCACCTTGGCCTGGTCGATCCGTTCCTTGATGTCGCCCAGCTTCTTGATCACCGCCTTCTCGTTCTGCCAGTGGGCCTTCATCGAGGACGACTTCTCCTTGAGCCCTGCCAGCTCGGCGTCCAATTTCGACAGATGGTCCTTCGAGGCCGCGTCGGTCTCCTTCTTCAGCGCGGTACGCTCGATCTCCAGCTGCATGATGGCCCGCTCCACCTCGTCGATCTCGGTCGGCAGGCTGTCGATCTCGATCCGCAGGCGGCTGGCCGACTCGTCGATCAGGTCCACCGCCTTGTCCGGCAGGAAGCGGTCCGCGATGTAGCGCTGCGACAGCACCGCCGCGGCCACCAGCGCCGAGTCCTTGATCCGCACCTTGTGGTGCAGCTCGTAGCGCTCCTTCAGCCCGCGCAGGATGGCGATGGTGTCCTCCACCGAGGGCTCGGCCACCACGATCGGCGCCAGCCGCCGCTCCAGCGCCGGGTCCTTCTCGATGTTGGTGCGGTACTCGTCCAGCGTGGTGGCGCCCACCATCCGCAGCTCGCCGCGGGCCAGCGCCGGCTTCAGCATGTTGGAGGCGTCCATCGAGCCCTCGGCCTTGCCCGCGCCCACCAGGGTGTGCAGCTCGTCGATGAACAGGATCACCGAGCCGGCCGCCGCCTCGATCTCCTTGAGCACGGCCTTGAGCCGCTCTTCGAACTCGCCCCGGAACTTGGCCCCGGCGATCAGGGCGCCCATGTCCAGCGCCGCCACCCGCTTGTGCTTCAGCGTCTCCGGCACGTCGCCGGCGTTGATGCGGCTGGCCAACCCCTCGACGATGGCGGTCTTGCCCACGCCCGGCTCGCCGATCAGCACCGGATTGTTCTTGGTGCGGCGCGACAGCACCTGGATCACCCGGCGGATCTCGTCGTCCCGGCCGATCACGGGGTCCAGCTTGCCGCGCCGCGCCAGGTCGGTGAGGTCGCGCGAGTACTTGGCCAGCGCCTGGTACTTGCCCTCGGGGTCCTGGTCGGTGACCCGCTGGCTGCCGCGCACGTCCACCAGGGCCTTGAGCACCGCGTCGCGGGTCACGCCCGCGTTCCTGAGGAGCTGCGCGGCCCGGGACGGCTCCTCGGCCAGCGCCAGCAGCAGGTGCTCGCCCGAGACGTACTCGTCCTTCATCCGCTCGGCCTCGGACAGCGCCTTCTGCAGCACCTTGTTGAGCGCGTTGGACAGGTGGGGCTGCCCCGCGCCGCCGAAGACCTTGGGCAGGGCCGCGATGGCCTCCTCGGCCCGGTCCTTCAGCAGCGCCGGGGTGGCGCCCAGCTTCTGCAGGATGGGGACGGCCACGCCCTCGGCCTGGTCCAGCAGCGCGGCCAGCAGGTGCTCGGGCGCGATCTCCTGCTGGTTGTGGCGCGCGGCCAGCTGCGACGCCGCCTCCAGCGCCTCCTGGGATTTGACGGTGAGCTTGTCGAGCCTCATGGGGTGCTTTCGCCGTTCGTTCGGTGATGGAACTGATGCTTGAATATACCCATTCCGACGCCAATTGTCAATGGCGGGAAAATCGCTATTGACATCCCCACCGCCGCCGCATATAATGATGGCAGCGAACCGCAACCACAACCTTCAAGCGAGCGACCCATGACAAAGCGCAACCCGATCGCGGTGGCCCTCCTGCCGTTCATCACGTTCGGCATCTACAGCCTGGTATGGATGGTGAAGACCAAGCACGAGATGGTGGCCAAGGGCGCCGACATCCCGACCTGCTGGCTGATCATCATCCCGCTGGTCAACCTGTGGTGGATGTGGAAGTACTCCGAGGGCGTGGAGAAGGTGACCGGCGGCAAGACCTCGGGCGTGCTGGCCTTCATCCTGCTGTTCTTCCTGGGCTGCATCGGCGCGGCCATCATCCAGGACTCGTTCAACAAGAACGTGGCGTAGGTTCCCTGTGGTCCGGTATCCGTAGCGGGGGCGATTCGCGAATCGCCCCCGCGTCGTTTCCGCCCTTCGATACCGCGCCGCCCAAACGACCGGAGATCACGATGCGCCGTCTTTTCATCGCCGCGCTGCTCCCGCTGCTGGCCGCCGCCGCGCTGGCCGGCAACGGCATCCCGTTGCTGCGCTGGGCCGGGCCTCCCGGCAGCCGGCCCGACACCTACGCCGAGTGGCTGGCCCAGTACCCGGCCGCACCGTTTTCCTGCGTCCCGGGAGCGGCGGAAAGGTACCGGCTCGCCCCGGGCGATTCCGGCACGGTGGCGGTGATCACCCAGCAGGGCATCGCGGCCGCGCTGTCGCCGTCGCTGGCGCAGCTGACGGCCAACCTCGAGGCCGACGGGTACGCCGTGCTGCATCGCTCCGTGTCCGGCGGGACGCCGCAGGACCTGCGGGCGCTGCTGGGCCTGCTCCGCGACAGCGCCGGGATCGACGGCGCCCTGCTGGTGGGCGCCCTGCCCGTGCCCTGGTTCCAGGTGGAGGACGACTTCGAGACCTACGGCTATGCCGAGTGGCCGTGCGACCTCTACTACATGGACCTCGACGGCGAGTGGCTGGACACCATCAGCCATGCCGGCGGGGGCTGGGTGCCGGGCAGCGACGGCATCCTCGACGTCCATCGGGGATCCCTCGCGCCGGAGATCTACGTCGGCAGGCTGACGCCGACCGGCATCGGCGCCGACACGGTGACCCTCAAGAACTACTTCCGCAAGGACAACGCCTACCGCCGCGACAGCATCGC
>JALOPJ010000169.1 GCA_025453955.1 Candidatus Edwardsiibacteriota bacterium
GGAGCGAGATCCTTCGGCTTGTCAGGCGGGACGCCCTGCTCAGGATGACGATCTGCACGCATGCATGGAAATAAAAACGATGAACCATCGCGAACCCACCGTCGGCCTGAAGCTGGCCCAGTCCTTCGGCCTCAACGCCGAGGAATACAAGAGGATCCTGGCCATCATGGGCCGCACCCCGACCTACACCGAGCTGGGGATCTTCTCGGTGCTGTGGTCCGAGCACTGCTCCTACAAGAACTCCAAGCCGCTGCTCAAGCTGTTCCCGACGAGGATGAAGCAGGTGCTGCAGGGGCCGGGCGAGAACGCCGGCATCGTCGACATCGGGGACGGCCTGGGCGTGGCGATGAAGGTCGAGAGCCACAACCACCCCTCGGCCATCGAGCCCTACCAGGGCGCGGCCACCGGCATCGGCGGCATCCTGCGCGACATCTTCACCATGGGCGCCCGGCCGATCGCGCTGATGGACCCGCTCTACTTCGGCGAGCTGTCCGACCCCCACGTCCGCCACCTGTTCGGCGGGGTGGTCTCCGGCATCGCCGACTACGGCAACTGCGTCGGCATCCCCACGGTCGGCGGCTCGGTGTTCTTCGACGCCTCGTACACCACCAACCCGCTGGTCAACGTGCTGGCGCTGGGCGTGGTCGAGCACGCCAAGATCGTCAAGGGCTTCGCCAGCGGGCCGGGCAACGACATCATCGCCGTGGGCGCGACCACGGGGCGCGACGGCATCCACGGCGCCACCTTCGCCAGCGAGGAGCTGTCCGAGTCGTCCGCCGCCAAGCGGCCCTCGGTGCAGATCGGCGACCCCTTCACCAAGAAGCTGCTGCTGGAGGCCACGCTGGAGCTGATCGATTCGGGCCTGGCGGTGGGCATCCAGGACATGGGCGCGGCCGGGCTGACCTCGTCGTCGATCGAGATGGCCTCGCGGGCCGGCACCGGCATCGAGCTGGACGTCTCCCGGGTGCCGCTGCGCGAGACGGGCATGACGCCCTACGAGGTGATGCTGTCCGAGTCGCAGGAGCGGATGGTGGTGGTGGCCCCGCCGGCGAATTTCGACAAGATCAAGGCCATCTTCGACAAGTGGGAGCTGCACTGCGCCCGGATCGGCCGGGTCACGGACGACGGCAAGGTCAGGGTCACGTGGCAGGACGAGGTCTTCTGCGAGGTCCCGGTGAAGGCGCTGGTGGACGAGGCGCCGGTCTACCGGCGCGAGTCGAAGAAGCCGGCGTACCTGGCCAAGGTCGCGCGGTTCAAGCAAACGGCGGTGCCGTTGCCCAACGACCTCAACCAAACGTTGCTCGCACTGCTGGCCGCGCCCACCATCGCCAGCAAGCGCTGGGTCTACCGCCAGTACGACCACCAGGTGCGCACCAACACCGTGGTGCTGCCGGGCTCGGACGCGGCCGTGCTGCGGATCCGCGGCACCCGCAAGGCCATCGGCCTGACCACCGACTGCAACGGCCGCTACTGCTACCTGGACCCCAGGAACGGCGGGGCCATCGCCGTGGCCGAGGCCGCGCGCAACCTGGCCTGCTCCGGCGCGCGCCCGCTGGGCCTGACCGACTGCCTCAACTTCGGCAACCCCTACAAGCCCGAGGTGTTCTACCAGATGCGGCAGTGCGTGCTGGGCATGGTCGACGCCTGCAACGCGCTGCAGGTGCCCGTCATCTCCGGCAACGTCTCGCTCTACAACGAGAGCGTCACCCACAGCGTCTACCCCACGCCGCTGATCGGCATGGTGGGGCTGATCGACGACCTGTCGCAGGTCACCACCCAATGGTTCAAGAAAACCGGCGACGCCATCCTGTTGGTCGGCGACGTCAAACAGAAGCCGGACATCGGCGGCTCCGAATACCTCAAGGCCGTCCATGGCAAGGTCGAGGGCAAGGGACCGCGGATGGACCTGAAAAAGGAGAAAGCCCTCCACGGCTTCGTGCTGGATGCGATCAAATCGAAACTGGTGCGGTCCGCGCACGACTGCGCCGAGGGCGGGCTGGCCGTGGCGCTGGCCGAGTGCTGCATCTCGGACACGACGGGCAAGACCGTCGGCGCGGCGGTCGACCTGGCGAAGCTGCCGGGGAGGCCGGACCTCAAGCTGTTCGGGGAGCACCAGTCCCGGGTCATCCTCAGCTGTCCGCAGTCCGCTGTACGCAAGGTTATGGCCCTGGCCACAAAGCACAAGGTGGGCTGCCTCAAGATCGGCGCGGTAGGCGGGAAGAAGCTGGCGATCAGGAAACTGGTCGACCTGCCGGTGGCCAAGCTGCAGGAATCCTGGGAGGGTGCGATCCCGGCGCGGATGGCGTGATCACCCTGTCGCTTCCGCCAGTTCGACCCGACCGGGCGGATCGGTTAATAAGACTAAAATAGTCCTATTATACGGAGCACCCATGAGCATCCACATCGGCGCCACCAGGGGCCAGATCGCGGACACCGTGCTGCTGCCGGGCGACCCGCTGCGGGCCCGGCTGATCGCGGAGAAATACCTCGACCGCGCGGTCTGCCACAACCAGGTGCGGGGGATGCTGGGCTACACGGGCTTCTACAAGGGCCGGAAGGTCTCGGTGCAGGGCACCGGCATGGGCATCCCGTCGATCGGCATCTACGCCAGCGAGCTGATCACCGAATACAAGGCGAAGACCCTGGTCCGCATCGGCACCTGCGGCGCCATCCAGCCGGGGCTGAAGCTGGGGGACGTGGTGCTGGCGGTGTCCGCGTCGACCGACTCCAACGTCAACCGCATCCGCTTCGGCGGGCTGGACTTCGCGGCCACGGCGGACTTCGCATTGCTGATGAATGCGGCCGAGGCCGCCAAGCAGCAGGGGATCAAGGTCGCGGCCGGGAACGTCCTGTCCTCGGACAGCTTCTACAGCGAGGACCCGCAGGCCTGGAAGCTGTGGCAGCGCTTCGGCACGCTGGGGCCACGGCCGGGCAGCGCCAGGGGGCCTTCATGAGGATGGTGGAGATCGCGCTGGCGGCGGCCCGATAATAGGACTAATTTAGTCTTATTCAACCCACAATGACCGGCGACAGCGACCATGTGCGGCGTCTGCGGCATCTACAACAACGACAAGGCGGCGGAGAAGCTCTACCTGGGGCTGTTCGCCCTCCAGCACCGGGGCCAGGACAACGCCGGGATGGCGGTGTGGGACGGCCGGGAGAACCGCATCGTCAAGGACCGGGGCCTGGTGTTCGACATCTTCAAGCCCGAGGTGCTGGCCTCGCTGCCGGGCACGGCGGGCATCGGCCACACCCGCTACCCCACGGCCGGCGACAGCTCGGTGGCCAACGCCCAGCCCCACTACGCCGACACCAGGGACGGCCGGATGGTGATCGTCTCCAACGGCGACGTCACCAACATGCTGGAGCAGACCCGCTTCCTCAAGTCCCGGGGCTTCACGCCCTACGGCAGCAACGACGCCGAGGTGATCGTGGCCAGCATCGCCTGCTACTACGAGGAGTGCGGGGACGTGGCGGGCGCCATCGCCCGGATGATGGGCGCGGTCCGGGGCAGCTACTCGGCCATCCTGCTGTTCCGGGGGGCGATGTACGTGTTCCGCGACCCGCTGGGCATCCGGCCGCTGGCCATGGGCTACATCAACGGCGGCTGGGCCTTCGCCTCGGAGAGCTGCGCCATCGAGACCATGGGCGGCTCCTTCCAGCGCGAGGTCGACCCCGGCGAGCTGGTGGCCATCGTGGACGGGAAGCTCTGCTCGACCCGGCTGGAGCGGCGCGACGGCTGCAGGCACTGCGTCTTCGAGCACATCTACTTCTCCCGGCCGGACAGCGTGATCTTCGGCGAGAGCGTCTCCAAGGTGCGGTTCCGGCTGGGCGAGGAGCTGGCGGCGGAGCACCCGGTCCAGGCCGACTTCGTGCTGCCGGTGCCCGATTCCTCCAACAACGCGGCCCTGGGCTACGCCGGCGCGGCCGGCCTGCCCTACAAGCTGGCCCTGATCCGCAGCCACTACATCGGCCGCACCTTCATCGGCTCGACCCAGGCCATCCGCGACTTCGCGGTCAAGCTCAAGTTCAACCCGGTGCGGGCCCACCTCGACGGCCGCACCGCGGCCGTGGTGGACGACTCCATCGTGCGGGGCACCACCTCCAAGAAGATCATGCGGATGCTGCGGGACTTCGGGGCGGCCGGCCTGCACCTGCGGATCTCGTCGCCACCCATCAAGTTCCCCTGCTACTACGGGGTGGACACCCCGCGCCAGCAGGAGCTGATCGCCTCCTACAAGTCGCCGGCCCAGATCAAGGACTTCGTGGGGGTCGACAGCCTGGGCTACCTGTCGCTGGACGGGCTGAAGCGCTGCCTGGCCCGGCCCGGGGACTACTGCTACGCCTGCCTGGACGGCGACTACCCGATCGCGCCGCCGGCCGTGAAGTGACCGATGGCGATTTCCGTGCCAGACGCCCCGGACGTCGTGAAAAAAATCACACAAGTCCCTTGACATTGCCCCGGAATTATGATTAGATAGTATCGACGCTCAACAAGGAGATATTCGGATGAAACCGTTCAAGGTCAGCATATTAGCCTTCCTGGTGGTCGCGCTCGGCGCCGGGTCCGCCGCCGCCGCCGGCAAGCCCTGGAACTACTACGAGGAGGGCCAGAAGCTGATGGCCCAGGGCAAGTGGGACCGGGCCATCGACGAGTTCAAGGCCGCCGTGTCGCTGGAGTTCAAGGACAACGCCCAGTTCCGCACCTACGGCATGCACTTCATCCCGTACTTCCCGCACCGGGACATGGGCATCTGCTACTTCAACCTGGGCGACGCGGCCGCGGCCAAGCGCGAGCTGGAGCTGTCCGCCGCCTTCGCCAAGTCCGGCAAGACCACCGAGTACCTGGCCAAGGTCGGCTCGGGCGCGGTGCCCTCGGCGCCGGTGACGGCCGGCCTCTCCCGCGAGGAGGACGAGAAGCTGACCCGGGAGCGGGAGCGGCTGGAGCTGGAGAAGAAGCGGCTGGCCGCCGAGCTGGCGGCGCTGGAGACCCAGAAGAAGGCCCAGTCCGAGGCCGAGCAGAAGGCCCTGCAGGAGCAGAAGGACAAGCTGGCCAAGCTGGAGGCCGAGAAGGCGGCGCTGGAGCGGGAGCGCAGCTCCAGCAAGCTGCCGATCGGCGCCCTGACCTACGACGAGTCGCGGGTGACGCGGGTGGGCCAGCGGATGTCGATCGCGGTGCTGCCGTTCGAGAACAAGGGCGGCGACCCCGGCCTGACCGGCATGGTGCAGGACAAGATGATCACATCGCTCTACAGCCTGAAGCGGTTCAAGATCCTGGAGCGCACCCAGATCGACAAGGTGCTGGGCGAGCAGAAGCTGGGGATGACCGGCGCCATCGACCAGGCCAAGGCGGTCAAGGTCGGCAAGCTGATCGGCGTCGACGCCATCCTGATCGGCTCGATCACCACCGGCGGCCTGGGCACCGGCATGGACGCCCGGCTGATCGACACCGAGAACGGCACCATCATCACGGCCAAGGACGCGATGTCGGACCGCAGCACGCTGGCCGACGTCCGGATGATGGCCCAGAGCATCGCCATCGACATCTACAACGACGTGCCGCTGGTGGAGGGCTACGTCATCAGGATGGACGCCGCCAAGGTGCTGCTGGACGTGGGCACGGCCAAGGGGATGCGCAAGGGGATGAAGATGGTGGTGTTCAAGGAGGGCGAGGCCATCACCCACCCCGTCACCGGCGAGATCCTCAACAAGCAGGTCACCAAGCTGGGCGAGCTGCTGCTGACCGAGGTCCAGGACCGGATGTCCGAGGCCGAGATCGTGGAGAAGGAGACCGGCCAGACCATCGCCACCGGCAACAAGGTGGTGGCCAAATAGGGGCCAGGCTGCGCGCGTTCACCGAACACGGACGATAGACAACGGACACTGATGGATTCACCGGAAAGGAGGTGGGGCCACGGCACCGTGCTGTCCTCGTGATCCCGGCTGACCCAGACAACCACCCACCATTTTTCATACAAGGAGCACAGGCACCATGCGTACGATTTCAACATCATGGGCACCGGCGCCCGGGCCCGCGGCATGGGCGGCGCGTTCATCGGCGTGGCCGACGACGCCACGGCGGTGGGCTGGAACCCGGCCGGGCTGGCCCAGCTGGAGAAGATGGAGGCGTCGGTGGTCGGGCTGTTCAACATGACCAAGTACAGCGGCGAAATGACCTTCGGCACCGAGACCGACAGCTACGAGGAATCGGCCAGCCATATCGCACCGGCATTCGCCAGCTTCGTGATCCCGCTGAAGACCGGCAGCAAGAACCTGTCGCTGGCGGTCGCGTACCAGCGGATGGTGGACATGGGCAACAAGGCCAAGGGATCGGAGCAGGACTACGACTATTTCCCGACCGGCGACTACGATTGGTCCTATGAGGCCAAGGGCGGCATGGACGCGATCACGCCGGCCATCGCCGTGCAGCTGACGGACAAATTCTTGATCGGCGCCGCCGGCAACATCTACATCAACGGCGTGACCGAGACGAACAAGAACACCTACACCGCCGATAATAGCATCACCGACAACTTCACCGAGGAAACCAAGTTCTCCGGTTTCAATCTCAACGCCGGCGCCTTGATCAGCCTCCCGAAGTTCAGCATCGGCGCCATGATGCGCTTCCCGTTCAATCTGAAGATCGACATGACCAATACCAACGATTTCACCAATCTACCGGTCTACGGCACCGGCAGCACGTCATCGGAGATGTCGGGCGCCGAGTTCTCGATGCCGATGATCATCGGCTTCGGCGCCGCGGTCAAGCCGACCGACAAGCTGACCCTGGCCGCCGACTACGAGATCAGGCCGTACTCCAA
>JALOPJ010000170.1 GCA_025453955.1 Candidatus Edwardsiibacteriota bacterium
CAGGAGCGGGGCATGCTGTTCGTGGCGCCGGCCGACCGGGTGTACGAGGGGATGATCGTGGGCGAGCGGCCCAAGGAGACCGACCTGGTGGTCAACGTCTGCAAGACCAAGCGCCTGACCAACATGCGCAGCTCCACGGCCGACGAAGCGATCAGATTGTCGCCGCCCAAGATAATGACGCTGGAGGAGGCGCTGGAGTTCATCGCCGACGACGAGCTGGTGGAGGTGACGCCCAAGTCGATCCGCCTGCGCAAGCGCATCCTGACCGACATCGACCGGCGCCGGGCCCGGCGGCAAAAACCCGAGGAACAGGAATAATTGTAGGGGCGATCGGCCGATCGCCCGGCCTGTCGACCCCACCCCAGCCCCTCCCCGTGCCGGAGAGGGGAACAACGCAGGGACGCATGCAAAGAATCCACCTTCGCAAGAACCAGGAGCGCCGGATCCGGGCCGGCCATCCCTGGGTGTTCTCCAACGAGATCTGGAAGCTGCCCGAGGGCCTGCGCCAGGGCGAGGCGGTCGAGGTGCTGGACGGCCGCGGCTCTGGAAGCTGCCCGAGGGCCTGCGCCAGGGCGAGGCGGTCGAGGTGCTGGACGGCCGCGGCCACTACCTGGGCAACGGCTTCTACAACGGCCACTCGCTGATCTCGGTGCGGCTGTTCACCCGCACCCACGAGTCCCTCGACCAGGCGTTGTTCGACCGGCGGATCGCCGCGGCCGACGCGCTGCGGCAGGAGCTGTACCCGGGCTCCAAGCACTACCGCCTGTGCTACGGCGAGTCGGACGGCCTGCCGGGCCTGATCGTCGACCGCTACGGCGACCAGCTGGTGGTGGAGATCATGTCGCTGGGGATCGACCTGCGGCGCGAGCTGGTGGTCAAGGCGCTGACGGATCTCCTGCAACCGGCCTGCATCTACGAGCGCAGCGACAGCTACTCGCGCAAGCTGGAGGGGCTGCATCCCTCGGTCAACGTGCTGTCCGGCGAGCTGAACCCCGAGGCCGTGATCGAGGAGAACGGGCTGAAGTTCGCGGTCGACCTGGAGCACGGCCAGAAGACGGGCTGGTTCTTCGACCAGCGCGACAACCGGCTGGCGCTGCGCCGGCACGTCAGGGGCAAGACGGTGCTGGACGCCTTCTGCCACACCGGCGGCTTCGCGCTCAACGCCGCGGCCGGCGGGGCCACGGCGGTCACCGGCCTGGACGTCTCGGGACCCGCGGTGGAGCGGGCGCGGCAGAACGCAGCGCTCAACGGCCTGGACGGGACCTGCACCTTCCAGCAGGCCGACCTGATGCAGGCGCTCAAGCACAAGGTCGAGGCCGGCGAGCGCTATGACGCGGTGGTGCTGGACCCGCCGGCCTTCGCCAAGAACAAGAAGTCGGTGGAGCCGGCGCTGGCGGGCTACAAGGAGATCAACCTGCGGGCCATGAAGCTGCTGCCGCCGGGCGGGGTGCTGGTCTCCTGCTCCTGCAGCTACCACATCGAGGACGAGCTGTTCCGGGTGATGCTGGTGGACGCGGCCCGCGACGCCGGCCGCCAGCTGCAGCTGCTGGAGTTCCGCCACCAGGCCCAGGACCACCCGGTGCTGCTGGCGGCCAAGGAGACCCAGTACCTGAAGTGCGCGGTGATGCGCGTCGTATAAAACCGATACTATTCCGCAACAAATCACATCGCCTGATGGTCACATCAGGCGAATCCTTTGCCGCAACAATGATACGATACCTCCGACGACGCTGGAACGCCGAGGGCGGCTACCGCCAGGTGCTGGCCCTGGCCGTGCCGCTGATCCTGTCGACCGGCTCGACCTCGGTCCAGCATTTCTTCAATCGCATCTTCCTCTCCTGGTACGCCCCGGAGGCGGTGGCGGCGGCCATGCCGGCCGGGATGGTCAGCTACGCCCTGCTCTGCCTGTTCCTGGGGACGGTGGGGTACGTCGGCACCTTCGCGGCGCAGTACCACGGCGCGGGGCAGGAGGAGCGGGTGGGCCGGGCCCTGTGGCAGTCGCTGTGGGTGGCGCTGGCCGGCGGCCTGCTGTGCCTGGCGACCGTGCCGTTCGCGCCGCGCTTCTTCGCCATGGCCGGGCACCAGCCGGCGGTGCAGCGGAACGAGGTGGTGTTCTACACCATCCTCTGCTACGGGGCGCTGCCGGCCCTGGCCTCGGCCGCCTTCGCCGGGGTGCTCTCCGGACTGGGGCGCACCCTGCCGGTGATGTGGGTGACCCTGGGCGGCGCGGCGCTCAACGTCCTGCTGGACTGGCTGCTGATCTTCGGGCGCTGGGGGTTCCCGGCGCTGGGCATCGCCGGCGCGGGCTGGGCCAACGTGGCGGCCAGCCTGGCGATGTCCGCGGCCTTCGCGGCCATCGTCTTCGGCCGAGGCGTGCGTCAGCGCTGCGGGATGCTGCGGTGGCGGCCGGAGCGGGCGCTGCTGCTGCGGCTGCTGTCCTTCGGCCTTCCCAGCGGGGTCCAGTTCTTCATCGACATGGCCGGGTTCACGGTGTTCATCCTGCTGGTGGGGCGGCTGGGCACGACCGACCTGGCGGCCAGCACCATCGCCTTCAACATCAACACCCTGGCCTTCATGCCGATGATCGGGATCGGCATCACGGTGTCGGTGCTGGTGGGCCGGCAGGTGGGGCGGGGCGACCCGGCCGGGGCCCGCGTCGCGGTGCGCTCGGCCTTCGAGATGACGTTCGGCTACATGGCGCTGGTGGCCGGCCTGTTCTTCTTCGCGCCGGGGCTGTTCCTGGCGCCGTTCGCGGCCCAGTCCGACCCGCGCACCTTCCCCGCCATCGCCGCGACCGCGGCCGTGCTGCTGAAGTTCGTGGCGGTGTACACCCTGTTCGACGGCCTGAACATCGTGTTCTCCTCCGCCATCAAGGGGGCCGGCGACACCCGGTTCGTGATGGCGATGATCGGCGCGATGTCGCTGGGGATCCTGATCGTGCCCAGCTACCTGGCCGTGGCCGTCCTGCGCGCCGACATCTACGCCTGCTGGGGCATCGCCACGGCCTACGTGATCGCGCTGGGGATCGCGTTCCTGCTGCGCTACCGCGGCGGCGCCTGGGAGCGGATGCGGGTGATCGAGCCGGTGCGGACGATGGAACCCTGACACGACATACCCCACGACGAAAAGAACGGCCCATCCGATCGGATGGGCCGTTCTTTTTACTGGATTCCCGCCGGAGTTTACCCCGCACGACGATGCGGGGCGGGAATGACACTGCGGTATGGTCCCATGTTGTGACTGGGGCTCGCCGGATGCTATCTACTCATTGCTTTCCAGGGTAAATTCCTGGATCCCGAACCAGAACCCGATGTCCTTGATATTGTCCAGCTCGGCCTGGATCAGGTTGTAGTGGGCCTCCTCCATCTCGGCCAGCCGGGCGTACATCCTGCGGGCGGTGGCGTCGGCGGTCTTCTCGCCCTCGCGGCGGTAGAAGGCGATGGCCTTCTTCTCCATCTCCAGCGCGATGTTGAGCGCGGTGAGGTCGTCCGACGATCCCTGTTCCGAGCGGGCCTTGGCCTGCTGGTCGGAGATCCTCGGCAGCAGCTCCTCGATGTCCGAGGGCTTGAAGGACGGCTTGGCCCACGGCTTTCCGGCCTGCAGGTTGTGGAGCTCCTTTTCCAGGATCTCGCGGTGGCCCAGCTCGTCCTCGGACAGCCGGATGAACATGTCCTTGCCGGAGACCACCTTGGTCTGGCGGGCGAAGCGGAGGTAGGTCTCCAGCGCCGCCTTCTCGGATTTTTTCACGGTCTTGGGCATTGGTGATCCTTTCTCTTGATCGGATGATACGGATCCCGCGGTTTTAAACAACTCCATCATGTTCTGGGCACCGTCATTCTGAGATCGGCATCGTGCGTGGCCAGCGAAGAATTGAGCAGATCCTTCACGGGCCAGGCGGGACGCATTGTTCAGGATGACGAACCGCGGGCTACTTCTTCTGCTCCTTGGCCCAGGAGTCGCGCAGGGTCACGGACCGGTTGAACACCAACCTGCCGTCCCGGTGGTCCTTGCAGTCCGCGCAGAAGTAGGCGTGGCGAAGGAACTGGAAGGTGTTGCCGGGTTTCGCGTCCTTCAATGACGCCTCGACCTTGCAGCCCGTCAGCACGGTCAGCGAATTGGGATTGACCGGCGAGTCCGTGGTCGGCTTCTGTTCCGTGAACAGCTGCTCGTACAGCCGGACCTCGGCGTCGGCCGCGTGCTTCGCCGACACCCAGTGCAGCGTGCCCTTGACCTTGCGGCCGTCGGGCGCGTTGCCGCCGCGCGAGGCCGGGTCGTACGTGCAGTGCAGCTCGACGACGTTGCCGTCCTTGTCCTTGACGGCCTCGCCGCAGGTCACCAGGTAGGCGTGCTTCAGCCGTACTTCCGAGCCGGGGAACAGCCGGAAATAGCCCTTGGACGGGCTCTCCATATAGTCGTCGCGCTCGATGTACAGCTCGCGCGAAAAGCGTATCGTGCGCGTGCCCGCGGCGGGGTCCTCGGGATTGTTCTCGGCGTCGAACTCCTCGACCTGGTTCTCCGGATAATTGTCGACGACGAGTTTGAGCGGGCGCAGCACGGCCATGGCGCGGCGGGCGGTGCGGTTGAGCTCCTCGCGCACGCAGAACTCCAGCAGGGCGACGTCGATCACGCTGTCGGTCTTGTCGATGCC
>JALOPJ010000171.1 GCA_025453955.1 Candidatus Edwardsiibacteriota bacterium
GCCGGTGCTGGCCGAGTGCCGGCGGGTGCTGGCGCCGGGAGGCGCGCTGGTAGCGCTGGGCGAGCCGGACTACGGCGGCCGGAGGGATGAACCGGCCGAGCTTGCTGGTCTCGGCGAAATGTTCCGCAATGACCTGGCCTCAAAGGGCGCGGACCCCCGCATGGGTCCCAGACTGCCCGGGCTGTTCGCGCAGGCCGGATTCAAGGTGTCAACGGGCTCGGTCGAATACGCCTGGGACAACGAACGCCATCGCGGGCAGTTCGATAACGAGTGGCGGGTGATCGCAGCGGTGATGCCGATGACCGATGAATTGCGATCGCTGAAGGAAAGGGAGCGGGAGGCGATCGAACAGGGCAGCCGCCGGTCGATGATGCCGGTCCACTGGTGCGTCGGGCGCCGATAATCCATTCACGCGAAACAGGTTAAGATAATCATTGACACCGGGTATAATGATTGGTATACTTATCAGTTTGCAAAATAGCCCCCATATAATGAGGCACAAATGAAACGATATTTCTGCCTGCTGGCTTTGCCATTCCTCGGGCTGGCCTGCGCCACGCTGGAGCCCGCCGTCGGGAAGAAACCCGAACCCGCGGGCAGCGGCGCGGCTGCCGACTTCCAGGAGAAGGAGGCCCGGGCCCTGCTGGACCACGCCACGGAGCTCTACGGCCAGAAGAAGTACAACGAGGCCAAGTACCAGGCCGAGGCGCTGATCGAGAAGCACCCGTCCTCGGCGCTGGTGCCGGACGCCGGCTACCTGATGGCCAAGATGCGGTTCGACAACAGGGAGACCGACGCGGCCATCAGGGAAGCGGAGACGCTGGCGGACCGATACCCGCAGTCGGCGGCCATCACCCGGATCCGGAAACTGCTGGGCGACTGCTTCCTGGCCAAGGCCGAGTACCTCAAGGCCGGCCAGCAGTACTTCGAGGCGCTGCGCACCGCGTCCGGGGAAGAGCAGGACGACATCCGCGACCCGCTGGCGGTGATCCTGGCCGAGCGCCTGGGCGGCGACGAGCTGCGGACCCTCTACCGCAAGTACCCGCAGTCCGCGCTGGCGCCGGCCCTGGGGATCAAGCTGGCCGGGATGGCGATCGCCGACCAGGACGAGGACGGGGCCAAGAAGCTGCTGGCGGAGATCGCCAAGAACTACCCCGGCACGGCCGAGGCCGTCCAGGCGGCCGAGATGCTGACGCAGCTGCGGCAGCCCCGCCAGCCGGCCGCCGCCGGCGGGGTCGACAACCGGCTGATCGGCGTGCTCGCGCCGCTGACCGGCCGGTTCAGCGAGTACGGGCTGGCGCTGAAGCAGGGCGCCGAGATGGCCTTCGACGAGCACAACCAGGGCGCCGTCAACAAGCTGAAGCTGACGGCGCGCGACACCAAGGGCGACCCGATCGACGCCGTGCGGCAGGTCAACTGGCTGGCCGACTCGGCCCGGGTGCTGGGCGTGATCGGCGACGTGCTGTCCGGGCCGACCGTGGCCGCCGCCGGCACCGCCAACGCGCTGGGGATGCCGATCGTCTCGCCCACCGCCACCGAGGAGCGCATCGCCACCATCGGGCCCTGCGTCTTCCAGATGACCCAGAGCACCTCCTGGCAGGGCGCGGCCGCCGCCGACTACGCCATCAACAAGCTCAACTTCAAGGCGCTGGCGGTGCTCCATCCCCGCGAGACCTCGTGGGAGAACGTGGCCGGGGCCTTCGCCCAGGAGGCGGCCAAGCAGGGCGCGCCGGTGGCCGTCGTGGTCGACTACGAGCCGGGCACCACCGACTTCAAGGACATCGTCGGACGGCTGAAGCAGGCCAGGATCCAGGCGCTGTTCATCCCGGCGCCGCCCTCGGACATCGTGATGATCGCGCCCCAGCTGGTGTACAACCTGCTGAAGGTCCAGCTGCTGGGCACCGACTCGTGGGGCGACCCCAAGATCCTGCTGCAGGGCGGCGTCTACGTCGAGGGCGCCATCTTCCCGGTGGCGGCGCCCAACAGCGGCCAGGCCCAGGCGGCCGCGGCCTTCGAGCAGAAGTTCAAGAAGAAGTACGGCAAGGCGCCCTCCAAGCTGGCGGCCCAGGCCTACGACGGCTCCCGGATCATGCTGCAGGCGCTGGCCCGGGGGCCGGCCGACCGCGAGGACCTGCGGATCGCCCTGCAGAAGGTGGAGATCTCCACCGCCGGCGTCTCCGGCCCGATCGCCATGGGCAAGACCCGGGCCCGGCCCAAGGCCAAGTTCATGACCATCCGCAACCAGCAGGTGGTGGAGCTGGAGTGACCGCAGCCCTGTTGATTTACCACGATGGTGTCATTCCAGCCCCGTGTCCCCGCACGGGACAGGCTGCGGCTGGAATCCATGATCCGGTTCGTTCTTTCTTGTGGCCAAGAAAGAACCAAAGAAGCCTCTCCGCCCGGCGCTCGTCCGGTGCCATGATGTCCGCCGCCGTGATTTCATGAACATGCCCGGCATGGCGCAAACCACGCGAGAAATTCCGGGCGGCTCCTGAGCCCGGGAACATCGTCGATGGCGGGAACCCGGACGTTGGGACAAGTACATCTATTACTGCGTGTCAGGAGCCAGCAGGTGGTGGAGCTGGAGTAAGTGTATAATAAGACTAATTTAGTCCTATTTATCCGAGCATGTTCGCTGATTTGATCGGCCAGGAGGTCGCAAAAAAACTGTTGTCCAGCGCGCTGGCCGAGGACCGGCTGGCGCAGAGCCTGCTGTTCTACGGCCCGGACGGCGTGGGCAAGGAGCTGGCCGCCGTCGAGCTGGCCCGCGCCATCAACTGCCAGGGCGGCGAGGGCGGGCTGTTCGGCGACGCGCCCAAGCCCTGCGGCTCCTGCAACAGCTGCCGGAAGATCGCGGCCTACCAGCACCCGGACTTCATCTATCTTTTCCCGGTGCCGCACCCGGCGGGCGAGGGCGACAAGCGGGCGCTGGCCGAGGAGGTCGCCGAATTCCTGAAGGAGAAGGCGGCCAAGCCGCACCTCCAGCCGCGGTTCGACAAGGCGGTGTCGATCTCGATCGACGACGTCCGCGAGCTGCAGGCCAAGGTGTCGCTGCAGCCCTACGAGGGCCGGCGCAAGATCGCGGTGATCGCCGGCGCCGACGCCCTGACCGCCGAGGCGGCCAGCGCCTTCCTCAAGACGCTGGAGGAGCCGTCGCCGACCACGCACTTCATCCTGGTCACCGACCGCCCCAACTTCCTGCTGCCGACCATCGTGTCGCGCTG
>JALOPJ010000172.1 GCA_025453955.1 Candidatus Edwardsiibacteriota bacterium
GTGGTCGTTGATCACCAGGATGTCGCCCTGCGTCGTCTCCAGCGCGAAGTCCTCGGTCCGCACCGGCCCCTCCACCGTCACCGTCCGCGTCGCCTTGCGGTGGTGGTAGGCCCGCACCTCGAAGCTGTAGTTGAAGTACGGCAGCCCGGCGATGCTGTAGGTCCCGCCCGCGCCCGAGTCCGTCGTGGTCGTCGCGTACAGGCTGTTGTCGTCGCTGCGGTACACGTTGACCGTCGCCGCCAGCGGGATCCCGGTCCCGGACTGCGTCACCGCGCCCGACACGTCGCCGGAGGGGGCGGCGTGCAGGATGCCGTCCTTGCCGTTGTAGCCGTACTGCAGGGTGAACGGCTCGCTGTAATCCAGGTACCCGAATTTGCCGATCGACCAGGTGTAGTTCGCGCACGGCAGCGAGTCCGGCACGGCGTAGACGCCGCTGGCGTTGGTCAGCACGTCGAAGGCAGTGTCCGCTCCGGCCGTACCGACCACCCTGACCCCGGACAGCAGCGCCGACGTGCCGTCCTCGATGATCGTACCACTCAGCGTGCCATAGACGATGCGGCAGGGGAATTGTTTCACATAGATGTCATACCCGCTCTTGGCGATCACGCCGGTAACCGTTCCAACAACCGTTGGCGTTCCGCCGATAAAAAGGTTGGCGTCCGGGGACGAGCCGCTGACATCGATGCCGCAGCCGGTGATGTACATGTCGAAAGAATCGGGCAGGCAGGTCCCGCCGAACTGGGCCTCGAATCCCGGCATCAGGGTATCCGTCAGGCCGATGCTGTAGGTCTGCGCCACGATCGATGACGTGGACAAGGCCGCCCCGCCCGTCACCCAGATGCTGCCGGTGAACATGTCGTAGGATTCACCGACCTCGCGGCCGGTCACCGTCAGCACCTCGCCGTAAGGCGCCGTCACGCTGAAGCTGGCGACGCCGCTGGCGTCCGTGGTATCGGCCAGGGCCGGCTGGATCCCGTACCCATCGATCGTCACCGCCACGTTGGGCACCGGCGTCCCGGTCCCCGGCTCGGTCACCGTCACCGTCACCGGGGTCGGCACGTTGACCGTGATGGTGTCCGGGTCGATGGTCACCACCGCCGGGACCGCGGCGATGGCGAATCCCTCGTACGGCGCCAGGTTGTGGCCGGTGACCGTGACGTAGACGGTGTCGACCGCGGTGGTCGTCACCGCCAGCGTGGCGTTGCCGCTGGCGTCGGTGTAGCCGGTGAACTGCCGGGAGGAGTCGCCCCGCACCAGGGCGCAGACCAGGGCCCCCGGCACCGCCGCGCCACCCGCCGACCGCTCGACGTGAACCGCGAACGGCACGGCCGGGCCGATGGCCACGGTGGCCGGATGGGCGACGGCCAGCACTGCCGGGAGATCGCTGCGGATCGGCACCGAGGCGTCGCCGAAGATGTGCCAGGTCTCGAACATCTCGTCGCCGTCGGTGGCCGGGGCATAGTATTCGATCATCCTCATGGAACCGTTGAAGAAGAATCCCCCGGCCGTCACCCTTTTGCGCTGGGCCAGCAGCCGGTTGGACTCCATCTGGGAGATGGTCGGCGGCACCCATGACTGGTTGATCGACGAGCCGTAATGGACCACCGAGCCCCGGGGCTGCGCGGCCGTCCCGGCCCACTGCCAGGCTTCGCAGAAGCAGGTGGCGGTTCCGGCGAAGTCCCCCACCACGCAGGCCACCGAGTTGACGATCGGCAGCAGGTCGGTGTTCGACAGGCCATTGACGTCGGTGACGCTGAACGGCGGGTTGACCCAATTGGTGGTGCCGCCATGGCCGATGTAGTTGATCAGGCCGCGGCCGGCGTTGACCGAATCCCGGACCTGCGTGTTGGTGGCCGATGGCTGGTAGATCTGGTCGACGCGGTCGTATTCGTAGTACAGCAGCGTGTCCCGCACCCAGTTCATCCGGTCGTAGTCCGGCGGGGATCCCTCGCTGCTGGCCAGCCCGCTGGCCTTGCCGTACCAGGCGCCGGCGATCAGCGGGTTCCGTTCGTACTTGACCGATTTGGCCACCTGGACGTCCACCCGGGCCGCGCTGCCGGCGGAGAACCGGGAGACGTAGATCTCCGGGTAGCGGTCGCTGCCGGACAGGCAGGCGTACTGGGGATCCGACGTCGCGCCGGAGGCCGCGCCGGTGGTGCCTGAGGCCGGCGCCACCTCGGTGGCCTCGCCCACCAGCAGGACGTAGCCGATGCCGTTGGTCGTGTACTGGTTGGCGATGTAGTTCTTGATGCTGGTGGCGTTGTTGCCGATCGTCGAGACGTTCACCACGCTGACGCTGAACCCCTTGCGCCGCTTCCAGTCGACCAGCGGCTGGAGGTTGGCGCGGTAGGCGTCGGCGGTGATCACCAGCATCTTCAGCCCGTTGTCCGACAGGGTGTCGTAGCGCGCCGCCCGCGGCCCGTAGTTCAGGAACAGCTCGCGGTAGCCGTCGATGAACTCGCGGCTGACGGCGGTGCTCCGCCGCGCCAGGGGGTTGGCGCCGTTCCCCGACGACGGCACGACCTCGGCCACCAGCCGCTTGACGATCGTCAGCTCGTGCCGCGCCGGATCGTATCGCACCGGGTGGAACTTGACCGTCACGCCCCGGAAATCGCGGGCGATGAACGGCGGTGACAGCTCGACGACGGCGGCCGGGTAGGCCCCGGCCTGCTGGTAGACCCTGCCGAAGACGTAGGGCACGGTCTCCGGGTCGACGGCGCGGGAGAGGTTGCCCTTGGAGGGCACGACGTCGATCCCGGATACGGTCTCGGTCTCGATCTCCGTCACCCTGACCGCGACGCCGCCCTGGTCGGGAATGATGACGCTGCGGGCTGCGATCGGCAGCTCCGGCGCGCCGGCCGCCAGCATCGGCGCGGTGCCGGGCATGACCACCCGCTGGTAGGCGCGGCCGTCGACGACGACCGGCTCCAGCCGGTAGCTGCCGGCAATGAATTCGATCCTGAGGGACGTGCCGTTGTCGTCCAGCAGCCTGGCGTACTGCGGCTGTGCCGCGAACGCCGCGGCGCCGGCCAGCGCCAACGCAACGATGGTGCCGATGACCTGTCTCATGGTGCTCCCGTTCGGTTGGTGTGATATATGGATGGTTGCCGTTGCTTTCCCTATCTCACCAGGCTCAGCTTGCGCGTCCGCGACCACCCCGGCGCCGTCAGCCGGTAGAGGTACACCCCGGCCGACACCGCAGTGCCGGACTCGTCACGGCCGT